>CBDTTY010000086.1:0-8977 GCA_965363875.1 uncultured Anaerolineales bacterium
AATGGACCTCGAAGAAGCACTTAAAGCCGAGCGCGATCGGCTGGACGCCATCCTCGGGCATATCGGCGACGCAGTCATGGTTACAGACGCTGAGGCGGTGATTCAATTCGTCAACCCTGCCTGGGAGCGGTTGAACAAGTACTCCTTTAATGAAGCTCTCGGAAAGAACCCCGACATCATCAACAGCGACATACACGATGATACATTTTACGCCAACATGTGGGAGGCTTGTTCACAGGGAAAAATTTGGCAGGGCGAAATCACCAACCGGCGGAAAGATGGGTCATTATATGAAGCGGCACTGACGATCACTCCCGTCCTGAGCCCGATGGGGACGGTCATTAACTACGTGAGTGTCTACCATGACATCAGCGCGCTGAAGGAAATTGACCGCTTAAAATCGCGATTCGTTTCTGATGTATCGCATGAGCTGCGCACGCCGCTGACTAACATCAGGTTGTATCTCGATCTTATCGCCCGTGTTAAAGATAGGGGTAAAATAGAGCGTTACTTAAAAACTCTTTCACGGGAGAGCGATCGTCTGGCGAATCTCATCGACGATTTACTCTCGCTTTCGCGCATCGACGTTGGCACCACCCAGCTCTACCGAAGACCCATGAATGTGAATGGTCTACTTCGCTCCCTTGCAGAGGATCGAAGATCTCTCGCCGCGAAGCAAGGATTACAGCTTGAAATAATGACTACTTCTGACTTGCCCGAAATCCAGGGTGATGAACGCTTGCTCAGCCAGGTGTTTACAAATCTCCTGACCAATGCGATGAACTACACTCAGGATGGCGGTGTGATCAGCCTTCGCACCCACGCTGAAACAGATGCTTCCGGCGAATGGATCGTTGTGGAGGTCGAAGACTCGGGGCTGGGCATCCCGCTTGAAGAACAATCTGATATCTTTACACGCTTTTATCGGGGTTCTGCTAGCAAATCGACGGGTGCGCCCGGAACGGGTTTGGGTTTAGCGATATGTAACGAGATCGTCCACCGCCACGGCGGTCACATCACTGTGTCCAGCGAAGGAAAACCTGGGAAAGGTTCATGTTTCTTCGTTTGGCTCCCCGTTGATCTTGAAACCTCACAGGACTGACCTGAAGATCACATCGGAAACCTAGCATCTTTTAAGATCCGCGGCCCCACGCTTACCATAGAGCCGCTCAGATAATTCAATGATAGACCGAAGTTCTGACACTCTCGGTGCGACTACGCGATCTGATAAACCGATCCTTCAGATGTCTTTGTCACTTCGATCCGCACCGGGAACGCCTCCTTTAGTTCGGCGATGTGAGTGATCACCAAGATCAGATCGAAATCATCCTGGATGCTGTTGATCGCTGAAACCAGATGCTCCCGACCGCGGGCGTCCTGGGTCCCAAAACCCTCGTCGATAAACAAGCTGCGCAGTTGTGCGCCGGCGCGGCGGGCAAGCAGCCGGGAAAGAGCGATGCGCAGAGCGAAGTCAATGCGAAAGGCCTCCCCTCCCGAATATAGTTCGTAGGGTCGGCTCCCAAGTTCGTCTGAGATTATGATGTCGAGGGCTTCACGCAGTTCGCCGGTCTTGATCTCCCGCTGTGTCTCAATGCGCAAGTGCATTCGACCATCCGTCATACGGGAGAGTAGCTCTGTCGCCGTTCTCTCAAGCTCCGGGACAGCCGTCTCAATGATCATCGCTGGAACACCGCGTTTACCAAAAGCCAACCTTAAATCCTCGAAAAGGCTCAAATCCTCTGCCTTCTGCTCCCGCTCGCGCAAACGCTCCTGTCGTTGCCCCTCAAATGAAACTAACGCGGCAAGTTTTTGACGGGCACCTCCAACGCGCTCATCGGCCAATCGTTTCACCTGCCGTAGCTCATCGATTTCCTTCTGTGTGATTGATGCAGCCCGCAATCTCTTCTCACAAACTTGCGCCTGCTCCTCAAGGGCTGATCTTTGCGTCTGGTCTTGATCGAGTTCGCTGGACCAGCGCTTGAGGCGCTCGCGCAGCCCATCAGCTCTGCGCTTGGCTTCATCGGCGTGCAATAGCATCGTCTCAAGCTCCCCTGCTCGTTTTTGCAGCGCCGCTTGATCGGAAAGTTGATTGTTTAAGGATTTTCGCTCGCTAGAAAGACTCTCTAGGTTTGTTTCAAGTTCGGTGATCCGACTGCGATTCTCGCTGTACTGCTTTCGCCGATCTGCCACCTCAACATCTAAATCGGCGATGAGATCCTGGCGATGCTCATCCGTAAGGGGTTGCCCGCACGTCGGACATACTGGCTCCGTTGCACCATGCAATGTTTCGATGCGTTTCTTAATCGGCTCTGTCTGCGGGGCAAGCGCATCATTGGCGCCGCGCAGATTCGCGGCATCCTTTGTGCGTTTCTCCCGCTCAACGTCCAATTCTTTCAACCGGATCTGCAGTGGTTCGAGATGCGCGAGTGCTTTCCGGACCTCATCCAGCGCTCCCGTAACTGCAGCTTGATCGGCTTGAGCGTCAGCCTCTTTAAGTTCCTTCTGCGCTTCAGAGAGTTCGCTCTCTCGAGAGGTAATTCGCCGCGTGAGGTCGTCGATCTGACGCTGGAGAGCCACAAGTTCAGAGCGCGTCCCCTCCAGGCTCGCCCATTCTTTCTCCGCCGCCTCCAGTTCTGCAGCTTTCTCGCTCGCCATGAGTTCGGAGGATTTTAGCTCCTGTTCGTAGTCTTCACGTTGGGCAAGTTCTCGTTCGATCTCCTCTAAACGCCCATCGAGACGCTCGATCTCCGCCCGCGTCGTGGATATCCGCTGCTTGGCTATATCCTCATACTTATCCCACACAGACAAGCCCAGGATATTCGCTAGGACCTGTTTGCGCTGCGCCGGAGTTTTTGTGGTGAACTCATCAGCCCGCCCCTGAAGGAGAAAAGCCGAATTCACGAAGGTTTCGTAGTCAAGCCGGATCAGGCCGTCGATCTTCGCTTGAGTTTCACGGATCGTTGCTTCTGCTATCCCTTGCCAACCGTCAACTTCCGAATTCCACGCCTGGAATTCCAGCAGAGAACTGCCGCGCTTCCCGGTCTTCCGCTGGCGGATGACGCGAAAGCGATCATCACCCTGCGTAAAGGTCAACGCCACGCGCATTTCAGTCTGACCTTGATGGATTAGATCATCCGGGCTGTTGCTGCGTGCCTTACCCCATAACGCCCAGGTGATGGCATCAAGCAGAGAGGATTTCCCTGCACCGTTTTCGCCGGCCAAACAGGCAACATGGATGCCTTGAAAATTCAAGGGAGCTGGATCGCGATAAGCGAGGAAGTTGCGGAGCTCTAATTCAACAGGGATCATTGGGTATACAAATCATTCCAGCAGCTCTCCGGCCTTCGCCAGAAGCGCTTTCAATCTTTCAGGATCAACGTCACGGCTCTCAAAATAACGCTCGACCAACTCGAGAGGAGCGAGTGTTTCCGGCGATAGTTCTCCGAGCCGGGCTCGTGCCTCGTCTTCAATTTCGCGCGCGACTATGAAGCTCGTCGTATCTTCCAGCGCTCCTTCGATCTCTCGTTCCCGCAAGCCCGGGATCTGATCGGTGCGCAATTGAACTTGCAGACGAATAACAGCGCCCTCGGTTTCTGCCCTTTCCAGGGCATCGACAACCACGGCGGTCGGATCCTCCTCGGAGCGGACGTCGATGCTAATGGTTCGAAACGGTCGGGCGTTCACGGGAACAAAGGACCAGGTGGTCTCACTGCGCTGCAGCTCAACCCAGCAAAACCCTTTCTCTTCGCCCTCCTCACCAAAATCGATCCGCTCGAGCGACCCGCTGTAAACGACAGGCGGATATCCTTGAGGGTTAAGATCCTGATGCTTGTGGATATGCCCAAGCGCGACGTAGTCCCAAACCGGGTCAGCCACCATCGATTTCAAGATGGGGAGGTCACCCCCCAGCATAACTGACCGCTCCGAACCGAACTTCGCCGCTTCAACTGTGAAGTGGCCGACGAAGACGCGCGGCATTTCCTGGACAGCCGCTTCTTTCGTCAGCACCGCCAAGCGGCTCGCCACTTCCGCTCGCAATCCTTGATTCAGCTCCTCTATGGATTTTCCCTGGTATTTCCGCCAGGACATCAAGCGATTGCGCATTGGGTAAGGCATCCAGGCCAGGAAGATGGGGCCATGCGCCGTCTGCACAACCTGGCCGTCGTCTTTGTAACCAACAATCACCCCGGGGACGTCCAGGGCGCGAAATATATCGAGGCTGTTGGCCTTCACCATCATGCCCGGCATGTCGTGGTTGCCAACAAGCAGCAGTGTCGGCATCTCATCCGCCAGGCGCTTTATTCGCTTCGCAAATTCGCGCTGTTGGGTGGGGTCGGGACTGCGGTCCTTGAACGCGTCCCCGGCGAAAACCGCCAGGTCAGCCCCATGATCTATGGCGTAATCCACGACTTCATCCAGCCGGTCTAGAAAATCGCGCACCCGGCTCGATGTTCCTGTATTGGGGTCGATCTTCCCGTAGTTCTCCATGCCGATGTGACTATCGGCGAAATGGAGCATGCGAATGGGGTCTGCCATCACCAAAAATCCTTAAACCGATCTACGAAATATTATGGGTTATCTCGCCTGACCCCCTTTTAGTGCTCTTCCGGGCGCTGCACCCACCTCTCGAGATTTTGAGGGAGTTCAAACTCTTCCATGCGGGTTAATAAGGCCTGTGAATCTGATTCGGTTATCAGCAGCTCGATGTGCTCATTGTAGATGAACCCCTCTTGCCGAGCATGTTCGATAACGGCTAAAAGCGGGGTGAAGTATTCCAGCGTATTCAGTATTCCGATGGGATTTCTGTGCAAGCCGATCTGTGACCAGGTGAGTATCTCAAATAACTCATCGAAGGTTCCGAACCCGCCGGGGAGGGCGACGAAGGCGTCGGACATCTCAGCCATGCGCGTCTTGCGTGTATTAATATCATCAACCACGATCAACTCTGTTAACTCGGTGTGGAGAAGCTCAGGTGTTTCAAACATCGTTGGAATAATGCCGATAACTTCGCCCCCGCTCTCGAGCACTGCGTCTGCGAGCGCTCCCATCATGCCCGTACCGCCTCCCCCGTAGATGAGTCTCAAGTCCCGCTCGACAAGTGCAGCGCCCATTTCGACCGCCGCCTGAAGATACTCAGCGTTTATTTTATCGCTGGAGCCGCAGTAGACGCAGACGTTTTGAATACTTCCCATAGTTTCTCCTATTATCGACGTTTTACGTCGAGATTCTCAAGCTTTAGTCCCCGCACCTGCCGAATCAAGCGAGTTGCGTATCGCCTCCGCTTGTACGTCCAATTCATCGCGAGAGGCCGCCGCTGAAAAATCCGCTTTCAGATGTAAACTTCCGGGATTGCCCGGGAAACGGGGAATGACATGTAAATGGCTGTGAAAAACGTCCTGCCCTGCGGCTGCGCCATCGGCGAGATACAGATTAACACCCTCGCAGCGCAAGCCGGATTGTCGCAATGCCCTGGCCATCCGCCGGCCGACGATGAACATTCGCGCGCAAACGGCTTCGGGCACATCCTCAATGCCCGATGCATGCCGGTTGGGGACGACGAGTAAGTGGCCCGGATTAACAGGGTGAATATCCATAAAGACCGTCACCTGTTCGTCCCTAAACACGATACTGACTTCTGATTGTCCAGAAACGATTTCACAAAAAATGCACTCGGGGGAGCCGGACAAATTCGCCTCACTCTCATCTAATAATCTATCTTCGAGTCGGGGTTTTCAATCTTCGACGGTGATGATTGGAGTTGTTTTGGCGTAATAGGGCATTCTATCATGACGGCGCCGCGGCTCATAATCCCAACGTACACTTGACGCCACCGAGGAATGTCGTGAAAATCCCCATAACATATAAGGAGCTTAACCACCATGTCAGAGCCCTTCTTCCCAGTATTAATCCTCAACGCAAGACCGGCTGCCGGGAAAAGCGAGATCATCCACGCGCTAAAATCGACGCCTGTGGAGGAACGAATCGCACGCTTCCATATTGGTCCGCTCCACATCCTGGATGATTTCCCTATGATCTGGTCGTGGTTCGAGGAGGACCACCTCCTGGAGACGGTCTTTCATCAACCTCGACTGCACACGACAGCCGACAGCTATTTTCTGACCACGGATCTATGGCATTTGCTTATCGAGCGGCTCTCCCTCGAGTATGAGAAATGGCAGAGGGACACGCCTGAAGACCACACCGTAGTCCTTGAATTTTCGCGCGGCGGCGAGCATGGCGGGTATGAAGCGGCATACAAGCATCTTAGCCGCGAGATTTTAAGCCTCGCTGCTTGTTTGTATGTCGATGTCACCTATGAAGAATCGCTGCGGAAAAACCGCGCCCGCTTCAACCCCGAAAGACCGGACAGCATCCTGGAGCATGGGCTGCCGGATGAAAAACTGGAGCGCCTCTACCGGGAGGACGATTGGTCGAGCTTCTCAAGTGGGAATCCGCAATATCTATCCCTCCAGGATATCCAGGTGCCCTACGTAAACTTCGAAAACGCTGACGATGTAACCTCGAACGGGGGAGATGCGCTCAATCAGAGGTTAGAGGAAAGATTGGGCACACTTTGGTCGCTCTGGCAGCGCAGACCAGCGGTATAATGTTGCTCATCTTGCTCAAAGATCAGGAGTTGTAATGAACCGTCTGATACGCATACTCATCATTCTCGCCATCATTGTGCCCATCACTACCCCGGCATCGGCGGATGACGGACCGGTCGTTCAAGCGGTTCTGTTCTATTCTCCATCTTGCGGACACTGCCATAAGGTAATCCAGGAAGATCTCCCTCTGCTCTACGAGAAGTACAACACCGAGGAAGAATGGTTTTTTGTCGGAGAGCCGCCAGGCGAAGAGACCAGCGAACTTCCTCCCATCGTGGGGCTGATGGGTGACACCCTCCAAATCCTTTACATCAACGCCGCAACCCCGCTCGGAAGCGAATTGTTTGGAAACGCGCTTCGCCAATTCGAGATCCCCGAGACTCGCTATGGCGTCCCGAACTTATTCATCGGAGAAACGAGCCTCGTCGGTTCAATTGAAATCCCAGAGTTGTTCCCGGGATTGATCGATGAAGCGCTCGAGCAAGGTGGTAGCCCATGGCCGGACATCCCCGGGCTGGAAGATGCAATCGAATTGCTGGTCCCCCTCCAGGAGCTTGAGCCGACCGCCGAGTCACCGAGTGAGGGAACACCAACGGTCTCAGTAAATCCGAATGAGACCGTTACCGCCGTAGACCCTGTACCTACACCTGGGGTTGATTTTTCCGCCGACAATCTTTCTGTATGGGAAAAATTCCAACTGGACCCCGTTGGAAATTCGCTTTCCGTAATCGTCTTGATTGGAATGATAGCCAGCCTCGCCGTCATGGCCGTTCGTTGGCGAGACCAGCAGAAGACTAAAAAACGAGCGAAGCTGCACTGGGCAGTGCCGCTGCTCGCGCTGCTGGGGCTTGTCGTGGCTGGTTATCTAGCTTTCATCGAGTCAACCGGCGGCGAGGCCGTGTGCGGTCCCGTCGGTGACTGCAACACCGTTCAGCAGAGCGAATACGCATTCCTGTTCGGGGTCGTATCTGTTGGTCTGCTGGGTATGCTCTCCTATATCGCCATCCTCAGCGCCTGGCTGATCGACCGTTGGGGTTCGGAGCAATTGGCCGACCTCGCCCAAATCGCGATATTCCTCATGGCTTTCTTTGGAATGCTCTTCTCCATCTACCTCACGTTCCTCGAACCTTTTGTGATCGGTGCCACGTGTGCCTGGTGCCTGACTTCGGCCGTGGTCATCACCGCGTTAATGCTGCTCAGCGCCAAACCCGCGAAAGCGGCTTTCTATCGCCTGCGCTCGAACTGATTTAAGTTCCTCTATTCTCGGCTGTTATGCCGCACATCAGGGGCTGGTAATCATCGTGGCTTGTGTTTATTGCTCTAGCTGAGAACTGAAGTTCGAAGAGAAAATTCTTCAATCACTTATACGAGATTGCACTTGTTAGTTGTACCCAAGATATGTAGAGAGAAGGATCAGCGTACTCTCTGCGCTTTTCTTTACCGGATAATAACGTCCATAAGCTGACGAAGACCCCCAGTTTCGCTTTGCGCCCCTCGCGCAGCATCCACAGTAGGGACGAAGCAAAGCGGAGTGGGGTGTGCGGGCGAAGTCCCCCGTTCCGCCAAGCGCCCCCGAAGCGAAGTGGGGGGTGTGGGGCGAAGTCCCCCGATTTTTGGGGGAAGCGGCCGGGGCATTCCCGACCACTATCTTTTCTACCCACTCCAATCATACAACTTTGATAGCAAACCGCACAGCATCCCCGCACCGCCCTGGCCATTGTGTGTGACGGCTGTGTAAAGCGATACCACTTATAGAAGCTGTTCGGCGAATCAACCGTTAATGGCTTCTGAACAGACGATCGTTCAGAATAGAAGATCGCTAGCGTAATCCGCTAACCGGACTTCTCAACAATGAGTAGGAAGTCAACCTTAGATGTGGCTCCCATCCCTTGGAACGTAGGCGATATATACGGAACTATGGCAAGAACTTCGCCTTCCAGCTGATTCAAGAAGTTTTGCAGCTTCTCCTGGGCGGTGCCTTCTTTAACCTCGAGTTGGTGGACACGATATTTCATTATTTCCTCCGTTGATAACCGTACTTTGAGTGTAAGGCGAGGGAAACCGAGCATCCTGAAGATAGCCTGACTTTCATCTGATTTGGAATAATCGGTGGTGAGATATTAGGCGTGCTAACGGTTTTGAGCTGCGAAGTCCTGCGTTCGTTGCAGGGAGCGGCCGGGGACCTCCCGACCACTGCCTTTTCTTCCTACTCCTATCATACAACTTTGCTTCCAAATCGCGCAGTATCCCCGGCCCGTTCCAGTGAGTTGTTAGCCGGCGCCTCTGAACCAATCAAGGACATAGTTGACAATAAATTCTAAAGACATGGTTGACACAAATTCTAAGGACATGGTTGACACTTTCCTCAT
>CBDTTY010000087.1:0-8913 GCA_965363875.1 uncultured Anaerolineales bacterium
TCAAAGAATTTCATCGCGTCCTCTCACCAATAAAGTCAGTGTCAATGACACGCTTTCCGATCCAGCCAAAGCGATGTAGCTCTAAAGGTTCTCCCCTGGGGTTTTCTTGAGCAGCGCTTGGTTTTTTCTAAGTCGGAAGAGAAGGAAAAGTGTGGCTGCCAGCGCAGCACTCAGAATGAGCGTGGTCATACGGACAGAAAAGAGGGTCCAGGTGCGACCGATTTCTCCTGGCAGGAGGTCGCTGATAATATTGCCAGCAGGGAGCATGAAGAAAACGGTTGTGGCGGTCACGAAAACGAGCAGAAAAGTTAGGCTTCGCTTTGTGAGGTTCCAGATTTCTGGTGATCGATACAATTGGAGACCGATCGAGATGAAGAGGATGTACAGTACAACATCATATGCGCGGTGATAAGCTACTAGAAGCGCCCATAAAGAAAGCACGGTAAGAAGGATTTGGCGGAGGGTTGGCGAAAGTTGATTGTTGATAATGTGCTCTTTGTTTCGTTTGTACCAAAGCAGGAGGGGGATACAGACAACCAGGCTGAGAAGGATTGCTATAGGTAATTCCCACGGTTTTGATGGAAATAGGGAGGCCAGGTGGATCCCTTCCAGTTGTGAGTGGTGAAGGAGCATGAAGAAGTACCCGCGCACGATTTCGGTTATCCCGGTTCCGCTCATTATCGATAAACCCAACAACCCCAGGGTTTGAACTGCGAGAGCTGTAAGCGTGGTCCTGTAGTTTCGCTCAAAGAGGAGCAGGTAAAGGAAGAAGCCGATCGATAGGGAGTATTTTGAGAGCGCGATCCCGAGAAGGATGCCGGCTGTGTAAGGGCGGCTCTTTGAAAAATGGATCGAGCCGAGTCCGAGGAGAAGCACTAGAAAGGTCACTTGCCCGCTGCTGCCGGCATAGCGAGTGGAGGTTAGCCCGACGAAAACCAGAATGAAGACCGCTGTTATCCATCTACCCCATCGCTCTTTGGGAGCGAAGATACGCAAGATGAGCGGTGGGATCATGAAGATAAGGAGCAGATTGAACCCCAACCACACCAGCTTAGCGAGGGGCCAGGATAGAAAGGCAAAACACGAGAGAATTGCAATTAATGGGAAAGTGAGCGCTGGTGCTGGAACCCAACCCGGAACCACCACATCTTGAAGATCCGTAACCGTTTTATCTAGATAATGTATCGGCAGTGATGGCTTCTGGTCTGTGAGAAAGGCGGCGTATGGATCTTGGGCTTCGCGCACGAAGTGGCCGGCGTACCAATAGACGTAGAGGTCATTCGCGCCTGCGGGGGAGAAGGTAAATTGAATGATGCGCAGAAGGCTGGCGACTGACCATATCCCCAGGGTTAGGATGAGTAGAGTTTGAAATCCGTTCTTTTTCATGGACGATGACGAAAACATATTTGGAGTCAATACTTTCTGCTCATAAGCCCTGATGATTGAGGGAGTATACAACAAGCGCCACAAGAAGGTATTCAAACGTCCCATGGGCGTCAGGAATTTCGAAAGTACCAAATCTCTCACTAAACTGATGAATCGGTGTAAACTTATGCGAATTTCTTATCAAGGATTGACCTGGATATGGCGGAACCGACACCCATAGAGTCATCAGACTCCGGCGAAGTCACGCTTAGTCGTGAACTCAGCTTATTTACCGTAACGATGATCGGGATCGGCGGGATGATTGGCGCGGGGATATTTGTCCTCACCGGCATCGCTGCGGGGATCGCTGGTCCGGCTTTGATTTTGGCATTTTTGCTCAACGGGTTGGTTACCTCCCTCACGGCAATGGCCTACGCGGAACTGGGCTCAGCTCTTCCAGGGGCGGGGGGCGGGTACCAGTGGATCAAGGAAGCCCTCGGCGGAACCCTTGGTTTTATCTCCGGGTGGATGAGCTGGTTTGCGCAGGCAGTGGCAGGGAGCTTGTACGCATTAGCATTCGGTCGCTTTGCCGCTGAATTGATCCATGTTGCGGGTATGCCAACTTTTGGTTTGACGATCAGCCAGGTTTCGCTTTTATTTATGACCCTCATCATCTTCACCTTCACTATCATTAATTACATGGGTTCTTCTGAGACCGCGAGCGTCGGAAACACACTTACCCTGATCAAGATTGTTATCCTCGGGTTATTGGTCATCTTCGGCGCATTAGCGATGTCGCGCATGGATGGCTGGCAAAGCCGCTTCACTACGGGATTCTTACCCAACGGGCTTGTTGGTGTTTTCATCGCTATGGGGTTCACGTTTATCGCCTTTGAAGGTTATGAAATCATCGCTCAATCTGGTGAAGAAGTTCTCGACCCGATTCGAAACATCCCGAAAGCGATTTTTATCTCAATATCCGTCGCAGTCGTGGTTTATATCCTGGTGGGCATCGTGGCAGTTGGCGCGATCACACCGCCAGGTGATCTCGCTGCATATGAGTACCTGGGCGATAAAGGGGAGATCGCGATTATTGAAGTAGCGCAACAGGTCTTCCCATGGGGTATTGGTGGGCTGATCCTGTTGCTGAGCGGACTCGCCTCCACAACATCGGCGCTGAACGCGACGACCTATGCCTCCTCGCGAGTCTCTTTTGCCATGGGGAGGGACCACAACCTGCCAGGATTTTTTGCTCGGATCCATCCCAAGCGTCACACGCCGTATTTGGCGGTTGTAGCGACGGGAGCGCTGATGACGCTCATGGCGTGGACGCTTCCCATCGAGGACGTCGCTGCATCAGCCAGCATTATGTTCCTGCTGCTGTTCATGCTGGTGAACTTCGCGGTACTTTTCCTGCGGCTGCAGGACCCGGAACTTGAACGCGGTTTTCGTGTCCCACTATTCCCGATCCTTCCGGTTCTGGCAATAATCTCAAATGCCTTCCTGGCGGTGAATGTCTTCCGCTTTAGCCCGATCGCCTGGGTTTTCGCCGTAATTTGGATTGCAATTGGGCTCCTGGCGTACTCCTTTTATTTCTCCCGGATCGAGGAGATGGAGAAACCCAAAGAGATTCTTCTGGAAGAAGTGTTGGTAAGTCGGGATTACTCTGTCCTCATCCCTGTCGCCAATCGAGAGCAGGCTCGCATCCTGGGTAAGATAGGAGCGCTGCTGGCTTGTAATAAGGGGGGGGAAGTCCTCGCCCTGCATGTGGTGCAGGTTCCCGTCCAACTTAACCTATCCGAGGGCAGGTTGTTCCTCAGAGATGGTCGCCAGTATCTTGATGACGTCATCCGGCAATCAAAGAAGTGTGATGTTCCGGTACATACGATTATCCGTCTGGGGCGTAATGTGTCCCATGCGATCCGTCAGACGGCGATTGAGAATGCCTCAGATATCATCGTGCTGGGTTGGCCGGGATTCACGAAATCTTCAGGGAAGCTGTTTGGGTCCGTCGCCGATCCAATCGTTGACAATCCGCCGACCGACGTCATTGTCGTGCGCCATAGGCAGTGGCGTCCTTTGAAACGCGTCCTTGTTCCCGTCACGGGTGGGCGCAATTCGCGTCGGGCGGTTCGTATTGCGGTTAACATGGCTAATGCTGAGAAGCCGGAACCTGCAACGGTGACCATCGTCCACGTCCTGCCCCTGGGCATTGATGAAGTCGGTCGCATCCGCGCTGAGCGAGCCGTCGCCGAGAGTATGCACGGTGTTGATGGAGTGCCGATTGAGACGATGTATGTAGAGGGAGACGATCCGGTGGCGTCAATCCTATTATCAGCCAAGGGTTATGACTTGATCGTAATCGGCGCAACGGAAGAGCCGGTGTTCACAAACTTCTTGGTGGGAACTTTCCCCGAACGGGTGGCGCGCGGCGCTGAAGTAACCGTAATGATGGTTAAGCGGCGCAGTTCGCCGATCCACTCTTTTGTCCGCAAGGCTTTAATCGAGCCAACCCATCTGAAACCGCTCTAACGGGCGGCTATTTTCCTGGAAAATATATAGGCTATTTCAGTAGTATTTTCGGGCATCTTCCGGTCAATCTTGATCCCGGTTTATGGATCAGTTTTTGGTTAAGAAGAATATTGCCGAATCCGAAAGCGATGCCTCTGACCCAGGCAATGCCCGTGGACTCCATTCGGGGCAGCAACTAGTGCTGTCCCGAATGGAATATGCTGTTGGATTGATACCTTCAGGAGGAGTAAATTGAAGGATCGCGTGACATTGTTAGACGGTCAGGTTCTCCGTTTTCAACATAAACTGAACCGTTTGGGCCAGCGTTTCCGAGGTGAGGGGTTTTTGAAGCCAGGTTACACGCTGGTGATCGAGCAACTCTCGAGTGTGACCACCGAGCGGGTATCCAGTGATCAAGACCATCTTGATGTGCGGGTAGCGGGCTGATACTTCATCGTATAGATCCCTTCCACCCATGTTCGGCATCACTAAGTCGCTGATGATCAACTCGACGGCGCCCCCCCGGGCTTCCAGTTCTGAAAGCGCAACAGTGCCATCCTCGGCGAAGAAGACAGTGTACCCTTGAGCTTCGAGGATCTCGCATATCGCGTTGCGCGTTGCGGTGTCATCTTCCACGACGAGGATCGTCTCTCCGCGACCAGACTGTGTTTGGAAATCTCCCTTGGTGCTGTCGGGCTCCGTTTGTTCATCTATAGCCGGGAGGTAAATGATAAAGGTTGTACCTTCCCCGGGGGTGCTTTCAGCATCAATAAAACCATTGTGCTGCTTGACGATACCGTAAACCTGGGAGAGGCCAAGCCCCGTGCCCTTGCCTTGAGGTTTCGTTGTGAAGAATGGTTCGTACATGTGCAGCATCACATCCGGATCAATCCCCGAACCGGTATCGGAGACGCGGATGCTGACCCAGCTTCCCGCCTGCATCCCTGGATACGGAGGGTGCTCAGCCTGAACATCCGTTTGATCGAGCGCAAAGCTTAGCTCGCCACCCTTCGGCATCGCATCCCTCGCGTTTAACGCTAGATTCATAATTGCCTGCTGCATTCGTGCTGGGTCGGCGTTGATGAAGTAGCCTGATTCGCCGTTGAAATCCATCTTGATTTTGACGTTCTCGGGCAGTGTGCGTGAGAGGAGCTTTTCAAGATCGGTAAAGAACGGCACAAGATCGAAGGGGTGTTTCTCCATGATCGAGCGGCGGCTGAAGTCGAGCACCTGTGTGGTGAGGGTCGAGCCTCGCTTTGCCTGGTTGAAGATTGTGTCAATTCGCTCCTTGCCCTTTGATGAGATCGACTGATCATTCAGTAACAATTCGCTGTAAAGCATGATCGTGCCAAGAATGTTGTTAAAGTCATGGGCAATCCCCGCTGCGAGCTGCCCGACAGCGGCGAGACGGTCCTGCAGCAGGGCTCGCTTCTGCGCTAGTTGGGCTTCCGTGACATCGCGGACGACGACCAGCATAACATCTTGGTCGCCCCATTTCTGCAGTTTGACGGAGATCTCAACCGGAAACATCTCGCCTGAAGAACGGACATTCATTGTGCTGAGCATTTGGTCGTAAAGCCCGCGCTCGACCATCTCGCGGGGGAGCACGACGGGATGACTCTTGGGGACCAGGTCTTCTACTGTCATCGTGAGTAGTTCTTCGCGTGTATGTTCGTACATTTCGCACGTCCGAGTATTAATGTCCAGAATCTTTCCGTCCATACTCTCAACAAATATCGCGTCTTGAACGCCTTCAAAGACATTTCGATAATTAGACTCAGATTGCTGCAGTGCCTCCTCTGTGCGTTTGCGGTCGATCGACATCGTAACCTGATTGGCAACAGAGACGATGCGTGCTTGATCGTTTTCTGTAAAGTCTTTCGTCCGCCCCATTATTAGCAGCCCGATCGATTTTCCTTCTGCGACAAGAGGGATCAGGATAATTGATTGCACTTTAATCAAATTCACGATCGGTGGAAAAATCTTCTTGCTTAGAGACGCCACATTCGTGATTGGCAAATCGATGAGGTCAGCGAACTCAGCAAAGATTTTATTTATCCCCTCCGAACCATTCACGAGCAAGGGAGTTTGAGAATCGAGCATTTTCCCGATCTCACTGTCAGGTTTTATTTCCAAGCGATGGTTGGTTATGCTGAGTTTGGTCTTCTCCTCGATGCGATTAATCAATGATGTGGGCAGGCTGAGGTTTTGGGCTTCGAGGAATTTTTCATCTTCACTCAGAAGATAAATTGTCACACCCAGGCTGTCGAAGATGTCCCTTGACTCTTCCGACAAGAATTCAACCATGTCATGAAGGCTATCGCCGTGGTTAATCCGCTCATTGAGTGCGCTGAGCAATTGAAGGTCTTCGGCTTGCTGTTCTATCCTTTCTTCAGCTTCTCTTCGGTCGGTGATGTCTTGCTTGATGGCGATGAAGTGAGTGATCTCACTAGTTTCGTCCCGTACAGGGGTGATCGTCTGCTCCTCGATGTACTTTTCTCCACCCTTGCGGGCGTTCACCATCTTCCCATGCCAGGTTCGGCCGGCAAGGATTGTCTCCCACATCTCCTTGAAGAACGCTGCATCCTGGGTGCCCGAATTCAAGATACGCATGTCTTTCCCCGCGACTTCCTCGGCGGGGAATCCGGTGAGCACTTCGAAAGCACGGTTAATCCAGAGGATTTTGCCATCACGGTCGGTGAGCACAATCGCATTCGCGGCGGACTCCAGGGCTGTGGCTTGCAGGAGAATTTGTCCCTCGGCGCGTTTGCGTTCTCTGAGTTCTCTCTGAGCAGCCTCATAGAGGCGCGCGTTTTCAATCGCCGCAGCCATCTGATCGACGAGCGTTTCCATCACAATGCGATCGTGTTCTTCGAACGAGTTTAGGTTCTCGCTCTGAATATCTAACACGCCCAGCAAGGCTTCGCCAGCGGTGATCGGGATGCTTAACTCTGATTGGGTCCGGATTAAATCCGGGAAGAGATTTATATAATGGGGTTCTGTTTCTACATTGTTGGAAAGGACAGTCTCGAATGATTCCGCAGCCCAGCCCACCATGCCCTGCCCGATTGGTAAACGGTGTTCATCTGGGAACAAAGGCGCGTACTGTCCAGCGCGAGCTTTCAATACAAGGAAGCCTGTTTCATGGTCGTGCAGGAAGAGACCAACATGATCATAATTAAATCGCTCTTGAATGAGTTTGACGCTTCGTTCTAAAACGTCGTCAAGATTGAGAACAGAGGCAATCTCCCCCCCAATTTCATTTAACAACTCCATCTCGGTAGCGCGTTGCCTCTGCTCTTCCTCAGCAAGTATGCGGTCGCTCACGTCGGTCACAACGCCGAGAACGGCGGTTTCCCCGCCATAGGGAATCAATCGCGTGGCATGGATAGAGCTAAGCCGCCGGCCGTCTTTTGTAACGAGCTGTGACTCGTATTGTGGAACTTCTTCGTTGGCCAGGTGAGCACGAAAGTGCTCGAGGATGTTTTCTTGATCATCGGGCGCGATGAGCTGTAAGAAATTGAAATCTTCGTGATAGAGATCGTCTCGCGAATATCCCATAATCTCAACGCAAGCTTCATTGGCATAGACGATCCGCCCATCTTTATTAATGAAGATCATGCTCGGCGACTTTTCGGCCAGGTTGCGGAATTTCGCCTCTGATTCACGGAGAGCCTCCTCTCCATGCTTGCGCTCAGAGATGTCTCTTACCACAACCAGGATGACATATATATCGTTTAGTGTTTGATGACGAGCTGTTATTTCAACAGGAAATTGCTCTCCGTTTGAGCGAACACCAAGTGCTTCATAGGGCGAATCGGTTAGATCCCTCGCTCGAAGTTCCTCCATCACAACATCGGAATATTCAGGTGAGACGAGGGATGGCAGATTCTTTCCTGGTAGAGCCTCCTTGTCCCAGCCGAACATCTCGTTTGAACGCGAATTACAATCGAGGATCATCCCGTCTGAAGCAAGGACAAGAATCGCATCCTGTACACCCTCAAAGATGAGACGATATTGCATCTCCGAAGTTTGCTTCAGCTCATCATATAGCTCCTGCATCTCTTTTGAGGAGCTCGTGCTCGAACGTTCTAAAAGAGCGAGTTCGTTTTCAGTATCCGAGTATGTTCGCTCGATTTCCTGAAGAAACTCCTGCCAGCTCTCAAGATCTGGAACTTGGCTGCTTTTTAGTTGAAGTTTCTTGAGATGTTGTTCTAACGAGTTTGATTCCATACGCCTAAGCCTCGATATTGGATGTGAACGTCTCACCAGTAGTGCAAAACTCGACGGGCTGCTTTCCTTCCGCGAGGAATATCATCATCCAATTCTCAATAAATCTGAGCGTTGGATAAGGATTTTGTGGATTGGCATAAATCCCGGCTGAGCTCTAGATATTCGTCAAGCATGTTTGTGCGATATCTGCGGTGTCCTCCCGGGGTTCGGAAGGGGATCAGATTGCCCTCTCGCTCGATGCGGCCAAGTGTGGATAAACTGATACCCAGGTATTCTGCTGCTTGCCTTGCATTTAGAAGCTGATTGCTATCGAGTTCCATTTCTACTCCACTCTGGTGAAGTGGTGATTGCAGGCCATAACTCAGCCTGAATCGAGTCCATCGGTTTGACACGGTTTTACAGGGTTTGACGGCACCTGCGCTTGTTTTGACCTGATTTACCTCGTTTGATGCACTCTACGGTAGCGGAAAACTTGCGGTTGTGGTTGCTTTGAAAAGTGACTGTAAGTTCCATTGGGGGCTGTAGTCAGAAATCGGCAGGAATTCGTCACCCGAGGATGCAGGGGCTGCTAGTAGGTTATTGACTGTTTGCGCTTTCATCGAGATGTACTGGGTAGTTGATTTTTCAAACCGACGATTGGAATCCGATGCAAAAGAGGCAGAATTACCCTAAGGCTGTGAATAGAAAAAGGCGACGAAGAGTCGCCTTTTATTACTTGGATTCTGCGTTGCCTGCAGCCGTCTGATTGAGAGGCGACGGTGGGATTCGAACCCACGCATAAGGGTTTTGCAGACCCCTGCCTTA
>CBDTTY010000088.1:0-8857 GCA_965363875.1 uncultured Anaerolineales bacterium
AAATTCCGGACTTATTTGGACGAGACGGTCGGGGAGGAAATCCGCGAGGTGGTGGTCCGGGGTGGTGAAAACCTATCGGCTGAATCAAGCCGACTAGAGGTCATCGAATGGACCCAGCAAGCGATGGAGCGGCTGGATTCGCTGGTAGATGAAAAGACCAGCTGCTCGATTCTAGCCGCTTGCGCATGCCAATACCCAAAAGCGAATTTACAGGAAATCAAATCTGTCTATGCCGCGACAAAAGACATCGATCGGGTTCATGCCATGTTTCAGGATCAGTTCGAGTCATTCCTGAGGAACACGATAGGTGTGAGCGAAGAGATGCTCGCCGAGATTGTAGACCGGGGCTTGGGTTCTGCGGGAATTAAACAGGGAAATACGATCATCTCCACGAAAATTCCGAAAAGCGGCTACTTGATCGAATATATGAATGAAACCGACCCTGAGATCAGGCGGCAAATCTACTGCCACTGCCCACGAGTGCGCGATGCGGTCAAAGATAACCTGATGATCTCGACCATCTATTGTTATTGCGGCGCCGGATTCTATAAGGGCATCTGGGAGGAGATCTTGCAGCGGCCAGTCGAAGTGGAAGTGCTTGAATCCGTCTTGAGCGGTGGTGAGGTCTGCAAGATCGTTATTCATTTACCGGATGACGCCTGAGATCCGCTGCTCTTATCTAACCACACCCGCCTCCACTCGGGGCGCGTTTCAACTCCATCTTGATCTTCGGTGTAAATTCCAGCTCGTATTCGTGGAAATCTGGATCAGCGATTTGATACGCAGCGCCCAATGCTGAGGCGAATTCGTATCGCAATTCCCCCTCACCAGCACCTTCTAGCGGCCGAATTCCAATATCATCTTTCGAGAAAATATCCAGCCAGCCATTTATCCCGCCCTCCAAGATGTAAACATTCGGCACACTCTCCGCAAGCAGCACCTTCCACGCCTTTGTCGCTTCTATTTCGTCGTTGCTCATCAACACAAAAACAGTCTCCGGCGGCTCCAGATGAAGTTCTGAAGAAAGCGCGCTTAGTTCATCAACGGTAACGCGTCGTGCATCCGCCAGATGGAAAAGGTTGTAGTCCGCCTCCTCGCGCACATCCAACATCACCAGCTTGAGCTCATGATCGTGCATGACGTAGAGCAGCTCTCCCGGCTCAATCTGGACTGAACGGTCAATCAAGAGCGCATCCTTCTCCGGAGCGATCTTCAACCATCGGTCTAGCGTCGTTGGTTGACCGATGAGAAGCACCGCGACCGCACCAACAACAAGCAGCGCTGCCCCCGTATATCGGGCTTTCGGTTCCTTCGAAAGGTCACGCTTGCCGATAATTCGCTCCAACTGCTCTCCACCCCAGAACATGAACAGCGCCATGAGCACAACCCCAAGGACAACCACGCCTGTGTCCAAGCCCAGCCATTCGGGCAACATGAGCCGCCCATAGTAGGATGAATTCCAGAAGATATAGAACGAATCCACAGTCTCGCCGAATAGGAAGATGCCAAATACAGCGCCCAAAACAAAGAACAATCCATCGATTTTCATGGTCGCCATGGCCACCAGCGAGGTGCCCGGGCAGAAACCCCCGATGATAAAACCGAACCCCATGATCAATCCGCCAACGATTCCAGGCCATAAGTAAGTCGGGTTGATCCAGAGCAGGTTGACATCCAGCAACCCCAGCGCCGATGCAGCGAAAATCAATACCATCGCTACAACAATGGCGGTGAACATCACTTTAAGCACTGTCATCTCGGTCAGGTAAAACTGCGCCGCTAGTTTGCGTGAGTTGCCGAAACCAGCAATTTCAAGCACATAGCCAAACGCAAAACCTATCAGTAAAAAGAGAAGATACGCGCCGTACCTGCCCAGGACCTCTGTTATTACAAGCGGAAAAGGTGCCATTGAAACTCTCCTCTGCCTACGTCCACAACTTACGGACGAAATACGCCAGGGCGTACCCGCCCCCAAAAATAGCGAACATCAACGCCCAGCTGCCTGCAGCCAGCGTTGCCCCACCTGATAGCGCCTGACCGGAAGTACAGCCTCGGGCAAATCGCGCTCCATAACCCATAATCGCCCCACCGATAAATGCCATCAGCCAGCGTGTCCGCTTGGAGATGCGCGGGCCTTTGCCGGTCTCAACCCGTACCCTGCCGTTAATCCAGCCGGAGACAAAACCACCGATTATCACTCCCACGGAGACGAAAACGATCCAACTATCGAGTGGGTTCTTGACGCCGCCGGCCAACTTCAGCAGGTATCTGGTTTGATCGATATGCCCAGGCACTACCAAGTCTTCGAAGAAGACAATAACTCGGTTTAAACCCCCTGAGGCGCCGAGCCCGTTTCCTGTTAGGAAAAACGAAGTAAACATCACAAGTCCCAGTAAAGCTCCGGCGAGATAGGGATCAACATACGGTTTGGACTCGCGCCGTTGAAAGAACGTGCGTTTTGAACTGCTTTTTTTCTGTATTCCTGTCGATTCCGTCATAAGCTGGCTTCCTCCTTGTCCGGCCCATGCACTTCAATCTCCTCCCAGCCCATGATCATCGCCTTGATGTCTGCGAGAGGGGTGGAGCCGGTCGTCGTCAGATAGACGTGCATAACAATAAAGGCTGCGAAGAACCATGCCGAGAGACTATGAAGCGGTCCCAGGAATGGCAGACCGCCCACACTTGAAACGATCTCCGGCCATCGCTGCGCCCCCCATATCAAGATCCCGGTAAGACCCTGAAGGGGCAAAAGGACGTTCAGAATCCCAAAGTACGTAATTTGCTGTAGCGGGTTTAGCTTCTTCTGAGGGTCTTTTTCGAATGGATGCTTTTCCCTGCGAAAGATCCCACGCAGATAGTAGCTAGCCTGGGTTATTGCCTGGTCGAAAAACCCTCGCGGTCGGGGGATGAATTGCCTAATCTCTCCACTCGCCACGTGGTAGAAAAGAGCAAGCACAGCATTCACCAGCAGGATAGCCGCCAATACGTTATGCACCAATACAACGTATCGAAAACTGAAAATCGCAAAGATATCCGGCTTGTGGATGATCAAACCCGTAAAAAGCAACGTTACGATGACGATCGTCTGCAACCAGTGCCAAAGACGCTCGTAAACACCGTACATATAGACGCTCTTGACCTCAGGTTTCGGTCTCGGCTTGCGTATTGAATCGAGCACCCGAACTCCACCGTGAATCGCGATTCCCAGGAGTACACCGAGAAAAGCGAATCCTCCAAGCCTGTCCGCCCAGACGGAGTTGTCGAGACCCAATACATATAGCCCCTGCTCCTCTGTGCTCGGTTGGTAAAAGAGCTCTCCCGATTCTTCGGTATAGAGGTCGCCGTTAAAGGCCGTGTTGCTGTCTGCCACAAATTCTGGCATCACCCCGCCCGGCATGTATGCGGCAAGCAGGAAAGGTTGTGTGACCCGCGAGGATTCACTGTGACATGCCTGACAGTCTTTTATAGCCCACTCGTCCGTGGTAACCGTGTGATTGATGCTGTACGGCTGGATCTCACCTTTAATATGTGGATTATCAAGACCAAGATCTTCCAAGTGTCCGGCGATAAGGGTTTCCTTCTCGCCGGAATCGATGACCAATTCCTCTCGGCTGAGCTCGCCATCTCCATCCTGATCAAAGAGGGTCAGCACATCCGGGTGATACCCGTTCTCATCGAACCATGCGCTCTCTAAGTCGACCAACCGAACGGGTCGCTCTGGATTCTCGGACACCCAAAACCAAGAAGAGACCAGGTTGAAGGGTGCGATGCTCTCCTGTCCGTCGACACTCATGCGCGGAAGCCAAACCGGCTCAAAACCAACAACCAGCGCGGCTGTGGATTGCACATCCCCCAGAACGCCCCGGCATTGTCCACTTGGCCCGCGGTCTAACGTCAACACGGTCCAATCCTGCTGCTTCAACGCATTGGAGTACATTTGAGGGATATGACATGTTTCACAGCTCAACGCTTCAACGTGTCGCGTTTGATACGGCAGCCAATCATGACCGGATTCGATCGTATGGCATGACTCACAGCGACGCATTGTGTCCTTTAAACCAGGGGCCACCGTGCTCTGTGCGCTTGTCCCTCGGGCGAACTGATGCAAAGGTTGGTAGAGGTATTCGCCAAGCTCAAGCCGCCTGGGATCGAAGGTTAGATGCTCGGGCTGGGTCGATTCGTCCTCGCGAAAATAAACGGGGTCATTGAGCGAGAAATGGCAATCTGTACAATCCAGCAGCCTTTCGGCGTGTATATCCCAGGTTCGTGATAATTCTGCCTTGTTGGCCAGGTTCATACCCGTGTCTGAAAGACGCTGAGAGGAGATGATTTGACCTGTCGTGACGGTCCGGAATCTCTGTGGAGAACAACCAACAACGGTAAGCGGACCTGAGAGATCGTCGTGTACCAGGCCATGACACACGCCGCAGTTATCGTTTTGCGGATCCCGAATATTCACAAATTCGGATAGAAGGCTGCCCTCATCATCAAACGCATCTGTGGACCAAACGTAGCGGTCGCTAACACGCTGGACTATCCCGCTGTCCAAGAGCGTAGCCGTGTTCGCCCATTTAAAGCTTCCCTGTTGTAACGCCTCAACCCGCGCCTCGTTATTCGGCTCCGATGTATGGCATAGAAAGCAATTCATTTCAACGACACCGGATTCTTGCCAATCCCAGGGGACAAGTTGCCCCGTCTCCGGATCCAAGACATGTGTCTCCGGGTCGCCCGGTTTTACCTCTTTCTGGTCGAGACGTTCGCCGTCTCGGCCGTAAACCGCTGGACCCCCACCAACGTGACGCTCACCAAAAGACATAATCCACGCTGCGGTTCCAAGATCCAATCGTTCATCGCCTTCCGGCGAGAGGTAGCGATAGAAAAACGGAGCCCATTTTCCAAAAATGCCGGGGCTCAAATCCCAAGGGCGTGCATCAGGCGCGTCGCCCGGCGCGTGGAAGTCGTCCAAACCCGCGTCTGCATGGAAGCTGTGCCCCTCGATGAAATCTGTGTCGTGACAGGCGCCGCATGTATTCATCGTCGACACTGCGCCCCCAGACTCGAGCACATTCTCACCCTGATCATCCAAGAGCGGGAAAGTCGGGTGAATGGGGGAAGTCTGGAGCGGCGCTGGACCAGCGGCTCGCCCAACGGCCGCGCCCCCCAACACAAGGATCACCAAGAGAAGAAGACTTGTGAGGTAAATCAGCGGTGTCGACTTAAGATTTTTTATAATACGTTGCATCGTGTGGATATCCCTCACTTGGCTACGTGGCCTTCCTGGAAGCGGTTGCCCCACTCTATTGGGTCACCGTCATAACCCAGTGCAAGCCAATCCAAACGCCCGCCTTCAGCGTGGCAATCTGCGCAATTAAGTGCCCGTCCAACGGGCGCAACCATATGTGATATCGGCCAATACATCTCCGTATCGGCAAAGTCATACTCCCCACTGAACTCCATGCCGACGGCTTCAGACCCAAGCTGTAAGGCTTGTTCCCAGTCAAACTCAGTCCAGTAACCCCCCTCACCAACCGTCTTCGGCTGCAGAAGGTAGTTATAGACAGTATCGTACGGTTGTGTGGCACGGTGGACTTTGAATGGAAAGATTAGTGCGTCTGGGTTGCCAATGTCACCTTCGGGAGGGTTCATAATGGTCGCAATGCTCGGGTCGATGGTGTCACCAAGGAGATAGCGATCACGGATGCCGGCATACCAGTAATACTCTGGCGTGAAATCGCTTTCGTATACGAAGGCTCCCTTTATCTTTAGATACGTGTGCTCATCTTCTTCAATATCCTGCCCTGCAGCTGACCAATCCCAGAACATTTTTGTTGGATCCTTCACAGCTCCCTCTGGGATGTGGCAGGTCTGGCATGCAACCGCCGAGACATGGGCATTAAGGCGTTCATCCTCATGCAAATCCTCTGCATGACAATCCGTGCAGTAGGCTTGGTTCTCGAAATCCAGACTCACAGAAATCGACCTGCCACGAATTACATGATCTTCGGCTTTATGACAGTCGATGCAGATGAAATCATAGCGCCCCATGTGCACATCCACGCTCTCCGGAGGGTGTGAGAGATGTGCATCGAGATCGCCATGCTTCACACCGTTCCCCCCGCCTCCTACAAAATGGCAGCTTCCGCAGTCGTCGCGGTTCGGCACGCCAACCCCTTGAGCGACAGCCACCAGATCAACACCCTCGACCGGGTAACCGGCATATCCCTTCACATAGAGCCCGCTGTTGTCGTGGCATATAAGACAATCCACATTCTCAGCCTTGGAGAAATCGAAATCCGCATCCTCCCACCCATAACCGGCATGGCATGAAGTACATCCGGGCCAGTTGGACTGGATGCCGATGCAGAAGTTATTCAGCGAAGTCTTCTTCCCGATCGTCACCGGCTCATCGCGCCCTTCAATCTCGTACGGCTCGCTCTCCCATGTCCAGTGAACCGTCTGCATGATTTGCCAGGCAGCCTCTTCATGACACTCAAGACAGGCTCGGGTGACATCAGAGCCGCTCTCGTAGGGGCCCTGCATCAGATCAGAATGATCTGTGTGCGGCGCGCGCACGGGCACATAATCCCAGGGATCCTCGGCAGAGGATCTATCCCAGGGGATGAAAATCGCTATCGGCACAATGATCAGCGCCAAGGTAAAAACAAGCCCGACAATCCAGATGAATTTGAAATCCCTCATAGTCTTTCCTCATAACTTGCGTTCTTGCTCATCCCTGAATTTTCTTCCGCTGGGTATTAACGAATCAACAACGACTGGGTTTAATCTTCAATATCGGCGGAACGGGTGATGTCTGCGCGGTGCTGCAATTGATCTCGCATCACTTGCCGCAGGATATCCAGGGCTTCGATCAGCCGGTGATCAGCCAATCGATATACCATCGACGCTCCATCTCTTTTACCTTGAACCAATCCTCTTTCACGCAAAATCTTCAAATGGCGTGATATTGAAGGCTGGCTGACCCCCAGCTCCTCCGTCAGCTCTTTCACAGTCCTCGATTTTTCCGCAAGTGCATAAATCAACAAAAGCCGCCGTTGATCCGCCAATGCGTAGCAGAAATCTGCGTGCAGGTGTGAGAGCTCCTCGCTCAAAGATGATGTTTGGTTGGTCATATTCTTTTATCCAGATATGCGCATAAGGGTATATATCCAACATTAAACCGCGAACGGCACTGGATTTGCAGAGTATGTTGTCCTTTTTAATTGTGATATTTGTCACATGGGTCCGCTTACCGCATGAGTTACAAGGAGCACACTCAAAGGTATTAATTCATAATATCTTCTGGGGAATGCCGCTGGTAATGTAATTCTCCGCACCCAAAATAAGTTCGGTCATTCACCCGACTTCCCCAGCAACTAATTAAATAAACTCGTGAATGGGGTTAACACACCCTTAATTTCCAGTAGATATAATCATCCCGCACGTCCTGTTTATCGTTTGTAGAAAAAACACAGGATAAGGGAAGGTTATGATGACCAATAACAAAGAAAACGACCAACCATCACCGAAGGTGCTAGAAATCGCCACACTCGGCGGCGGATGCTTCTGGTGCCTGGATCCCATCTTCGATGAATTGACCGGTGTTGAAGATGTCGAAGTGGGTTACGCTGGTGGAGCCGTCGCCGATCCTTCCTACCAGGATGTCTGCTCCGGAACAACCGGTCACGCCGAAGTCGTTCGGATCTCATTCGATCCCGACCTTCTCTCCTTCGGTGCGATCCTGGATGTGTTCTTCAGCGTCCATGACCCCACTACGTTGAATCGGCAGGGCGCAGATGTCGGATCGCAGTATCGATCCGCGATCTTTTATCACAATGAAGAGCAAAGAAAAGCCGCTGAAGATGTGATCCGGCAGATCGACTCCGATGGCGCCTGGGATGCACCTATCGTGACCGAGGTCACCCCCTTCTCGATGTTTTACCTGGCGGAGACGTATCATCAGGATTACTTCCGCAATAACCCCAACCAGGGCTACTGTCAGGCCGTTATCAATCCAAAGGTCGCCAAATTTCATAAGCACTACGCGGATCGACTCAAGAGCAGCTAAGTTCCTTCCCTTCAAATCTCTGGCGACGATCGCGGCCTTCACCTGCTAGCCGAGATTTTAGTCGGTGACGCGTCACAGACGCATCGCGCCCTGTTTCTCTGCACGGTAAATTCCGCTCGTTCGTAGATAGCCGAAGGTTTGCAGCGCTTCATAAAGCCTAAAATCGCCAGTACACTATCTGTATCAAGAGACTGTAACTTTTTAGAGGAACAAAGCTTTGCAGTGGTTTCACTTTGAAATCGGCTGGTTCAATCTTTGGATTCTAGCGCTGATAATTTTCATTACTCCAGTTCTCCTGAATATCGCCCGTGGAGAGCGAGGGAAAACAGGATTGAGGCGTGCCACCGAGCTTCCTCCGATGTCACAAGTAGAACATGTTGCCTACATGATGGTGATGTCCCCACAGTTCCTTCTTCCACTATATACAATCTTCGTGCCTTTCACCACGAGTACAACTTTGCTCAGCGTGGGTACTGCTCCTATTTACCGCTGGGCAAACGATTCGACTTAAGAGCATCTGGGATTACTCCACTGCTGCCCCGGACGAGTTGATTAACCACGGCGTTTATCGAATCTCACGCAATCCGGGATACTTTGGCGCAGCATTGGTCTATCTAGGGATGGGTATCACTGGCGGCTCTTGGCTAATTACTGCAATAGCCATCTATTGGTTTGTAGGCTATCAGTGGGTAGCAACGGTGGAAGAGCGTTTCTGCCAGGAAAAATGGCCGCAGGCGTTCGCGGCATACAAACAGAAAACAGCAAAGAACTTTGTGTTCTTCTAGCTCACCA
>CBDTTY010000089.1:0-8806 GCA_965363875.1 uncultured Anaerolineales bacterium
GACGGCTATGGGAGGAATTTCCTCCTACCGCAAGGTCTGGCGGCACTCGCAATACCGGGTATGCTCAAGCAGACCGAGCGCATCCGTGGGCAGGCTGAGAAGGAACGCAACCGGCTCAATATTGAGATGGGTTCAATTGCCGAGCAGCTTAATGAATTGACCCTGAATTTCGGAGTCAAAGCCGGTGAGACAGGAAAGCTCTACGGTTCGATAACTTCAGCGATGATTGTCGAGGGCATCGAGCAGGAGACAGCAGCTGTTATTGATCGCCGGCAGATCGAGTCACAGCCGATCAAAACGCTTGGCGTGCATGAGGTCAAAGTCCGCCTGACGTTAGATCTGATCCCCGAAATCACCGTCGTTGTACATAGAGAGGGCGAGCCGCCCGAATCGGCCTATGAAATCGAGGAACCCCTCGATATAGAATTAGAAGGGGCAGGACAATTTATGGACCTGCAGGCGGAGCTCGAGGCGGAGGATGCCGAAGCTGAAGCAATAGCACGAGCAGCGGAGGAGACCGTTCAGGAAGATACGGAACCGGCCGAAGTACTAGTCGAAGCCTCCGTAGAGCCTGACGAAGGGGAGTCAGACGAAGACAACCAAGAGGAAGACTAAGTTCTATTGAGCCTATCCGCCGGCGTATTTCCAAGAGAAGTGCGTCGGCGGTTTTCTGTCTCTAGTATCTGACATGGAAGAGATCGGTCGTAAACTACGAGAAACGCGCGAGCAGCTAGGACTTACGCTTGAGGAAGCCGAGCGCACCATTCGCATCCGCGCATCTCTGCTGGGGGCGCTTGAGCGAGGTGAATTTGACTCGCTCCCGTCTGCAACCCAGGCGCGCGGTTTTTTACATAACTATGCTGAGTTCCTCGGCATAGACCCCGAAGAACTCCTGCGGCAATACGATGAGAGCAAGCAACCAAAGCATCGACGATCACTCGTGGCAAGGGGCAGCAGCAAGCCTGCCGGTAAGAAAAAGACTAAAAGCCGGACCCGAATGCCGAGTTGGTTTTCGACAGATATTTTCGTCATCGCCACTATAACGCTTGGTGTGATTATTGTCCTTGTATGGGGTGGGCAAAAACTATTTGCCAACTTCGGAAGCGGGGATGACGCCGCTGCGGTGGCAAGTTCGGCGGATGCGATCTCACAGCCTTCCGCGATAAGCACACCGTCTCCCGCAGTATCTGTGCTTGCGGAGGCGACACTACTGACCACCGATGATCCCACGGCGACACCGACGTTGATCCTGAACGTTCTAGATACAGTAAATCTACAAGTCATTGCCGAGAGGGAATCCTGGGTGCAGGTGCTTGTGGATGGCGAAGAGGCATTCAGAGGCCGGATGCGTGCCGGTGAACAATCTGATTACCTAGGTGAGGAGCGTGTGGAATTATTCACGGGAAACGGCGGCGGCATCCGCGTGATCTTCAATGGACAAAACCAGGGTCTCATGGGATACATTGGCCAGGTTGTTATCCGCGTTTGGACCCCGCGCGGCGGGCAAACACCAACCCCCACTCAGACTCTGACGCCCACCGCTTCCCCAGAAATGACCGAGACCGCAACCCCTACCCCCATTATTCCTGAGACGTAACCTAAACAGTCGATGGCAGCAACGCGCTTTCACCTGGTTTCCCTTGGCTGTGCGAAGAACACGGTTGACTCCGAGTCGATGTCCACGCTGTTAGGGCGCGTGGGAATTCAAGCCAGTGAGCGGCCAGAGGATGCCGATGTTCTGATTGTCAATACCTGCGGTTTTATTGGACCGGCGAAGGAAGAATCTCTGGCTGTTTTACGTGAGCTCGCACAGGGGAAGAGCGAAGGCCAATTACTCATCGCCGCTGGCTGTCTGACGCAGCGCTATGGTTCGACTGTTGTTGAACAAGTGCCAGGGATCGATGGCGTATTAGGCACCAGGCGCTGGATGGATATCGTTCAAGTTGTGCAGAGCTTGTGTGAGCGGCGCCATCAGGAGCCGCTCTACCATCTGCCGGAGACGCCGGCAGTAGGCAAGGAAGAGCAGGCGGTGGATCGGGTGGCGGTGAGCGGTGCCAGCGCATATCTGAAAATCGCCGATGGCTGCCGCCGGCCCTGTGCCTTCTGTGCCATCCCATTGATCAAAGGACCGGCAATAAGCCGCCCAGAGCAGGCGATCCTGGGGGAAGCCCGTCGGTTGCAGGAGTCGGGGGTGCGCGAAATGATTCTGATCGCACAAGACACGACCGACTATGGTCATGACCTTGGCGTGAAGGATGGTCTAGCGAAGCTGTTGGAGAAACTCGTCGCCGAGACCCCTGATTTGGATTGGATCCGTGTGATGTATGCTTACCCGGGATATGTGACGGATCGTTTGATCGAAGTAATGGCGAAGAACGAACAAATCCTGCCCTATTTGGATATGCCGCTGCAGCACGCAGATCCGAAAGTATTGCGCGATATGCGCCGACCGGCGAACGTCGACTGGGTTCATCGGACGATTGAGAAGATGCGGGGGGCGATGCCTGAGCTCGCTCTGCGGACGACGTTCATCGTGGGTCACCCGGGTGAGACGGAGCAGGCTTTCGGAAGGTTGTTGGACTTCATTCAGGAGATCCGTTTCGACCGCGTGGGCGTCTTTTCTTATTCTCCCGAATCGGGGACGGCAGGTGAATCCCTTGGAGACCCCATCTCAGTGGCTGTTAAAGAGGAGCGGCGGGACCGGTTGATGACCCTTCAGCAGGGAATTTCCCTCGAGCGGAATCAGACCTTCCTGGGCGAGTCGCTGCCAGTTCTAATTGAAGGGTGTGGAGACGGGATTTCCTTGGGTCGCTCCTATCGAGATGCGCCGGAAATTGATGGCATGGTCATTGTGGAGGAAGAGATACGCGCCGGAGAGATGGTCCAGGTTCGCATCACGGGTGCGCTCGAATATGACCTGAGCGGAGTCATCGCTGATGGTGCTGCGGCACCTTCTTAATTCAAAGAAGACCGAGACAGGGAATGTTTCCAAGCACTCCCCACCGGTTGTTCCTGAAGGGCAGGTCACCAAGGCAGGGTTGGAAATTTAGCAAGGGATTTTGGATCATACGACTGCGCTTGAAGGAGAGATCTGACGCTTACCAGGGCAATTGAGGGCTCTCATGGCAGCATTTTTTGAAGGTGTTCTGGCAGGTTACGGAATCGCCATTCCCGTTGGCGCTATTGCGGTACTTATTCTCGATGTGAGTCTGCGGCGCGGTTTTCGAATCGGATTCATGGCCGGAGCCGGAGCAGCATTTGCGGACTTTTTGTACGCAGCGCTGGCCGTGGTTGCCGGGGGCGCTCTGGTCCTCATCATCTACCCATACGCAGTGCAGGTTCAAGTCATCAGCGGCGGGGTGCTTTTGGCGGTGGGTTTGTATGGGCTGGCGCGGTCGATCAGACCTTCGGAAACACCTGAAGCAGATGGCGCAGGCTTAAATGGAAGTGGCAAAGTATTCGTCCAGTTCTTGGGCCTGACGTTAATTAATCCCCTTACGATCGTATATTTTTCAGCCTTGATCCTCGGCGGCGGCGCCAAGAATTTGGGTTCGGTTCCGGAGCATGCGGCGTTTCTGATCGGGGCAGGTCTGGCGTCCCTCTCCTGGCAGACCTTGTTGGCTGGATTGGGATCTCTCGGGCATGAACGGTTGTCGCCCCGATTTCAAATGGCGGCGAGTATCGCGGGGTTCCTGGTGGTGATCGGGTTCGGCTTGCGCATTCTCTTGCCGCTTATCTAAGACCCGCTCGATGGTGAACTGATGTGGACATACTCTACACTCGCCGATCTATTTAAATAAAGGCAGCAAACAATTGTGCTATGGATCCGCTTTAAACTTCCTATAAGGTGATTCAGGATATCACGGGTTATTTGGTTGGCGAGGGGGGAGTCGGACGATGAGTTCGGCACGAAGCTGCCGGCCGTCGTCCTGTATGAAGTCGCCGTAAACTGCGAGGATGTCGTAACGCCCAAGATCGCGTACCTGAAGCGTTTCCCCGCTCCAATTCCACACGCGTGTATCTTCGTCAACAATTACGAATTTGTTCCCTTGCTCTGTGATGAGCTGTATTCCGTCCTTGCCAACGTACCTAAGACGTCCGACCAGATCCGGGTTGTTGATCTGGAATTCCTCCCCGACCTTCTCCTGGAGAGGATTCTGAGGAGGGATGGGCGGCGGTGCTGCCGCATCCTCCCGGGGAGCTTCTTGATTCGTTCCCAGGCGGCCAAGATGAACCCCGATGGAAAATGAGCCCAGCATAAGCATCACGATTAAGATTGCACCGCCGATTATGATTCCCCAGCGATTTTTAGCCATCGTTCCATATCCTTTTCTTCATCGAGGATGAGAATCTCAGCGATCGGAGCTGTCTCCCCACCGATCAGCAGACGAATATTCAGATCATGTATTCCAGCTGGCGTTGTCGAAGGTAATACCAACCAGTAATCCTCGACAATCACGCTGTCTTTAGCAATACCAACCTCTTTATGGTAACGAGCTAAATTACCAAAACCGAGCTCATGTGCTTCGAGGATGGAATCGCCAAGTGAGAGTTCGACGCCATATCGGTCAGGTTTCGAGATATTCCAGTACAGCGTGAGGTGAATTCTTCCTCCGCTCTCAACCGATACGGGCTCGAGATCGATGCCCAACAGCGTCACGCCCCCCAGCTTGAGATTGAGTGGTGTAGAGGGGTATGCTGTGTCGGCGATCAAGTCGGGCGGTTCTTCGGTGAGATGGTAGAGCACAAGCCTGCCTCTTTGGCTTAATAGCCCGGGTTGGTTTTGATGTGCACCGATGAGGACGGGAACCTGCCAGAGATCCTGTGGAAGAAGGTCGGGCGGCAACGCTCCGGGTCCCATGGCTTTCTGGTTTGTGTCAATCGGTGTCGCGCTGTACAGATCGAGGCCATCGAGACTTGTCGAGACAGGGAATGGGGTGGGCAGAGTAGGCAAGAACACATCGGTGCGGGTGTTATAGATTAAGGGCCAGTAGAAAGCATCATAGCCCATGACACCGCCTCGAGTGATCAGAGCGGAATTCTCAGGGAGTATCTCCCAAACATTGGCGTAGAAATCGTTGACTGCTACGTCATCGGACCGATCCGATTTATACCAATTTCGAGCTAAGGGGATAAAGCCGATAAGGATCGTTAGCACGGCAAGGGCGGAGGTGAGAATTCGTACAGTAAGGCGGCTTTTCAAGCGTATAGCCAGCCGCTCAAGAGCGCCCAACAATTCAGCAATCCCGAAGGCGATGAAGATCGCCCAGATGAAATGAGCGGCGAGGAAAAAGACTTCCAGATCGAAGACGCGGTATTGGATGAAAAACCACACATGAACCAGGTACATCAACACCAGGAGGAAATAATACTTCGTGCGCCGGAACAGCAATGAAAACAAGCCCACAAGCCCGAAGAGAATTCCCGATAGGCCAAATTCATTGCGGATGAGGTCGATATAAAGGACGAGGCGTAAAGGCAGTTCCTCAATCGGAAAGGCGAACTTAATTTGTGAGAACGCTCCTAACGTGTACCTATACATGCCCATGATCGTTACTGGTGCCCGTTCGAGCATCATGCGATCGTTCAGCGTATCCGCTCTGAGCGGCAGCCAAAGAAATTGGAGGATGCCGATACCGAATCCGGCGATCGCCGCCAGCCACCATCTCGGGCGTTTGAGTGTGGAGGGATCGGTCAGGAGAATGAAGACGACAAAAGCAGGGGCAAATCCGAGATTCGATATATGCGTTCCAAGTGACAACCCGAACACAAGCGCGAAAAGGAAGAAGTCGCGGTCTCGACGGGTCCTCTCCCAATGCAGGAGAGCGAGCAGTGTTAGAGCGATAAAGGCGATATTTGGTGCGTAGACTTCTGCGATCACAGATTGTGACCAAAAGGTGGGTGAAAATGCGAAAAGCATCGCCGAGAAGAGTGCTGCCGTCCGCCGCAGCATAGGGCTGGCGACACGAGGGCTCAGGATAATTGTGATCAACAGGTACAGGCTACCGATGCTGAGAGCTCCCATGGTAGCGCTCATCAAGTTAACCCGGTGGGCGATATCCCCAAAAGGGAGCAGGGTGAAGAGCTTCCCCAGCCAGGTGTAGACCGGATATCCAGGGGAGTGAGCCAGGCCGAGCAGGTAGGGGATGGTAGCCAACTCGTTGCCGTCCGGGCTCAAGTACGAAAGACTCGGTGTTAACGTCTGTACGTAGACGAACAGCGCCAGCGCAGTGAGAGCGAGTGCAAGCCAATAATCTATACGGTCAAGGGGACGTCTATTCTCTTCCATCACGCTCATTATTGTGCGAATAAGGTAACCTTAAAGCCAAGTGGATGCAATAGCGATGTAAAACCGGGTTCCGCCGCCTTAGCGGCGGGGATGAACCGCTTGTGGAGCATGATAAAATCTCCTGTTGCACAAGATATCAAGGAGGTGTGCGGGAAGGATTCGGGCGAAGACGATCCCCCAAGCTGCAATCCGACCACAAACGATTTCAAGCTCAATACTTAACGGATGCGAACGTGGATAATCCGGGCCGCAGTTGTTGATCGCTCCGGGATCTTGCCGGAGGCCAACCGCCGATATTGAGCTTGTTCGTCATAAAACTAATGGATAACAAACCTTTACTCGATAATTATTTGAACGTTTTCTTCGATCTGGACGGCACGCTGCGCCATAGCGATCCTCCGGCCAGGGATGTGTTTTACCAGTATGCAGCTGAACATGGCCTTGAGATCGTGCCAGAGCAGCGCATCGGAGTGGAGCGTTGGGTGAACTGGTATTGGGCGGATTCGAATGAATTGCTAGAAGATTTGGAAACCTTTGGGCCATGGAGAGATAATCGCGACTTCTGGGTAAATCACGCCCGCCGGCAATTTATTCAGCTGGGTACAGAGGATGCGTTTGCCGAGGAGCTTGCGCTTGTGGTGACGGTGAAAATGTGGGAGGAATATGAATCTGAGGACTGTGTCCCGGATGATGTCATCCCCACGCTAACAGGCCTCCGACAGGCAGGATTCAAACTTGGCCTGGTCTCGAATCGCAGCGAACCCCTGGATGAAATTGTTGAGAGCTTGGGTTTTACGGGTATGTTCGATTTGACGCTGGCTGCTGGTGAGGTGGGATGGTATAAACCTGATCCGCGTCTGCTCCGGTATGCTGCAGAACGACTCGGGGTCGAGCCGAGTGAAACGCTTTATCTGGGTGACAACTTCCATGCAGATGTCATCGGGGCTTCAGCGGCAGGGATGACGCCTGTATTGCTCGATCCACGGGGAATATATCCTGAGGCCGATTGCTGGGTCGTCCCCAGCGTAGGTGCATTCGCGCAGGAACTGTTGCGCTCGGGCGGATCAGAAGTGCGCAGCTTGGGGAGGCAAGACCCCGACGCATCTTCGTAGAACAACAGATGGTTTGCCGTAGGGAGGACGCAGATTGACTCTACCCTGCGGGTTGACTATACTGATTATGGGTAAATTTTCTACAGGAGGGACTGCCGCCATGAGCGGAGTCGCAGAACAAATAAATAATCGCCGCTATTAGGCACATGGGCGCGCCCATGTGCCTTTTTGTTTAACATGCAAAAAATGAGGAGGCAAAATGGACTATGGGATGATCGGAAAGATTGAGAAAGCAAAGCACTACGCGGAAGAACGCGAACGTATCGTTTTCGAAAATTTTCATGTGACCTTTGATGGGGATAATAACCCGCATAATGTGGAGTTTGTCGACGGCGTGTGGCGCTGCGATTGTGATTTCTTCCTGACACGCAACCTTTGCAGCCATACGATGGCATTGGAGCGTATTCTAGAGGGGATGTTGTCCGTCACCGCGGAAGTGGTCTGAAGATTCCGGGTTATCTATATACGAGCGCAAGCGTATACTTTGCTTGCGCTCGATTTTTTTTCGGGTAGGATATTAAGCGCGGAGGCGTCGCGGGGTTAAATCAGCCCCGCGTTTATTATAAATGGTGGGTGAGAGAGGCTGACTGCTGAGGGTGTGAAGCAGGAGATCCTGGCGGGCAGCAAGTTGGCGCCTTGGCGAATCACTCACGGCATTAATTGATCCGTTCTGGAGGCACTTTGAAGCGCTGGCAGTTCTGGTTGGGTATTGTAATAAGCCTTGGATTTCTCTGGTCTGTGCTTCCAGGTCTGAATCTACGTGCGTTCTGGGAAGTTCTGCGTCATGCGAACTACTGGTGGCTGCTTCCCGGTGTGGGGGTGTATTTCCTCGCTGTTTGGGCACGCGCCTGGCGCTGGCATTACCTGCTGCGACCGTTGAAATCCATTCCAACAAAGACAATGTTTCCCATTGTGGCGATCGGCTATATGGGCAACAACATCTACCCTGCGCGCGCCGGTGAGCTTTTGCGTGCGTACGTCCTGCGCCGCAAAGAGCAGGTGCCGATATCGGCCTCGCTGGCGACGATCATCGTCGAACGTGCGTTCGACGGCATCGTGATGCTCTCTTTTGTGTTCATCAACCTGCCGGAGCTCACCAGCCTGACTGCCGATTCTGGGTTCGCGGGGAGCATCCGGGCGCTCGCTCTCATCGGCGCGGCTGTCTTTCTGGGCGCAGTGCTCGTATTCCTGCTCATGGCGGCTTACACGGAGCAGTCGAAGCGTTTGATCTCTTGGTTCACCGACCGATTAGTGCCCGAGCGTTTTCATGATAATGTGGATGCCGTTAGCGCTCGCTTTATGGATGGTTTAGCAGCGCTTCGCTCGCCGGGCGATGTGGCGATGGTTTTTTTGACCTCGGTTGTGATCTGGCTCTTTGAGACCGGGAAATATTGGTTTGTAATGC
>CBDTTY010000090.1:0-8803 GCA_965363875.1 uncultured Anaerolineales bacterium
TGACGCAGGGCCATGAGGACCATGCCGATGGCGATCGCGACCCAAGCTTTGATTCCGCCCGTAATTCGGATCAGGCGCAACGCGAGATAGGCAGCTAACAGCTGTAGTAGAGCCGATATTGCCAGAATCGGGATTATGTACATCGTGAACGGTCCTTTAGCCCATATATATTTATGGGAAAGCGACGCATGAGCATCACGCCTTGAATATTTCTCTCAAGTTGGTATGCAGGCTTTATGCCAAAGCACTCCCAGGTAAAGATGTATATGTGGCCAAAAACGCGAGCCAGAAAATTGCGCATAAGTGTTCGTTAAGAAGACTTCAATTCACCGCCCGCTTGTGGATAAGAGGGCGTACACATAGCGAGTGTAAGTGAAACGCGGTCGGCGGAGCAATGCGTCTTAGGTAACCCGGATCAAAGGGTATTAAATAACCGTCAGGGGCAATTCAAGGGCAATTAATAGTAGGCAGTGGGATCCCAATCACTTGCGCTGGACCCAAGTCGCAATACAATGACCGCGTTTAAAGGATTACGAGTGGTGGGTTAGAAGGTACCGCTCTTGCAACAGCGGCAGCAGAATCCCCGGGAAATTTCATATATGGTTCTAATGCTCACGTTCGCGCCGGTATATATATAATAAGGTAGAGTGTACAGGCTGTTAGGTGCATCTGGAGGATATGGCTTATGATGCGATTTGATCGATTCACCGAACGCGCCCAGGACGCGGCACAGCGCGCGGCGGAGATCATCCAGCGCTACGGCCACAATCAAATTGACACAGAACACATTCTGCTGGCGCTGATAGAACAACCGCAGGGGGTTATCTCGCAGATCCTTGAGCGTTTGAACATCGACATCGATCACATTTCTGAGCTGATCGATCAGCAATTGCGCGCCAGCCCCAAGGCGAATATTTATGGCGGGGGCGCGGGTCAGATTTTCATTACGCCGCGCGTGAAACGCGTGGTCGATATGGCTAACGAAGAAGCCAATCGCTTGGACGACGAATACATTTCAACCGAACATCTATTCCTCGCAATTCTCTCCGAACGCAACACAGCCATTTCTCGCTTGCTGTCGGATGAAGGGATCACGAAAGACCGTGTCTATGACGCGATAAAAGAAACCCGCGGCGGTCAGCGGGTGACCGACCGCAAGGCAGAATCACGCTACCGAACATTGGAAAAGTACTCACGAGATCTTTCTCAGTTCGCCAGGGAAGGTAAATTAGATCCTGTCATCGGCAGGGACGAGGAGATCCTGCGTCTGATCCAGATACTCTCTAGACGCACGAAAAACAACCCGGTGCTGATAGGGGAAGCGGGCGTGGGTAAAACTGCCATCGTCGAGGGTTTGGCACAGAAGATCATAGACGGGGACGTTCCGGAGATCCTGAGCGGCAAGCGAGTGGTTTCGCTCGACCTCGGTGCGATGATCGCCGGCTCACGTTTTCGCGGAGAATTTGAAGAGCGCCTTAAAGCCTCGATTGAGGAGATACAACGAGCGGAGGGCGAGATCATCTTAATGATCGATGAGCTGCATACGGTGGTCGGCGCCGGCGCCGCGCAAGGAGCGATGGACGCATCCAATATGTTGAAGCCCGCCCTATCTCGCGGCGAGCTCCAATGCATTGGCGCGACGACACTGGATGAATATCACAAGCACATCGAGAAGGACGCCGCGCTCGAGCGGCGATTCGCGCCACTCTATGTTGAAGAGCCTTCCATAGAAGAGACCATCGAAATGCTAAAGGGGCTGCGCGATCGCTATGAAGCGCATCATAAAGTCCGTTTCTCGGATGAGGCATTGGTCGCCGCCGCCAGGCTCAGTCAACGCTATGTAACGGACCGGCATTTGCCGGATAAAGCAATCGACTTAATGGATGAAGCCGCTGCCAAGCTGCGCGTTGCGCTGTACTCCCTGCCGCCCGAGCTGAAAGAACTTAAAGCCGAGGTGGATCGCATGATGGCTGAAGAGGAACTGGCGGGCCAGGAGCGCGATTACGAAAGAGCCGCGGAGAAAAAGGCCCAACGCCTTCGACTTGAGAAGGAATTTCGAAAAAAGCGTGACGCCTGGGAAGTCGAGCATCAACTGGATGAGGTTGTGGACGAGGACGACATCGCTGAAGTTGTAGCGCAGTGGACCGGTATTCCCATGAACCAGGTGTTGGAAACAGAAGCCGAGAAACTGCTGCAAATGGAAGAGCGTCTGCACGAACGCATCATCGGGCAAGATGAAGCTATTAATGCATTAGCAGATGCAATTCGGCGTGCGCGTGCGGGTCTCAAGGACCCGCGCCGGCCAATAGGTTCGTTTATCTTCCTGGGTTCATCAGGGGTCGGTAAAACCGAGATGGCAAAAGCCCTTGCGGAATTTCTCTTCGATGAAGAGGATGCCCTGGTGCGAATTGACATGAGCGAATATCGTGAACAGCATTCCGTTTCACGCTTATTCGGCGCACCTCCGGGCTATGTTGGCTACGAAGAAGGCGGACAGCTTACAGAAGCAATTAGGAGACGCCCTTACCGCGTCATCTTGTTCGATGAAATCGAGAAGGCGCACCCTGAAGTGTGGAACACGCTGTTGCAGATACTGGATGATGGCCGGCTCACCGATGGTCAGGGCCGCATTGTCGATTTCCGCAACACCGTCCTGATTATGACCTCCAACCTGGGTACAGAATTCGTCACCCGTTCGGGAACGTTGGGGTTCCAGCGGTCGGGCGAGGGGGCGGAAAGTGAGGGGGAAGCCAAGATTGAGCGCGCATTAAAGGACACCTTCCGACCCGAGTTTCTAAACCGTATCGATGAGGTGATCATCTTCTCCAAACTCACATTAGATGATATGGTGGAGATCGTCTCCCTGCAAATGGAACTGGTCCGTGAACGACTGGAAGACCATGGTTTGAAAGTCAGCTTGAGCGACGCGGCTCGCAACTGGCTAGCTCAAGAGGGTTTGGATCCAGACTTCGGCGCGCGGCCGCTCATGCGCGCGATTCAGAAGCATGTAGAGAGCCCACTCTCTGTTAAGATCCTCCAGGGTGAGTTCAAAGAAGGCGGTCAGGTGTTGGTTGACTATGTCGAAGATGAGGGTGTGATATTTCGTCCAATTGAGGACAGCACGCCAATCGAAATCGACGAGGAAGTCATCGCCTGAGGGGTTAGTTACTAGAGTGGAAAGTTACGGGGCTGTCCTTAAGGGCAGCCCCGTACGTTTTATTACATGCAGGGGGCTACTGCTCTTTTGTCACTCCACCCGGTTGCGCTTCGATCTTGTCGGCGTTGGCTGTGTAGAGCAGTTCAGTGGCGCTCTCGAGGTTCGGCTGCGTCACACCTCCCAACATCGACGCCATTTCTGTTATCCGTTCCGAGTCGTTCAAAGAGTGCGTAAGCGTGAGTGTGCGTTCACCCTTTACTTGCTTTTCCACTTTGACATGCTGATCTCCGAACGATGCCAATTGCGGGAGATGGGTGATACAGAGAACCTGGTGTTTAGGTGTTAATTTCCACAATTTCTCCCCGATGATCGCCCCGACTCTGCCGCCGATCCCCTGGTCGATCTCGTCAAAAATCAACGTTGGCGTTCGATCGGCTTGCGCCAGGATGCCCTTTAATCCAAGCATAAGGCGTGAGGTTTCGCCGCCTGAGGCTACCTTCGCCAACGGTTTTAACCCTTCGCCTGGATTAGCCGCGACCAGGAACTCGATATGATCCAGACCGGTTGGACCAAGCGCGACATGGCGGTCGCCAATAAGGGCTCCGTCAGGATCGTCATCCCAGTATTGGGCGAGACCGAATTTAGCCCCTTTCATATGTAAATCTGCCAATTCATGCTCGATTGCCTTTGCCAGGCGCTTTCCAGCCTCTTCTCGGATCTGGGTAAGCTGCTCGCCAAGCTTGCCCAGGAGATCAAGGAGGGCATCTTCCTCCTCGGATAATTCATTCAGACGTTCTTCTGCATGGGTAATATTCTCCATTTCTTCTCTTGCGGTTTCGGCCTGTGAAAGGGCGGCTTCAATACTTCCCCCATATTTGCGCTTCAGGGTGGTTATCATGTTCAAGCGCTCTTCGACTTCGTCCAGTCGATGTGGGTTGAACATGATTTCCTCGCGGTATAGACGAAGTCGCCGGATGAGTTCGGACACTTGCTCAATGATCGCTTGCGCCTGAGCCTGGGAATCGGCCATGCTCGGGTCAATTTTGGCTAAACTAGACGTGGATTGTACGACTCGTCCAAGAAGATCGGTGGCTGATTCCTGGTCCTCAATCTGCCCGTCAAGCGCGGTGATCGCTTCCTCGGTTTTATGTGCAAGTTGTTCAGCGTTCGCCAGGCGGGAGCGCTCCTCAAGCAAAGTCTCATCCTCTCCGGGCTGTAAATTGGCTGACTCAACCTCGTTGATCTGAAAGGTGAGGAACTCAATCTTTCTGGCGGAATCTTGTTCCTGCTTACGCAGTTGTTCAAGCTGGCGGCGGACTTCTCCCAGGGCTTGATACTGCTCTTTATACGACTGGAGAATGTCGTTGTCGGAAGCATATCGATCCAAGAGAAGAATGTGCTCGCGCACCCGCAGCAGGCTGAGGTGCTCGGATTGACCATGGACATCTACCAGCAACTCTCCGATTTCTGAGAGCAAGCCAAGCGTGACCACGCGGCCATTCACGCGGCAGATATTTCGCCCCTCGCGCCGGATTTCTCGCCCAAGAAGAAGTTGTACAGGGTCGTCAAGCAAACCTTCCCGGGCCAGGATGCGATTGACCGGCTCCTGGGTGGATGGCTCGAGATCGAAAAGCCCTTCGATCAAGGCTATGTCAGATTCGGTGCGGACAAAGGTGCTGTCTGCCCGGCCGCCAAGAAGCATCTCCACGGCATCAATGATGATGGATTTGCCGGCGCCAGTCTCGCCCGTGAAGACGATAAAGCCCGGCTCAAGGGTGAGCCGTAAATCTTCGATAATGGCGAAATCTCTGATGTGAAGTTCTTTTAACATGTCATGAATTAGAGTTTGATGGCCCCGAGGCGGTAGTACATCGTACTGATGATCAAAAAACCGTATCCTAAAGGCCAGGCGAAGTTTAAGAGCATGGCGCCGATGAAGCCCGGCTCAAGGTCGACGCCCAATGCGAAATAAGTGAAGAAGGGAAGCGAGTGGAAGCCCAAATAGAGAAGCACCCCCAGGATGCCGCCAACGATGCTTGTTATCGTGAGTTGGCGGCTGCGACGCTTTTTCACAGCAAAGCGTATTAGTTCGGCAACGCCACCGCCGACGATCGGGGCTACAAACAACCCCCAGAATCCTAGAAGATCCAGAAGAGCCGTTGCAATACCGACGGAAATCAGCGCAATTACACCGGCGATGGGAAGGTCAATTGCAGTGGATGTTTCGAAAACCTTCTGGTGTCCGCGAATACACTCGCGGCAGCGGTAACCAACCGGGGTTTGCACGGCGCATTTAGGACAGATGGGTTTATCGCAGTGGTTGCACCGCAGGGTCGTTTCCACTTTGGGGTGGTTGGCACAAGTGAGTGAGTGCTCGGTCATGTTATCTGGCTCGCGGAGGGATTTTGGTTCATATGTGAGGTCAAATTTCGATAGAAATAATCAGGATCCTGAAAGCGCACGAAGAGGGCGACATATTCGCTGGCGCAGGCTCTAACTACATCTCGGTCCTGCAGTTGAACAGGTTCATGGCCATCCATGCTCAGGGAAGCCAGGTGGTCTGTTTTTACCTCAATGGACACATCAGAGCCTTCGTGCAGCACGATCGCTCGATCAATAGAAAGGTGCGGGGCGATGGGAACGAGCAGGATATTGCGCAAAATCGGCGGGAGGACCGGACCCCCGGCGGCGAGCGCGTATGCCGTCGAGCCGGTTGGGGTGGACACGATCAAGCCATCGGCGACATAAGTCGTCAGGGGATGGCCATCAATCTCAGCTGTGAGAAACACCGGGCGTACCATCTCACCGCGCCCGACAACACACTCGTTCAGCACATCCCACGAGCCAAGAAGCTCATCGCCCCGCAGGTGTTCGGTGCGAAGCATCATGCGGTTTTCGAGCCAGAAATCGCCTCGCAGGACTTTCTCCAGAGCGGGCTTCCACTCATTACGGGCGATTTCAATAAGGAATCCCAGCCCTCCAAGGTTAATCCCTAGAATAGGCACGTTGTTTGGGGCGCATAGGTGGACAGCGCGCAGCATGGTGCCGTCTCCGCCAAGAGCGATCATTAGGTCGAAGTCGCCGGCGTTAACTCGGCTGCGCAGCGTTTCGTCAAAAAGCAAGCCTGAATATGCATCCAGGCCCTGACCGGAGAGGAATTCGGAGATATCGTTCGCGGTTTGTTGAGCGCCGCCCATTTTAGGATGGATGGCGATGACGATTCGCGTCGGGGGGGTATCGTGGTTGCTCATCATATTTATTATAAGCGCACGTCTTATCCTCTGCACACTCAGGCGAGGGATTGGTCACAGGATGAAAGGTAGCCGCAGGCTCGACACCTGCCCGGAGAATTGTGCGATCGGTTTGGAGATAAATTCTGCGATTTTCGTAAAGTCCCCAAGATTTGTAAAAGGTCCTTCTGTAAAGCGCGTGTGTACTGAATCTTGTAAGCGCTATCGGCATATTTGAGTATGCCATGCGCAGGGCGCTCTCCCGTGGTAGTTTCAACCAGGTAGCAGTAGGCGGCTAGCTGAAGTACGTGTGAGCGGTGAGGACTCTGGGGAGCTCGACCGGATTTCACCTCGACCGGGATGCGGCTTCGGCCCCGCTGAACGAGGTAATCAGGTCGCCCGGTCAGACCTAAATCGGGGTCATACAGAGGTTCGGTAACAGGAATTAATCGGGAAGTGTCGAGAGAGATCAGGCGTCCGGCGGGGATTCCCAGTACTTTTAAACGATGTCGGCTGGACAGTATTAGCAGCACTCCCAACATTAGCAATGATAGGATAAGTGCCGGCATAGGTCATCCAGAGAGGTTTGTAATGAAAGCGATGGCGGCCAGGACCATGGCGGTGAGGATGGCCAGGATTCCAAGGGTTCGGGTCCACCGCCAGAGAACGACCTGCAGCCCATGATGTTGGTGCCATCGTGATCCCTGAGCGAGGGTTTCTACGTTATCTCGCGGAATGTCAAGGCGCGAGTACCACCATGCCCGTTGGCAGAACACGAAAGCGGCGATTTCGGATGCCCGGATTGTATGTGCGCGCAAGATTTAGATTTCCTTTAGTCGCTTCTCGACAGATAGCAGAGCGCGCTTCAACTCGCCCTGCTGGAATGTTGTCGTCAGATCGCCCCGGGTCCGTTCGGTCACGCCCCGCACCATGTCGGTAATCCGCCTCAGATTGTGGGTCAGGGCATCGGGGAAGTCGATCGTGACAAGCAGGCCGTAGATATCATCCATCATTTCCAGGATGCGCTCCGCCTCCGCCAGGTCATCGCGGCGCAGGACGTCGAGGGTTCGACGGCGGAGTTCCCCCGCCGCTTCGCCGAGACCTCCCAGCCAGGGAACGAAACCAACTCGCAGTTCTTCGGGTTCTGGGAGCGGTTCGCCGGCGACGAGCCGGTACACAATGCTCGCCTCGGCAAATTCCTTGAGCGCTGATTGTGTGTATCCCGCTTTGTAGAGGTCAGGAAATGGCGCCAGTTCGGTGCTCAGTAGATCGACAAGTTCCGATGCTTCTTTGATGAGATCTTTGGCGAGTTCAAATTCCTCGCGATGAACGGCGCGGATGGCTTTTGAGCAGAAACGGATGAGCGAGCGCGAGCGTTGGAGGGCCTGGTCGCGAGCGGTGTTTTTTTCTTCCAGGTGTTGACGGATTCTGTCGCCGATTTGATCAAGATTTTTCATCAGTTCCCTCGTCTTCAGTTTCATCTGAATGCGGTTTAAAAAGCTGGTCGGCTAGTGTATTGCCCTTGGGCAGTTCTATTTCACCATGCTGGGATTCGAAACGTCCCATATGGTCGCTGAGTGCACGAAGAAGGAGCTTGGCGTTGTAAGCAGTCATCACTATGCGGGCCTGCACACGAGCCTGTGGAATTTGCGGCATGACCTGTGCTAAGTCGATCACGATCTCAGAGCGCGAATTAGTAATCAGAGCAAAGTTAGCGTAAGTGGGAGTTAAGTCGGCGGGAAGGTGAACAGGCATGCGCCCGCTGATTTGCGGCTTCTGTGATTTTTTTGTCATGGATCGTCTCCGTGGAATAATAGACCTGCTCCACCGATATTGCATCGGTGGAGCAGGAGTTGGTTCTTCCCCCTAAAAGGGGATATCGTCTTCCGATTCGGGTGCCGCGGCTGGCTGCCCTTGATCGGCGTCGAACGGCGCATCATCTCGCCCGCCCAGGAATTTTACGGTTTCCGCAGTCACCTCGAAGGAGGCGCGGCTTTGCCCGTCATTGCCTGTCCACATTCGCGGGTTGCCGGATTCGTCCGGGTTCAATCGGCCTTCGACAAGAACCGGGCGGCCCTTGCGCAGATACTCGTTGCAAGCCTCCGCCGACTTGCCCCAGACCGAAACACGGAACCAGATCGTCTCTTTGACAGATTCGCCGTCTGACTTGGTGTACTGCCGGTTGGACGCGACCGACAGGTTGGTGACCGCTTGCCCGCTGGGCGTGTAGCGCATCTCGGGATCGCGGCCGAGGTTACCAACAAGAATCAGTTTATGGAACATTGGGAACTCCATTCCGATGGGGGAGTGTCTTTAGTTACGGCCCGGGTGGCCGTGAGAGCATAAAATGCGCCCATCGGTGACTAGAACAATTGTACTACTTTTGCTCTCGCATGTCAAGAGTCAACTATTAAAT
>CBDTTY010000091.1:0-8596 GCA_965363875.1 uncultured Anaerolineales bacterium
GGAGCTTCTTTGGATTTGAACCGCGGGAGGAGTCCAGCAGGAATTCCCTGAACTGGGGATGGTACTCGTAGGTACGCGGGCTCTCATTCGTCGCCGAGATGAAAAGCCCCCCGCGCAGTAAACGGGTCAGGTAGCGCTTGCTATCCTCACGCTTGAGCACCTCGTCACAGGCGTCCGACGTCATTACGGGGAAAACCGAGGAATCGAGCATGAACCGCCGCAAATCATCCGGCTGGCGGTTAAGCACAATCGAAGCAAGGTACTCGTAGACCATCGGGCGGGCTTCAAACACGAAGGAGGGGATGTCTTTCCCGGAGATCTCCCCCGAGAGGATCAAACCGGTGATCCAACCCTTCGTCTCATCCAAGAGCCTATCGGCATGGTCTTCCATCAGAGAGATGCCAGATTGGATCCTGGCCACATCAATGATCTCATCCCGCGTGAGGGCCAGATCCTGGGGACCCATTCCACCGAGATCGCCAGCCGCCATGAGTCTTGCGAGCGAGACTTCAACGACTTCTCGCCCCGCGGCGATGAGTGTCACCTGTTCGGGAAGGACCTCGAGCAGAGTGTCGATAAACGCCAATGTCGATTTTGAAGAATTAATGAGGTGAACGTCGTCTAAAACAATAACAAATGTGTCGTTGATATTCGCATCGATGACTTCTGCAAAAATGTTAGCCAACGCTTCCGGAGGGGTGCTAAAGAGTTTCTCCAGATCGATTGCATCCTTGATGCGCCGGAAACGCTTCTGTAGAGAGTTATTCAAGATGCTGGCGAAGCGCAAGACATCGCGGTCGGCCTCTGTGATCCTCACCCAGCAGACCGGAAGTTCGGTGTGGGCGGTGAAATCCGCTAGAAGTGTTGTTTTGCCGTACCCTGGCGGAGCTGCGATGGCGATTAACTTGCGCGGGATATCGGCATGAAGCTCATCTACCAATCGATCACGATGCAGCTTGGTCTGATCGAAGGTCGGCGCCGTTATGGCATGCCGTAGGACCGAATCGAGTTTCGCCACTGGGATTTATCCGCCCTCCACCGTCGTTGAGAAGGCCGTCTCCTCCCGGTCAACCTCTCCGAGTTCTTCGTAGCTCAATCTTGTTATTAAATGATAGGTTGAAGATAGGCAATCCCCACGCAGGTGCGCGGTGAAGTTTAACTTCGGGGTTGTTGCGCCGATGATGCTCATACTCGCCGACTCTTCGCCGTCCTGATCTAGAACGATCACATCGAGATCTGGGGGGTCTTGGAAGGGAGTGAGCTCCAGTGTGACTCGAATTCGTTTCCCATCCGGATAAGGGTCGATGTGGACCGACTGTATCCGCACCTCCTCAGGAGGGACGGGTGCGCCTTCTGAATCTTCAATCTGAATGAACATCGAACAACAGTCCCAGTATAAAGTATTATTTACGGATAACAAACGGCAATTTTGTTCAATTTACTCCCTACCTTATATAAACAGTAGCATGTTTCGTACCTTTTCGAATAAAACCAGTACTTTCCATGCTGAACAACCCCCAGGCGGTGAAACCGATACGGCGATGATGCCAATTCACCAAATAGACCTCAAAAAGCACCCATACCACCCTTGATGGCTTCACTTTACGCTGCGCTGGACCACCTGAACAACCCTGCATCTCATACGGAGAATAATCAAGGCCTCCGTCCTCCAAACTGTGGCTCCTCAGGTATGGTGGCGCGGTGGTAGAATATGCCCTTGTGAGGGTGCTTTTGGATTATCATTGAGTAAACATTGCTAAATATATACCAAGAAGACCATTCACCAATTTTCTTGCCAACGCATCATTACGCCAAAGGGAGTCTTCCATGTCTGTAATTCAACCCGCGCTCGATTATGCCCAAAACAACAGGGACACCGCTCTCGAGGATCTAAAAGAGATCCTGCGAATAGCGTCCATCTCTACCCTTCCAGAGCATGAAGGGGACATCAGCCACGCGGCGGAATGGCTGTCGGGTAAATTACAGGGTTTAGGTTTCGATTCTGTCGAAATCATGCCCACTGCGAAACACCCAATCGTATACGGCGAATGGTTGAAAGCCGGACCCGACGCCCCCACCGTTCTCGTCTATGGTCATTACGACGTCCAGCCCGTGGATCCGCTCGATGAATGGGAGAGCCAACCTTTCGAGCCTGAAATCCGGGGGGATAATCTCTATGCCCGCGGCGCTTCAGATATGAAAGGCCAGCTCGTCGCCATTCTCAAAGCGCTGGAGGCCATGGTTCACTCCTCGCATTTGCCGCTGAATTTGAAGTTCATGTTTGAGGGCGAAGAAGAGATCGGCTCTCCAAGCCTGCCAGCTTTCATTGAAGAGCACAAAGACTTGTTGGCATGCGATGTATGTTTGAATACCGATGCGGGGATACTCACTCCCGATCAACCCGCACTCACCATCGCATTGCGTGGCTTGACATACTTCGAGATCCGGCTTCAAGGACAGAATTCGGACCTCCACAGCGGAACATTTGGTGGCGTGATCGACAATCCGGCGATTGTGCTCTGCCAGCTTGTTGCAGGCATGCGCGATCGACAGGGTAAAATCTTGCTGCCAGGCTTTTACGATGATGTGCGTGAACTGACACAGGAGGAACGAGACATTCTTCCTTCCCTTTCAGATGAGTGGTGGTTGGAAAGCGCCGGTACGCAAACCCTTTTTGGAGAAGACGGATACCCTGCGACGGAACGGGCGACAACCCGCCCCACCCTCGACATTAATGGCTTGCTCAGTGGTTTTACAGGCGAGGGCTCAAAGACTGTATTGCCAGCGAAAGCGATGGCGAAAGTCTCGATGCGCCTCGTGCCAGATCAGGTCCCCGCACGAATTCAAGAGAGCCTGATCAAGTACATGGAGGAGAACACCCCGCCCACGATGACCTGGGAGATCGAGGATTTGTCCAGCGCAACACCGGCGATCATCGAGCGCGATTCCGAAGCTGTAAAAGCCGCCTCCCGGGCGCTGGAAACTGTCTGGGGCATCGCGCCCGTCTACACTCGTGCCGGAGGAACCGTCCCTGTCGTCTCGCTGATCAAAGAGATTCTAGGCATCGACAGCCTCATGCTGGGCTTTGGCCTCCCCAACGACAACATACACGGACCTAATGAGAAACAGCACCTGCCCAGCTTCTACCGCGGCATCGAGACCTTCATTCACTTCATCGAAACATTCTCTGGAATTTAATAGTCAAAGGAATAAGGAATTCTTTATGGAAGAACGTCTCCCCAACTATGGCGGCCAAGCGGTAATCGAAGGTGTGATGATGCGCGGCCGAAAAACCTGTGCCGTCGCTGTTCGCGCTCCTGACCAATCCATCCAGGTTGAGATGCAGCCGCTTGGCTCTCTCTACCAGAGCCGCCTTTTCCAGACTCCCTTCATTCGCGGGCTTTTCATTCTCTGGGATGCATTAGTTTTAGGCATGCGGGCGTTGACTTACTCTGCCAACATGCAATCGGAAGAGGATGAACAGCTCGATGGCTTCGCGATCACCTTGAGTCTGATATTTTCGCTGGTTATTGGTGTGGGTTTATTCTTCCTCCTGCCAACGGGGGCAGCCTACTTGCTCGAGCGATGGTTGAATTGGGCCCCTTTCTGGTCAAATGCCGTAGAAGGGTTGTTTCGTCTCCTCCTGCTCATAGGGTATATCTGGGCTATCGGATTCATCCCCGAAATCCGCAGGGTTTACGGCTATCACGGAGCAGAGCACAAGACCATCAACACGTTTGAAGCCGGCGTCCCTCTCGAGGTGGATAAGATTCAAGGCTTCCCCAGGGAGCACACTCGCTGCGGTACGGCTTTCCTGCTTACAGTCGTAGTTTTCTCCATCGTGCTCTTCAGTGCAATCGGACCTCTACCGCTAATCCCGCGATTGTTGAGCCGGATCCTGCTTCTCCCGCTTCTCGCCTCGCTGGCGTATGAATACATCCGCTTCTCGTCTAGCTTATTACGCTACTCCTGGGCGAAACCTTTGGTCGCCCCAAATCTGTGGCTCCAGCGCTTGACCACCCGTGAACCTGACGCGGATATGATTGAGGTCGCTGTTGCTGCCTTCGAGGCGATGAGGGCGGAAGAACAAACTTTGAAGGAAGCGGTTATCTAACGATCGCCATCGATCCGTAATCGCCAGCGTCTCTATAAAAGTCCATTCATTCCCACAATCTCCCTCTTCCTAAATGCGCGTTTGACGCCTGCCAACACGAAGTAACAGTACTGTTCTCCCCCATCCGGAATAACCAACTTCGCCCTTTTCATATTCCCTCCATCTCACCAGGGACCCATTTGCCGGCAATCAAGTATGGTCACAAGGTCATAGGAATATCTTCAGCGAGCGAAGGTTCAGGACGTACCGCGGCGACAGCGAAAAATCCCCTCCAGACGCATGTTTTATTGACGCCCTCCTGCGCGCTGGGTACAATCCAATAATAGAAAGGACAGCCGGTGACAGCACGTATTCAATTGCGAGATAAAGAGTTCAAGGTGCGGTCGGGGATGACGATTCGCTCCGCTCTCCTGCGACTGAGTATCCAGCCAGAAGCCGTACTTCCGACACGTGATGGCGAGCTCCTGACCGACGATGAGATTCTTCAGGAACATGACGAAATTCGCCTTATCGCCGTCATTTCAGGAGGCGCGTATTAATCTCTCACTGACAATCAGCAACAGACGATGAAATGCCGGAAATGCGGTGAGAAAGCCGTGATCCATATGCGTCAGCATAAGCTGGCCTTGTGCAAGAATCACTACCTCGATTGGATTCCCAAACAAACCCAGCGATTTATCCACGACAACAATATGTTCAGCCCTGAGGATCGAATCCTCGTTGCAGTCTCAGGCGGGAAAGACTCACTGGTTCTCTGGGACGTACTATCCCGGTTGGACTATCAAGTTGACGGACTCTACATCGGGTTAGGGATCGATGGCGGCAACGGCTACTCGGCCGAATCCAGACGGATAACCGAGAATTTCGCCGCCGAGCACAAGCTGGATCTGATCATTTATGATATTGAAGAGCATGAAGGGTTGGATATCCCCACAGCAGCATCCATGACGCGCCGTGGCAGGGAAAGGCCATGCTCGATTTGTGGGCTCTCCAAACGGCATATTATGAACCGCGTCGCCATCGAAAATGACTATGACGTCCTGGTGACCGGACATAATTTGGATGATGAAGCCGCTGTCCTCTTCGGAAACACCTTAAACTGGCTAACTGCATACCTACAACGTCAGGGACCGGTTCTTCCGAATCGCTCGGGTTTAGTTAAAAAAGCAAAACCATTCTTCCGCTTCTATGAGCGCGAAACAGCAGCTTATGCCCTTTTACGGGGAATCGAATACATGTATGATGAGTGTCCCCATGCTGTCGGCGCAAAAAGCATCTACTACAAAGGACTGCTGAACAGGCTTGAGGCGGACCGACGGGGAGCAAAACTATCTTTCTATTTATCATTTTTACGAGCGAAGGAAACGATGGTTTTTACCTCGAAAGGTGATGATATGGAGCGGATGCTTCACCCATGTACTTCATGCGGGCAACCGACATCGACTCCTGATCTCTGCACGTACTGCCGAACATGGAATGAAGTTCGTGACAGGAGGGAAACGATGCTAGAACAAGGGATAGAATCATGACAGAAGCTTCGGATTTGGATGGCCTCACAATTCTCGGAGGAAAAGTAGAACCGGACCGGAAACTCGAGACATTCCCCAATCATCATCCTGATCGTCCATACATAGTACGTTTTGAAACGGATGAATTCACATGCATCTGTCCGGCTACAGGGCAGCCCGACTTTGCCCATATAACCGTTGAATATATCCCCGCGGAGAAGATTCTCGAGTCAAAATCGTTCAAACTTTACTTGTGGTCCTTCCGGAATGAAGGTGTATTCCACGAGCATGTCTCGAACCTGATCCTGGATGACCTGGTGAAAGCGCTCGAGCCACGTTGGTGCCGGGTTTCAGGCAGGTTTAACGTCCGCGGTGGCATCGTGATTACAGTCGAAGCGGAACACGGCGAAAGAGAAGAATAACTGGATGATCGGTTATCGTTGGTACCATATTGTCCTTTCTGTTTTTGTCACAACACTCATTGTGTCGAATATCATCGCCGTGAAGGTTGTCACGATCTTCGGACTCATCCTTCCAGCCGCGGTGATTTTGTTTCCGGTGGCCTACATTATTGGCGATGTGCTCACCGAGGTATATGGGTATGGACGAGCGCGCCAAGCGATCTGGATCGCCTTCGGCTGCAACCTTTTAGCTGTCGCTGCGATTTGGATTGCGGGGCTCCTGCCACCCGCATCGACCTGGACCGTTGGAGCGCTCAACGGACCAGAAGAGGCGACACAAGCATTCCAGGCCATACTCGGATTCACCCCCCGGCTGCTGTTAGCATCCTTCATCGCTTATCTGGTCGGTGAGTTCGTGAATGCCTTCATACTGGCGAAAATGAAGATCCTCACACAGGGTCGATATCTCTGGACTCGAACGATCGGTTCTACTTTGATCGGGCAAGGCATAGATTCTCTGCTTTTCATCTCCATCGCCTTCTACGGTGTTCTTCCCTCATCGGTCCTTATCTCCGCCATTCTGGCTCAGTGGCTAGTTAAAAGCGCCTACGAGGTACTCGCCACCCCGTTGACATATCTGGTTGTGAACCGTCTGAAGCGCGCTGAGAGCATTGACGCGTTCGACACCAACACTGACTTCAGCCCGCTTCACGTAGGCTGACCCATAAAATACTATGGGGCGAACCCGTGGTTCGCCCCATTAGGATGTTTAGCTGGAATCGGGATGCTATTCAACCTGCCGCTGGGTTACTCCTCTTAAGACATACCCTTTCTCAAAGAACGCCTTAGCCTCCCTCCAACTTATGCGGTTTCGAGGTAATACTCGACTTCCCAATCCATGACACGGGTGCGATATTCATCCCACTCCGCCTGTTTCGCCCGAGTGAAGGCTGTGTAGGCTTCCTCACCAAGCGTATCTTTAATGATGGAATCACCCTCCAGTTCCTGAAGCGCCTCCGCTAGCGATCCGGGGAGTTGGCTGATGCCGATTTTCTGAAGCTCATGGTCCTCCATCTCGTAGATATTGAGATTATTCACTGGCGGTGGACACGGCAGGTCTCGATCAATTCCATCTAAGCCTGCAGCGAGCATCGCCGCGAATGCGAGATAAGGATTGCAGGAAGGGTCAGGGAATCTCAGTTCTACACGGATCGAGGTTTCCCGTCCCTCTGAATAGCTTGGAATGCGAATCATCGCCGAACGATTAATTTGCGCCCAGCACACATACACCGGCGCCTCATACCCCGGCACAATCCGTTTGTAGGAGTTGACCGTAGGGGCGACGATTGCTGCTAATGCCCGCGCGTGTTCGATCTGTCCGGCGATGAACCCATAAGCCATCGAAGAAAGATAATGATCGTCATCCGCGTTAAAGAATAGGTTTTTCCCCTCCAAATCGAAAATCGACTGATGAGTGTGCATCCCGGAGCCGTTCATTCCGAAGATCGGCTTGGGCATGAATGTCGCAATTAACCCTTCCTGCGCGGCCAAGGCGCGGATTGTATATTTCAATGTCACAACATTGTCCGCTGCCTCTAAGGCGTCGGAAAAACGAAAATCAATCTCGTGCTGCCCGAGCGCTACTTCATGGTGACCCATTTCGATCTCAAGCCCCATGCTCGCAAGAGCCGCCATCAGCGATGCCCGAACCCGCTGCGCTTCGTCACTCGCGGAGAAGTCGAAGTATCCGCCAACATCATGGGGAACAGGATGAATCGCATCCGGTCCGTTTCTGCGCAGCAGGAAGAATTCAGGTTCTGGTCCAATATTGAACTGCCAGCCCCGGTCAGCGACCCGCTCGAGAATACGCTTCAGCACCCCGCGTGGATCCCCAGGAAACGGTGTTCCATTGGGTAAGTAGATATCACAGAATATCCGCGCCCTTCTACGTTCCGGCTGAGACCAGGGGAGAATGCAGTACGTGCTGACGTCCGGCATCAGGCGCATATCGCTTTCCTGGATCCGCGCAAACCCTTCTACCGAGGATCCATCGAACCAAATACCCTCCTCAATCGCAACTTCTAAGCGATTAACCGGAATGTCTACACTCTTAACTACGCCAGTTACATCTGTAAACTGCAAACAGATGAACTTCACATCATCTTCGTGTGCCCGCTTGATGACTTCTTTAGACATTTGACTCCTCCTGATTGTCATGCGATAGCCGGATAAACAAAAAGGCACGCAGGGCGTGCCGTAGTTTCAACCCGACATCATCGCCCTTCCGATATTGTGCAGTTCAAGGATAGATTCGATCCTTGTCCTGACCACCGCACTCCTTTTGTCCCGCTCGTCACCGCGCGGATTTATAAGAGCACTTTCTCGGAAGGGAGAGAGGAGCTTGTGGCAAACTCCGGAGGCATCCGCTGATCTGGTCGATTTTCCCTTTGGACTTCGCCCAAAGGTTAGCCCCTCCTCGCAGAGGGGAACCTCCACCTCGTTGTCTCACACCTGAGCGTGAGACCCATACGCTGATCTCCCGATATTCAATTGTGACCCCCCTATGGGGGATG
>CBDTTY010000092.1:0-8481 GCA_965363875.1 uncultured Anaerolineales bacterium
CGCTCCGTAGTGTTTTAACGCTCGGAAACTCGCTAATTTGCCCCGTACCTGAATCAACTAATGTAACGCCTCCAGACGGGCACGATCCAGTAGTGCATTTACGCAGGACGAGGTCATCTACATAGGCACCTTCAGCGTAGGTGACTGAGGAATCACTATAAAAAATCAATGCCACCCACACATTCGGCTGTCCCATCAGGTCTCCCAGGGTATAAACGTTCGTCAGATCCAGAACCCGGTCAATCCAGCCTGAGGAGTTACCCGAAGTGCAATCCCCATAGAAAGTGTTGTTATCAATCGAAGCAAATATGCAGACTCCGTCGTAGTCGCTCTCGCTGTTTAACCATAGCTTGAAGCTTATATCACTGGCCGTGGCGTCTGCCAGACTGAACGGTCCATATACCATCCAGGACTCCGAATCGTTGGGATAGTCGCTACCACAAACCAGGGGGCCACCATCTGCTCCACCTCCCACAGCCCACCCGCTATAGCTACCCGAATAGGACCTGCAATCCCGCGCAGCCCAATAGTACTCGCCAGACCCGGTGTATTCATCTGAAACCTGCCAAACTCCCGGGAAAGCACCCTCAAAGGTCTCACTCATTATTGTGACCCAACTGCCTGGGGTGAAATCCTTCATAATTAACGGTAGATAGGCTACGTACGAGTCCTCCATGGCAACATCCAGGCTGATGTTGCCGCAGTCCCCAGGTCCATTGCCTACAATTTCAATATAATAGGTAGTCCCCGCAGAAACAAACAGCTCAACCCTCGCCTGCGGTGAGACGCCGTAGCTATCGTTGGCCACTTCTTGATTGAGACTGCCGCGATAGCCAGTCCAGATAGCCGCCACAGTATCCACGCTGCTGCCAGCGGTATCAACTGTTAGTGTACCGTGCCCAGCAGCCGTATACTCGAACCACATGGTGCAGTAGCCCGGGCCTGTGTAGCCGTCAGGGGTGTTTATAATCGGGTCGTCACAGGAAGTGGTTGCAGACGACACATTTTGCGTGTTAGTGTAGGGAACGGCACCAATCACCATCGGGGTTTGGAAAACATCATTTCCGGATGTATTCACGGTTGCATAATAGGGCCAAGATTCGATGGAGCACTCGCCATAGCCCAATTTGAAGTAACCACCCGTACCCCAACCGGTCCCCCAACTGTTGCGGATAAGCCAGTAGCCCCCGGCATCATCCCAACCGACAACTCCAACCGCGTGATTGGTGTCGCTGTCATCAGTGCAGCGGTAGACATCCCCGTCCCAATAGCCCCCATAGGGGGATCCAAAACCCATCGAGATCGCCAGGGGACCATAATCCAATAACCCTTGTTTTATGGCAGCCTCGCCACTCCCTGTGAAACCTGTTGTATCGATATGAACCAACCTGCTTGAATAGTCGCCACACCTATCGGAGCAGGTGGTGTCGCTGCACTCGCCTATGCCATCGTAAGTACAGCTTGTACTGCAAGTCCCATCTGATAGGCATTCACAGCCGGTCCCATCTGTGTATGGGAAACATCCCTCATCGGGGATACCGCTGTCTCGTATATACGCCAGTGCTTCGTCCTTATAGCCACCACAGCAGGTTTGGTAACCGGCGTACATATAGCAATCGGACACTAAGTACTGCTCCGACAGATCCAGGTCGAGATTAACGTCGTCAGCGGCGATGTTATGGGCTGCCTCAGCAGCACCAGCGGCAGAAAAGGCCCAGCAGCTGCCGCAACCACCCTGGTCCTTGATCGATGTCATCCAATCACAGCCTAGTATGTTACGCCAGTCAAAGCTAGATGGAGACGCTGCATCCGGAGCTGGCTGCAGGGCAATCTCATCCTCGGGGTCCTTCTCACTTGTATTTGGCGGCGCGTAGATGCTCTTGCCTGCACCACAGCCCATCGATTTCTCGGACAGACCCGATAGCTTGGTCACAGAGCCCACTTCTTCACCCCTGCTAGAGACACAGACCGCATACTCTTGCGAGAATGGATCTTTACCATCGCTCACGGTTTTAATATCGTAACCTTGTAGGGCACAATAGGAGTAGTTCTGCCCGCATTTGCCTTGTAAAAACTCCCAAGCATCGCAGGAATCTCCATCGGGGAACGAGCAATACCCAACCTCCCCCGAAGAGTCGCGGACGATCTCGTAAATGTAGCCCATTTCATCGCAATAAACAGCAGCCGGGTTTGCCATCGAGGAGCTTACCTCCAAATCTGCTTCAGGAGCAACCTGCATGAGTTCGGGCGCGACAACTAAAGCCATTAAAGCAAATCCAAGTATCAAGAAAAGCTTTGCGGTGAAAAATTTTTTATACATGTCTATTCACTCCTTATCATAGTTTTCGGAATCCCCCTCGATCTGTCTAACTTGTGTTTAGACTAACTTTAACAAGTTCGAAGACTTCGAGCCAATCATATGAACCTTAACTGTTCGCCATACGATATCCTTAATGATGACCGTAAGCGAAAAAAATACAAGTGACCTAAGGCTATCAGAGAGAATCTGTATGTCTGTCGTCGTAAATCCCAGGGCTTCGCGACTCGGATCTGTTAAGAAACTACAACCCAAGACGGGGTGATTGCGCCCATGCGTGCCATTGGGAAGTTGAATGCCAAATAAAGGCGTACCCATGTTTCATCGCGAGGGGCGATAAGGCTTCACCCCAATGAACCTAACTGTTAAACAAGTATAGAATGTTAATCTGTCACGAGTAAGCAGTATGTCATGACATCACAGCAATTTGTATGAGGCTTGAGCGTCATATTGAAAAGATCGAAGCCATAATTTGGGCTCACTGCGTCGCCGACATATCCGTTGCTATAGGGGTAATTCTCGTCCGGGTCCCCATGACCATACTCTGACGTATGGGCGCGCCCGTGATAGTGTCCCACCTCATGCGCATGCGTCGTGATGGCTAGTGTATGGAAAAACCTTATCCGGATGGATCATGCGGCAAGCCGGTAGTAGTCATTGACCATTCCCCCGAGTACATCTCACCGTGCGACGGATCTTGTCCTTTTAGGTCTCAGTATTGGTATTGGAGTCCTATGATGCGCGAATATGTACATCCTTTCGAGAAAATGTGCCAGAAAATAATCTGAGCGATACGATCACGGTCCTGAAACCCCGATAGGAATGATTGCCCCTTGTTTCATTCTACATAACCCCTCCAGAGCATCATTATCGGGCTCGTATGTCCAGCGCGAAGCGTGGAAAACTCAGGATCCAGATGTTCTTTGTTGGAATCTAGTAATCGAGGGTCCGGATAGTAAGGCTGAATTAGTGTGGGCTACTATTGAATGCACCTACGTCCTCCCAGATGTCAGGGTTCCCTCTATTCCTTTTGGGTCCTAGATAATGGATTCAAAGATTTGTGAAAGCTTGACGGTCTACGTTTCGTTCGGGGGGCCGAAATTCAGAGCTCAAGAGCTAGGCTCATAACCGCCAGATCCTAGGTTCAAATCCTGTACAAGGGGGCTTGGAAGGAAAAAGGCATCCTCGCGGGTGCCTCAAGGTAGCGGGGCTTGGATTCGAACCAAGGACCTTCAGGTTATGAGCCTGACAGTCAATATTACAATTTGTCTAACGACCGCAGTTCTGATAACATGCATTATTCGGAATCAAATTCTGAGGTAAAAAACGAACTAGAGAGGGGTTTTAAACCCAACCGTAGTCCACACGGTTACCTACCTTGAGCTGACCACACGGTTCGCGAAATCAAGGATCCGTGAGGTCCGCGGTAGGGGTTTTAGACCACTGGGTTCGGGTCCGTGAGGTCGCCGGTTCAAATCCGGCCGCCCCGACTGAAAAAAAGGGGCAGCCGAGGTGGCTGCCCTTTTTCATATCCTTTTATGAATAATCCGCCTCAAGATTGAATCTCTACGACCACCCCATCCTCAGCCCAATAATAGAGTTCCTGCGCTGCTCCCAGGTCGAGAATGATGCATCCGTAGGATGCGGGCTGCCCGAGCACATTCGCCCAGAGTCTGCGTCCCCCGGAGAGCAGCGGCAAGCCATGAATGCCATTCACGAAGCCGGGCACGGCTTCGTAGATGCCCAGGAAGTGCGGCATATACAGGTCCCAGATAGAAGCATATGCGTTTTCATTATGCGTGCTCACCTGGAAAAGCCCGGGCAATGTGGGTGAATTGGGGATGCCGGTGCTAACGATGTAACTCTGGTGAAGCTCACCACCCTCATAGGTCCACATCCGCTGCTCAAGCAAACTGATCACGATTCGCTTCTCTGGAATCACCGGCAGCGTGAGCATGTCGTCCTTCGGCGGAACGATCAGAGTCTCTCCGGGAACAAGACCGGACACTGCAAGGTCTGGATTGAACTCCTGCAGCTTCCAATAGGGCATTCCAACTTTAAAGCTGATCGAGACCAGGTTGTCATCAGGCTCTACGACGTAGGTGCCGGGTAAATATTCGACGACGAGCGTCTCCGTCTCTTCTCCCGATAAGCCAGACCGCAGGGCTTCTTCAACAACCTCATTGTCCAACCCCCGCATATCTCCTAAGGACGCTTCGATTTCCATGACATAAAGGGAAATACTCTCGTCGTGAAGGGAGACGCTGAGTTGGTCTCCTTCAGATTCGATATTGATCCAGGAGGCGATCAAGGCAGGCTCTGGAGACCAGACAAAGCGCTCATCGGTGACGGGATCGTAGGCACGAATTGTGGGACTTGAACCGAGAAGACTCTGCACCGCGTCAGCTTGGCTGGAGACATCCTGGCGCTGTGCGGGTATCTCCAGCGTGACGAAGGGGACTAATTGATGATCAAGCAGGATTGCCTCCGGCTCTTCGACTAGCATGTGCAGGCTGGCAGTCACGTCAAGCGTTCTCCCGGGTAGGCTCTCTATTTGCACCAAGCGGTCCGCATCCAAAATTAGGTCCGCATCACGCGGTGCAAGATAAACCCGCTCAGCCCAACGCTCGAGACCTTGTTTCGCTAAAACGAGATCCAACTCGACCACCGGATCAATCTCGGCTCCATACTTGAGAACTCCCAGCATGGTTCCAACACTTTCTACAAGATTTCTGGAGCGTCCCAGAGCATAGGCATGGGCAATGGACTCATCGACAGCTACGCTAAGTCCGATCTCTGAAGGTGTAATTTGCCATGAATTCGAAGGGGTGGTTATAACGACCGCCCGGATGTTTAAATCTTCATTCCAAGTTTTTTGGAGAGCTCGAGCAGCTTCGGCAGACTGAAGCCCTCCGACTGGAACCCCGCCGACCGTGATCCCCGGCAGCATCTCATCGGTTAGTTGGAAGTAGCAGTACGATCCCAATGTTAGCAGAACAGGCGCGGACACAAATGCTGTGAAACCAAGTATCACAAGCATTACGAAACGCGTGAAAATCCCAACGACTCGCCGGATTATTCGGTTCTTAGAAGAAGCTGACTCATCCGCAATCATGATCCCTCAGCACATCAATCCCAGTGCTCTTCTGCTCGTGAAGCAAGCACGAGATGACGGTATGAAGCACAATGGCTCAATTCCGCACACAGGTGATGCAAGTGGCTTGCCATGTTGTAGAAACGCTCGATCATCGACACATCGGCAATCATTCTGCCAAAGATTGAGCTATCTTTGGAGCAAGTTCAGGATTGACGAGCTGCCAATATCCTCCACGCTTGCCATCGTCAGACTGAACCAAAATGGCAGAATCTTGCAATGAGCAGTATTCTACTGCCATAAATAAATGGTTGCACCAATATTGAAATGGAATTACGGAGGATCGGTATGGCGAGAAAAACGATTGGATACGTAAACCTCGCATGGACTTGCCCTCATTGTGATGGCGAAAACCACGGACCAAGAAAGTTCTGCAACGGCTGCGGCGCGCCGCAGCCACAAGATGTTGATTTCCACCAAGCTGCAATGGAAGTGTTACTGACAGACGAAGCGGAGATCGCCCGCGCCAAAGCTGGTCCTGACCTCCACTGTCCTTACTGCCGCGCAAGAAATCCTGGTGATGCGTCGTTCTGCAGCGCTTGTGGAGGGAGCCTGGAGAGCGGCGAAGCTCGCCCGAGCGGTGCTGTCCTTGGAGCTTATCGAAAAGACAAGCAGCTCGACATCGAATGCCCCTCCTGCGCAACACTCAACCCCGCGAACGCGCATACCTGCGCTGGCTGCGGTGACAGCCTGGCAAAACCGAAACCGGCATCCAGGGAGATCAAGGAACCGAAAAAACGCACGCCGATCGGTATTGCCATTGGCATTGGCGCGCTTTGCCTTATCGCTGGCATCGTGTGGGTATTTCTATCCCAACGGACAGAAGGACACATCGGAACCGTGGAAGATGTAGCCTGGATGCGCTCAATCCCCATTGAAACCCTTGTCGACATTGAGGATGAGGGGTGGATAGATGAGATTCCCGCTGACGCCGAAATGGGCTCTTGCACAGATGAGTATCGTGAAACGGTCCCCGAAGCCGTACCCGACTCAGTCGAGGTTTGCGGCACACCCTATACTGTAGACACAGGAACCGGTATAGGAGAAGTCGTACAGGACTGTGAGTATGAAGTCTATAGCGATTGGTGTACCTTCACGGTTATCGACTGGGGCGTCATCGATTCGGTCACACTGACCGGCACGGACCTCAACCCAATGTGGCCTGAAGCACAGCTCGCGGAAGGTCAGCGGTTCGGCGACGGCGAAGAACGCTTTGAAATCACATTCTCAACAGATGATGATACGTTCACATACACCGTCTACGATGCAGTCGAATTCATCCAATTTCAGCAGAGCACAACCTGGATTCTGAATATCAATTCATTCGGTAAATTGGTGTCCGTAGATAAATCCGAATAAGTAATCGGCGCTGATATCTTAACTTTCCCACATCCCGTTCTGGCTTGTGATAAGCTTCTCTGTAGTGTGCCGGATTCGCTTCGCAAATGGAAGAAATTGCACCTTATTGGACGACCGGTAGCGGTTCGCCCGCTCCGCACTAAGGAGGCACAGATGTACTTAATCCTTCTAGGACCGCCAGGGTCTGGCAAGGGTACGCAGGCGGAACGATTATGTAAGCAATTGGATCTTCCGCATGTTGCAAGCGGTGATTTATTCCGCGACCACCTGAAGCGGGAGACCGATCTGGGCAAATTGGCGCGGAGCTATATGGATAAAGGCCAACTTGTTCCCGACGATGTCACAATTGCTATGGTCAAAGAACGGCTCTCTAGATCGGATTGCCGTGGGGGTACGATCCTCGATGGATTCCCCCGAACTCTGGCACAGGCGGAAGCTCTTGATTCGATCCTCCAAGAACTCGGGCAGCAGCTTACGGGTGTGTTGTTTATGGCAGTTCCAGACGATGTCCTTATCGAGCGCTTATCGGGCAGACGCATCTGTCGGAAATGCCAAGCACCCTACCACGTCCTTTTTAGTCCACCACGCGAAGCACAAACGTGTGATCTGTGTGCGGGAGAACTGTACCAGCGAGATGATGATCAACCGGAGACGATAAAAGCACGCCTTGATGTTTATCACAAGCAGACCACCCCACTCATCAAGTTCTATAAAGCTGCAAATCTCCTGCACGAAGTCGATGGGAATAAGGATATCGACCAGGTGACGGATACCATGCTGACGATCATTCGCAGTCTCCGGCCGTAAGCCTCTGTCGATCACAGAAGTAATAAATGAACACATCTAGCGGGGCTGCCCTTTTAGGACAGCCCCATTCGAGTTTAAAGGAAGAAACAGATGACTAAAATGGCGGTCCAGCAGTCGCCATTTTTCTTTTTAAGATTCTAGCTCGGTGCAAGCAAAAGGGACTGTCAAGGCTTTCATTAGACAGCCCCTATTAGGGTCGATATATTTCGTGAAGAGTGGAGACCTCCTTCACGTAGTTGGTGCTGGATTAATCAAACAGATCCTTCCAGCCCTTCTGGAGCTTGCCCCACTGGTCATCCGCCCAATCGACAACCTGTCCTACGCCCGCTTCGACCTTCATCATGGTGAAATTGTAGGATACGGCGTCCCATTTGACCACGTTCCACCAGGCAGCGACGTAATCTGCTCGCCGGTTCTGGTAGTTCAGGTAATAGGCATGCTCCCAGACATCCAACCCCAGTAAAGGCGCCAATCCTTCTGAAAGGGGATTGTCTTGATTTGCCGTGCTCTTCACGAGCAGCTTGCCTTCTTTATCCGCACAGAGCCAGGCCCATCCGCTGCCGAAGCGCGTCATTGCCGCCTTCGAAAACACCTCTTTGAAGGCGTCGAATGAGCCAAAGTCCGCCGCGATCGCGTCACCCAGTTTTCCATCCGGCTCCCCGCCGCCCTTCGGGCTCATGCTGTGCCAGAAGAAGGAGTGGTTCACGTAACCGCCGCCATTGTTGCGTACAGCTGTGCGAATTTCCTCGGGAACAATGTCCAGATGGGCGAGAATGTATTCCACGGGCTTTTTCGCCAGGTCATCGTGACCTTCCAGTGCCTTATTTAAATTGTTCGTGTATCC
>CBDTTY010000093.1:0-8266 GCA_965363875.1 uncultured Anaerolineales bacterium
CCTGAAACGGTAGAAGAACCTGAAGTGACGGAAGAACCCGAAACTGCTGAAGAGCCTGAAGCAGTTGAAGCCGAGGACGCAGGGGACGAGGAGAAAACAGAAGAATGAGCATCGCAGCGGAAGACGTAAAAGCTCTGCGTGAAAAAACAGGCGTTGGAGTTCTCGATTGTAAGAAAGCTCTAGAAGAGACCAAAGGCGATATGGATAAAGCGGTCGTCCTTTTGCGTGAACAAGGATTGGCCGATGCAAAGAAGCGCGCTAATCGAGAGACTCGCAACGGGAGGCTTGAGTTGTACAGCCACGGTGAAGGCAGGGTGGGGGTAATGGTGGAGGTCAATTGCGAGACGGACTTTGTCGCCCGCACGGATGGCTTTCGTGAATTTGCCCACGAAATCGCCCTTCAGATTGCGGCTTCAGCGCCGCAGTGGGTACATGAAGAAGACGTCCCCGAAGAAGTCATCAAGGCTGAGCGGGAGATCGCACGCAAACGTGCCCTGGGTGAGGGAAAGCCGGAGAAGGTCGTTGATCGGATCATCGAAGGCAGGCTAACTAAATTCCTCGATGAAACATGCCTCATGCGTCAAGAATACATTCGCGATGATTCCAAGACTGTGACCGATTTATTAAACGATGTAATCGTGAGCACGGGTGAGAACATCACCTTACGACGGTTTAAACGATGGGAAATTGGCGAGGAGCTAGGGTAATAAATCGGGCCAACAATTTGTTGGCCTGATTGCTTAAGGCGATAATTACTCAGGAATTTATGAGGGATAAAAATGGCTGATCCTGTGTACCAACGAATCCTCCTCAAGCTCGGCGGTGAAGCTTTGGCGGGCGAGGGCGGCATTGGCATTGATCCCCGAAAGGCTGAGAAAGTAGCCGCGCGGGTAGAAGAGGTTCGCATCCTTGGTGTCCAAATTGCTATTGTAATAGGTGCGGGGAACCTCTGGCGCGGTCTGGAGGGGATTGAGCGCGGCATGGAACGAGCCACAGCTGATTACATGGGAATGCTCGGAACCGTGATGAACTCTCTAGCGCTCATGGACGCGCTCGAGCGGGGCGGATCAGTTACGAGAGTGATGTCGGCTATAGAAATGCGCGCCGTGGCGGAACCCTATATACGCCGTCGCGCGATTCGCCACCTGGAAAAAGACCGAATAGTGATCCTCGGCGGAGGAACTGGAAATCCGTATTTCTCCACCGATACTGCAGCGGCCTTGAGAGCGATGGAAATTGAAGCCGACATCGTGATAAAAGCTACGAAAGTCGATGGCGTCTATGATGCCGATCCACAGAAAAAACCAGACGCAAGACGCTTTGACCAACTCACGTATATCGACGCGCTCAGCCGGCGTTTAGAAGTTATGGACAGCACGGCGATCTCCCTTTGCATGGACAACAAACTCCCGATCCTGGTTTTGGATATGTGGCAATCCGACAGCCTCACGAACGCTGTTCTGGGCCAGCCGGTTGGTACTGTAATCTCAGATACATAAATTCCCCAAAAGTATACGTTGTCCCGGGTACTCATTTCGGGGATAATGCCGGGTGGCAAGCGTTGGGAAGATGATTCTTCTCCCGAGTACTGGGTATACACGCTATTTGGGATTAATCAAAGTTATCCACCCACAAAAAAACCAAAATTGAGCTATCCTTATAAGGAACCCACGCTTAAGGTAAGGTCGAAAAAGGAGAGTATCTATGGTAAAGGATGCGCTCGCAGAGGCTCAAACCCGTATGACAGGAGCGATCAGTTCCTTTGAGGAGGATCTCGCCTCGATTCGAACAGGCCGCGCCTCCCCCGCTCTTGTCGATCGTCTGTCTGTTGAGTACTACGGTAATCCCACGCCCTTGATGCAGCTCGCAACAATATCTGCCCCTGAACCGCGACTTCTAACAATCCGTCCTTTTGACCCGGCCAGTATTAAAGATATTGAACGCGCGATAATGTCTTCCGATCTGGGTCTCAACCCCAATAACGATGGTAAGCTTATCCGCTTGAGCATTCCCCCGTTGACTGAAGAACGACGCCATGAACTAGTTCGTGTTGTTAAAAATCGAGCTGAGGAAGGTCGCGTCGCAGTACGGAATGTGCGCAGGGATACCCAGAATGACTTACGCGAGTTCGAGCGAGAGAAGATGATTTCGGAGGACGAACTAAAGCGCGGGGAGGACGATCTCCAGAAGCTAACGGATCAACACGTTGACCAGATCAATGAAATCGGGGAACGCAAAGAAACTGAGGTCCTTGAAGGTTGATCAAAACTTCCCGCAACCTATGACAAACGAATCTGAGATTAAACTTCCAGAGAAAATCCCTGAGCACGTAGCCATCATCATGGATGGCAATGGTCGTTGGGCGCGCTCGCGCGGATTGCCGCGTATGGCAGGACACCGCGCTGGTGTTGATAACCTGCGTCGGATCCTCGAAGCCGCCGTGGAATACGGAATCAAGTATCTTACAATCTACGCTTTCTCGACGGAGAACTGGAAACGCCCTCCGGCAGAAGTGAAGGGATTGATTAATATTCTCGAGGATGTAATCGATAGAGAGTTGAAATCACTTGATGAAAATGGCGTTCAATTACGCCACATCGGGCGCCTTGAACAGCTGAAACCGGAGCTTCAAGCTAAGGTCAAGCAGGCCATAAAAATAACAGAGAAAAACGACCGGTTGATTCTCAACGTGGCATGGAACTATGGCGGTCGGGACGAGATTGTTTGTGGTATCAGGGAGATGATCGCGGACGGTATTCAACCTGAGGAAATCACCGAATCCACCGTCGGCCGCTACCTCTTCACTTCCGAATCGCCCGATCCGGATTTGATCATTCGGACGTCAGGTGAGATGCGTGTGAGCAATTTCCTTATCTGGCAAGGTGCCTACTCTGAGTGGTATGTCACAACTACCTATTGGCCTGATTTCGATCCTGAAGAATTACTCGAGGCGCTCCATGTCTACGCACAGCGTGAACGTCGCTACGGGCGCATCTCAGATAAGGCATTACCAAGGTAAACATGCTGCGTGAGCGAAGCGCCATTGCTCTCCTGCTCTTCCCGCTGATCGCGTGGGTTATTGCCGACGGTAGTTGGTTGTACTCAATCAGCATCATGGGCATTCTGGCAATGGCTGCCTACGAATTCGGCAGCCTTTTTTTTGCTGGGGGTTACCGTCCGGCAATACCCTTATTAATCATTGGCACTGTCGCCGTTGTGCTTGTTCGTATCTATTTTGGATTCGAGGTTGATTACATTCTTTTCGCAGGTATCGTTTTTGTCGCCTTGACCTGGCATGTGATCGACTTCGAGCGGGGAGCACCAAAATCAGGCACGGACTTTGCTCTGACACTCACTGGGATACTTTATGTCGGGTGGATTGGAGCCTTCCTCATAACGATCCGACGCATGCCCGATGGCCTTTGGTGGTTCTTATTGTCCCTGATGTCAATTTGGATTGCGGATTCTGCGGCCCTCCTTTTTGGGCGCCGGTTTGGTCGTCATAAGCTTGTCCCCCGCGTGAGTCCAAAAAAAACATGGGAGGGCTACCTGGCAGGTATTGGAATGGCGATTTTGTGCGGCGCGGGCATGGGTTTGCTTTGGCGAATAGGGGCTGGACCGCACGCGGGTATAAATGCGATGTCGGGTGCGATCATCGGCGGGGTAATTAGCACGGTAGCGCCGATTGGTGATCTCGGCATAAGTATGTTCAAACGTCAAATCGGCGAGAAGGATACAGGGGCGCTGCTCCCCGGTCACGGTGGAGTTCTGGATAGAATCGATACCTGGATTTGGTCAGCCGTAATAGGTTACTTTCTGGCGATTGTATTAACTACCGCTGGGTGAATCACAAACTCGGAGAGTGTCTGCATGAAAACAAAACCATCACATAATCTCGCGTTGGATCTGGCACGCGTCACGGAAGCAGCAGCGCTCGCAGCAGGACGGTGGATGGGTCGAGGGAAGAAAGAGGATGGGGACCAGGCGGCTGTGGATGCGATGCGCCTGGTGTTAAATTCAATCGATATCGACGGCGTTATCGTCATTGGAGAAGGTGAGAAGGATGAAGCTCCGATGCTTTTCAACGGCGAGAGACTTGGTACAGGGGACGGGCCAGCATTGGATATCGCTGTGGACCCGGTCGAAGGCACGCGTCTCCTCGCTCAAGGGAGACAGGGTTCCGTTGCAACAGTCGCCCTGGCCGAGAGCGGTTCGATGTTCAATCCAGGACCGATTGTATACATGCACAAGATAGCGGTCGGCCGGAGAGGGAAGGGGCACATTGATATCGATGCTCCAATCGAAGTGAATTTAAATATGATTGCTCGTGAAAAGGGCGCTGATGTGGATGACCTAACCGTGGTTATTCTCGAGCGCCCGCGTCATGAGGAACTGATCCAACGTGTCCGCGAGACGGGTGCTCGAATACGTTTGATCACGGATGGTGATGTCGCCGGCGCAATATTGGCCGCTCAACAGGGCTCGGGCATCGATCTATTAATTGGCATTGGCGGAACTCCAGAAGGTGTCCTTGCCGCCTGCGCGTTGAAATGCATGGGCGGCGAGATCCAGGGGAGGTTGTACCCTAGAAATGAAGCCGAAACGAAAGCGGCGAAAGATCTAGGCTACGATTTGGAAAAAGTGCTCAGGATTGATGATCTCGTCGCAACTAATGACATCTTTTTTGCCGTCACAGGGATCACCGACGGCGAGTTAGTGGATGGAGTGAAGTACTCAGGTGTCGGCGCGCGAACGCACAGCCTCGTGATGAGAGGGATAACCGGAACCGTACGTGAGATCATCGCAACCCACCGTTGGGACAAACTGATGACGGTAAGCGAGATTCAGTATGACCGTATCGGGTGACCCCGCTGCGGACGAATAGGCGTCACAGCGTGAGAGATGCGGTGCGAAGGAAAACCACCAGGGTTAAATATTAGGTTCATAATCAACTGAAGCGCAAAATAGTTGATTTCGGAACGATTCGCTTTGCCTTGTTGGTGAGGGCAGGGAAACTTTTGGAGCGTGGGGGTGAATGGGAATAGAGCCCTGCTTGCTTCCGTCCTTTCTGCGTGCTATAATGCCTGCGTTCAAGAAGACTTGTTGTCTCAGGGCAGCACCCCCTTCAACCAACTCTGACCAGAATAACATTTGAGCTATCCTCGAATATTTATCACTATATGTGGTTACCTACTTATTAATCTCGAACATTAATAGTTAAAAGCGATATACGAAATTTTCCATTGGGAGTACATTAATGAATATAGGGCAACTTGAAGGAATGACTCTGTCCGACCTGAGGGATTTGTCGAAAGAGTATGATGTGAGCGGCGCCTCCCGCATGAAAAAGGAGGACTTGATTCTCCGGATTATGCAGTCGGATGCGGAACGTAGAGGGCTGGAGCTGCGCGGCGGTGTGTTGGAAATCATGAACGAGGGGATGGGGTTTTTACGCGCAGATCACTATCTCCCGGGGCGCAATGATATCTATGTCTCACAATCCCAGATGAGACGCTTTAAATTGCGAACAGGGGATATGATCATAGGCCAAATCCGCCCTCCGAAAGATACAGAGAAATACTTCGGTTTGCTGCGCGTCGAATCGATAAATGGCATGGATCCGGAAGATGCGAAAGACCGGCCCCGGTTCAATGACCTTACGCCAATCTTCCCGGAGGAACGGTTTGATCTCGAGACGGACCGCTTCACGCTCGCCACGCGCTTGATCAATTTGGTCGCGCCCATCGGTAAAGGGCAGCGCGGGTTAATCGTCTCGCCGCCGAAGGCGGGGAAAACGACGGTATTAAAGCAAATCGCCAATGCGATTTCCCTGAAGTACCCTGGCGTTCATCTCATGGTTGCGCTTATTGGCGAGCGACCGGAAGAAGTGACCGACATGGATCGTTCGGTCGATGCAGAAGTGATCGCCTCCACGTTTGATGAACCGGTTACTTCACATGTCCGTGCAGCAGAAATGGTCCTGGAAAGAGCCAAGCGTTTGGTGGAGTGCGGGAAGGATGTCGCCATCCTTCTCGATTCGATCACGCGTCTCTCGCGGGCATATAACTTGATGGTGACACCTTCAGGCAGGACGCTCTCGGGTGGCATCGATCCCGCAGCGCTCTACCCGCCGAAGCGGTTCTTCGGAGCGGCGCGGAATATTGAGGAAGGCGGGTCGCTCACAATCATCGCCACGACGATTGTAGACACGGGCTCACGCATGGATGATGTAATTTATGAGGAATTTAAGGGGACCGGGAATATGGAACTTCATCTCTCGCGCAAGCTGCAGGAGAGACGAGTCTTCCCCGCTTTTGATATCGATCGTTCATCGACTCGTCGTGAGGAACTACTGCTTGGGCCAGATCTCACACGGCGTGTGTGGCTGATGCGGCGGATGTTCGCTCAGATGATAGAACCGCCGGTCGGAGTCGGGATGGACGTCACCGCAGCCACAGAAGCGCTCTTGCACCGCATCGCACAAACTGAAAACAACATCGAGTTTCTTGAATCGCTCTCCGAAGATCAATAACCAACACCGACCACGAGACTGTCGACAGCGGCTGTGGACCGTCGCGCCTTTCATCATTGGCGCGCTGTTTGTAATCGCAGCCGGCTGGATGATCGGGCTGAATATTCGATCTCGCAGCCAGACCGACTTTTCACCGGCATCTTCTGGCGAACGTGTCTCTTCTGGAGACCTCACAGATCTTTCCGCTCTCCCTGTTTACGATCCTGATGTTGAAACGACGATGCTCTCCCGGGCGGCGAACTTAAACACATCGAAGCCTGGCCGGCCACGCGTCGATGTGCTTCACTACACTGTTCAACCGGGTGATTCGGTCTTTGGGATTTCGGCGAAGTTTGGCATCGAACCGGAGACGTTGTTGTGGGGAAATTTTGAGGTATTAAATGACGACCCTCACCTTTTAAAACCTGGCCAGGAGCTGAATATTCTGCCGGTCGATGGGACGTATTACGAATGGCAGGACGGGGATGATCTCGATCATGTCGCGGGTTTATTCGGTGTTGAGTCGCGGGAGATTATTGAATATCCCGGAAACCACATTAGCTTCATCGATCCGCAGATTGTGCCTGGGACCTGGTTGATCGTCCCCGAAGGCCAGCGAGCGTTTAAGCAGTGGTTTGTCCCGACAATCGCTCGTGGCCAGGCTGGTGTCGGCGCAGCATATGGACCCGGCGGCTGTGCCGGACCTTATACTGGCGTTGTCGGAACCGGCGGCTTCATCTGGCCGGCATCAAACCATTACATCTCTGGCAATGATTATTGGTCCGGCCACCTGGCGATCGACATCGCTGCGGGGATGGGGGCGGGAATTTGGGCTGCAGACGGCGGGGTCGTCGTTTTCGCTGGCTGGTCGACGGTTGGCTATGGCAATATGGTCATGATCGATCATGGGAACGGCTGGCAAACCGTTTATGCCCACTTGAGCCAGGTCGGTGTCGAGTGTGGGCAGAGCGTGAACCAGGGGCAGAGTATCGGGCTGGCCGGTTCCACCGGCAATTCGACGGGACCACACCTGCATTTTGAAACACGTTTTCAGGATGGATTTGTCAATCCGTGGTATGTTCTTCCTTAGGATGTCTAAAGCTGATGCTTGACGGTCCACAACGCGCTTGATATGATGCGCGCGTAGGATCAAGGGAAGGCGGAGAAATTGCAGGAAAAGGCAACGAACGCCAGTGACAAAGGCTCGCTTCCGATTCGAGCGAGGAATCGCGTCGAGTTATGGGCGAAAATATGCGTGGTTACGTTGCGCGACCCCATCCTGCGTTTCACGGGCCATCTAGCCCTTCTTACCCTCATAGCGTTGGGGGTGTGGGCTGCCCGCCTGGGTTGGGATACGCTCCCGTTAGACGCATATGCCGGAGTGGTGGAAGAAAACGAAAGCGCTAACCTCGCAGCACCAACAATATTAAGGCTCGGGATTGCCGACCTTCCGCCGTACGCAGGCGGCTCAACTCAACTTGCAGGTGTGGGGCGATCGACGGACATCCATACGGTTTTCCCTGAACGTCCACGACTTGAAGTGATTACATACCAGGTGCAGCAGGGGGATAGCCTCTTCGGGATCGCAGATAAATTCAGCCTGAAGCCTGAAACGATCTTATGGGGCAATTTCGACGTGCTCCAGGACGATCCCCACCGGCTCAAACCTGAGCAGGAGCTTAGAATACCACCCGTGGACGGAGCATTGCATCCCTGGAATGAGGGTGAGAGTTTAACCGGCGTTGCACGGTTCTT
>CBDTTY010000094.1:0-8244 GCA_965363875.1 uncultured Anaerolineales bacterium
TTAGCGCAGTAGGTGTGGTGATATTCGTTGCGCTGGGAGGAGCCGTCACCGATGGAAGGGCGTTAACCAGGGCGGAATCCATGGTCTGTGTGCTGTCAAATGGCAGCTCGCGCACAGGGGCCGGCCGGGTACAAGCCCCGGCCAGCCAGGTTAATACTAATAAGGTTAACAGCTTAGACGCGTATCTCACTCGATGTAGCGAATGTGCCAGAACGAGAAATCGTCAAACTGAGCGGTGAGATCGTACGTTTGTGCGGCTCGAACATAGGCAGCAAAGACGCCATAGGACCAGGTGTAACTTGAGTCGTAATACTCATCAACATGGAAGCCGTTGATGAACAGGTGGAACTTGCCTTGATACGCCCAGATCCCCATTCTATTGGTGGCATCCTTACCTTGGTAAATGGTGTCTGATGCTGTCCAATCGATTAATTTCACCGTCGGTTTCCCGCCTGGATGGAAACGAAGGAAACGCCAGGCGCCATCGCATGCAACTTCGAGTGCATAGCCGCTTGGGGATTGCTCAGGATCAATGCGAACGGCAAATCCGACCGCGTCTCTACCGATGCAGTCTCCATTCGTTGCACTGATCTCTGCATAGAGGTTCCCCGATTGCTGTGCGCTAAACGACCAATACACAGCTGTATTAACGGGGTCGTAATCCTTGGCTTGTAGTTTGCTCCCCTGAACGAAGTAAGCTGCGAACCCTTCGCTGTCATAATCAAACCAGTTGTCAGGGCTGTCGAAGTAATCGAAGTGAAAAGGATTGAGAAGGTCCAGGATGGCGCGTGGGTCATCCTCGCCGCTAAGAGCGAAAGGTGTCGGTGTAGGCGCGAGCGTTAACCGGCGGGGCGTCGGTGTCGCGTCTGCATCCACGATGGACTCGCTCGTTGGTTCGACTGCAACCGCCGGAGGCTCAGTCGGAAGCACGACTGCGGGCTGCTCCTCGGCAGGTTCCGCCGGAGCTACATCAGGGGGCGGTGCTTCTTGCCCGCGGCGAGCCAATGCAGAGGCGCCGAGATATATGAGTACTAACACCAGCAGTGTGGATACGACGATCAAGATAATGCGTTCGGTACTGAGAGATTTTCCTTTTTCCTCACTCATCTTAGTCCCTCCTTCATGGGGTGAGCATGACCTTGCCGGACTCGCCGGAAGTCATTGTCTCAAAGGCTTTATCGAATTCTTCCATTTTAAAATGATGGGTAACGAGCGGTGCGAGATCAACAGCACCGGAGCGGATAAGGCCACGAGCCTGATACCAGGTTTGCCAAAGCTTGCGTCCACTGATGCCCAAGACGCGCGCCGCCTTGAAAACGATGTGGTTATCCCAATCGAATTCAAACGGCCCGGGTGCGACACCGAGGAGCGCCGCTTCACCACCGGGCTTCAGCAATGTGAAACCCTGGTCGATCGCCGATGGTGAGCCGGACATCTCCAGAAGCACATCGACCCCCTCACCGTCGGTTGCATCACGAATCATCTCGATCACCGGGTCATCAATGGCATGCATTGCCAGGTCCGCGCCCATCCGGCGCGCGAAGTCAATACGGTAGGCGCTGATGTCGGTGGCATAAATGGATCGAGCGCCGATGGCGCGGGCGACGGCGATGGTCATCAATCCCACAGGACCACATCCTGTGACGAGGACTTTCTTGGCCCTTAAGTCGGCGGCGAAGGCGGTATGAACAGCGTTGCCAAAGTTCTCCTGCAAAACAGCGATTTCCACGGGTAGATCTTCAGGATTTGGCCAAGCGTTCTGAGCGTGAATGGCTATATACTCGGCGAAACCGCCATCGCGGTCGACGCCGATAAGCTTTGTGTTCTCGCAAATGTGGCCAAGGCCCGTGCGGCAGAAGGCACATTGATTACAGATAACATGTGATTCTAATGAGACAAAATCCCCTACCTCCGGTGTCTCAACCATGGATCCACGCTCAACGACATCTCCACAGACCTCATGGCCGACGATCACCGGTGGGTGCATTCGACCTGCTGCCCAAGAATCCCAGTTGTAGATATGTAAATCAGTACCACAAATGGAAGCGGCGCGAACCTTAACGAGCACTTCGTCGCGTTTAATGGTGGGGATGGGAACTTGCTGGACTTCAAGACCAGGATTGGCGTGGGCTTTAACCACAGCCTGCATCGTTTCTGCCATGTTGCGGAGTGCCTCCGTATGAACTGGGTTTTTTCGGAGTATAGCATTAACACCGCAAACACAATCTTGTGCGAGTTATAATGCTTTGACCATGGTTCTCGAGTACCAAGTGGCAGGAGTGGATAATGGAATACCGCAGAATGGGACGTTCCGGCTTGAAGTTGAGCGCGATCTCTCTGGGATCTTGGATATCCTTTGGCGACCAGATTGATGAAAGTGTTGCTGCAAAGCTCATACAACGGGCATTCGAAGCGGGTATCAATTTCTTTGACAACGCTGATGTTTATGCAAACGGAGAATCCGAACGAGTAATGGGAGAGGCGATAAAAGATTTCCCACGACAGAGTCTTGTGGTCTCGAGCAAAGTTTATTGGCCCACGATGCCGGGCCCCAACGGTCGCGGCCTATCCAGAAAGCACATTATGGAATCCTGTCACGCTTCGTTGGAACGAATGAACCTGGAATATCTGGATCTGTATTTTTGCCATCGCTACGATCACGAGACACCGCTGGATGAGGTGGTACGAGCGATGGATGACCTTGTCCGTCAAGGTAAGGTGTTGTATTGGGGCACATCTGAATGGCGCGCGGGGCAGATTGCACGTTCCTACGCCGTTGCTCATGAGTGGCAAGCTTATCCGCCCGCTGTCGAGCAGCCGCAATACAATATGTTCGTCCGTCGTAGGGTAGAGGATGAACTCGTCCCGGCGGCGAGAGATTTGGGGTTCGGCATGGTGACGTGGAGCCCTCTAAAATACGGTCTCTTGAGCGGGAAATACAACAACGGTATACCTAAAGAGACAACCCGTCTTACGCGAGCACCTGAATGGGGTGAGAAAATCATAACAGAGGAACGGGTGGAGGTGGTTCGCCGGTTGACTGAACTTGCGGACGTAATTGGAGTGACGACTGCTCAATTGGCGATCGCCTGGCTCCTGCGCATTCCTGAGGTGAGCAGCGTGATCACAGGAGCGACGCGCACCGAGCATTTAGATGACAATCTGAAAGCGCTGGAGTTCGTGGAAATGCTCACGCCGGATATCTTAGAAAAGATAGAAGCGATATTGGACAACTCTCCCGCTGAAGCTGGAGAATTCTAACGACCATGCCCCGCAAATAACTAGGAGACCTCAAAGCGCAGGCGCAGCCTGCGACCGGAAGCTGAGCTTCCCGACTCCAGATATTGCAGAAACGATGTAGACAAACCCCGGATCGTTCAACCGATAGATGTCGAGATCCCAATCACTGTGGTGGTTGAGTCTCCAGCTCCAAACCGTCTGGCCCGTTGAAGTCTATCTTTGCCGCGAACGCGCGGCCAATATCCTCTAAAAGGTCGGCTGCCCATGCGGCATCTAAACTGATCTCGCTGACATCGACTCCTTTGGGAATAGCGACGCCAAGCTCGCGCATAACGCTGGATGTCAAGTCGAGTTGGTATCGACGAAGGTCGATTCTCGCGGTCTGTTCATATTCCTGCCGGGTCACATAAGTCTGCCATTCGCCAGCGTCTTCCATTGTTTCCGCAAGAACCCAGATTCCCCACTTCAAGATGCTGGCAGATCGGGCATCGATTGGGTGAGGACGCCTTCCGGTGCCGAATGAAAGCATGAGCGTGTCGCCCGGAGGATATAAACCGACGCTGTAGTGGAGCGCCTCGACGGCAGCGTGGTAGACCGGATTGCCGGATACACCAACTCCACCGTCGACCCAGGTATGCTTCTCTCCAAGAACATTAGCAGAGTGCGCGGGGAAATATGTCGGAGCAGCGATGCTGGCCAAGACGGCGTCTTTTAAGGTCATCGTTCCCCAAAGGCTGGCATTCCCGGGCCCATCCTTTACGAAGAAATCGGTCTGGCTGGTTTCCAGGTTCTTTGCAGTGACCAATATATCGATTCCTAACGAGTTCAGTGGTCTATCGGCACCGATCTCTTGGAGAGTATTAGCAATGTAGGCGTTGCTATAGCGGTGGTTGCCGAGGTTGAAGAGAACTTGATGCAGGGGTAGACGCTGAAACGCGTGCTTGGCCAACTCACGATAGAGTGCAAGGAGTCCGCGGGCGCTGATTCCCAAAGCAATGCCAGCAGCGATAACGGCTCCAGTAGAAGTTCCGGCAACCATATCAAAGATCTCTCGGCACGGCCTCCTATGAATTTTCTCGAGTTCCACCAAACATGCCAGGGGAATGATGCCGCGGATGCCACCGCCGTCAATGGAGAGGATTTTCTTCATGTCAAATCACCCTTATCTTGCTAGCGCCAGACTTACATAGATAGCGGGAGCCCATGCTCGTAAATAGACTTACGCTTTGGCCTCTATTAGCTTATGTGCATGATTCCGGCCATCTCCTGGGTGTTCATCAAGGGCAGGTGCGGTGCTCCTGCAGGCACAGGTCTTGCAGGGATTATCGCCACGCATTCATTTACGGGTAAAATTCGCATATGGCTAAGGTAACGGACGTCAGGCGGTTTCGACGCCGCCGGGAATTCCAATCTAGAGGAGAGAGGCTGCTTGGGCGGGTTGGTTTTGTGTTTGCCCTTCTGTTGGTTGTGGGAATTGGAACAGTGGTTCTCCTGATGGCCTTGTCTTATGCCGATCTAACCTCGAATCTTCCCCCCACGGATGATTTAGAACAGATCTTCGGTTCCGCAGGGAGAGAGTCTTTCCGTCCAGTCAAATTCTATGATCGAACCGGCGATAAACTCCTTTTAGATGTGCTCCACCCGCAGGCACAGAGCCGGCGCTGGTTGTACCTGGACCCGGACGGACCGATCGATCTGGCCGAGCATGTGCTTGAGGCTACGATCGCGATCCAAGATGAAACTTTCTGGTCAAGCCCTGGATATTACCCACAAGAGGTGGCCCAAGCGTTGCTGAGCTATCTCGATCTTCGGGGACCTCAAGAGATTAGCCCCTCCATAAGCCAACAGCTGGTACAGGCACAGTTGCTTCCACTCGCAGGCGGAATGCGTTCTCCCGAGAAACAATCCTTGCAAAGAATGATCCTGGCGGCCGAGGCCACTCAGGAGTACCCAAAGGAAAAAATCCTCGAGTGGTATATCAACAGCGCCGACTATGGGAACCATGCCTACGGTATTGACGCCGCGGCGCTGGTGTATTTCGCCAAACATGCCTCCGAGCTCACCCTCCCCGAAAGTGCGATGTTGGCATCCATCCCACTTAATCCATCGCTGAACCCGGTGGAAGCTCCAAAAGAGGCGAAGGAACGGCAGGCGGAGACCTTGATGGCGATGGTGCGAATGGGAGCGATAACAAACCATGAAGCACAGCTAGCCCTTGCACAGACATTGGAGATCAAGCATGAGGCCGCTGAGTATCCAGACCATCTCCAAGCATTGGCGGAGTATCTCCAGAACGAGGCGCTTGAGATGTTTGGAGATGATGCCCTGAGGCGAAGCGGATTACGTATCCAAACAACGGTGGACTACGATCTGCAGCTGCAATCTTATTGCACACTACAAACTCATTCCGCCCGACTATCCGGGCTTGAGCCAAGCATCATTCTCCCTGCGGCAGATGGGACGGGATGCCTCGCTGCGGGGTTTCTCCCTCCGGTTCGTCCAAGCGACGCAAATCTCGATCACAATATCAAATCAGGAGGCTTCGTTGTTCTCGATGCGAACAATGGTGAGATTCTCGCGCTCGCGGGACCTGTTTCTGAAATTAGACCGACTGGAATGACCGTCTCCCCATTTGTGTATCTATCGGCTTTCGCGCAAGGTTATTCTCCGGGAAGTATGGTCCTGGATATTCCTCCCGATGGTGAATTTACAAATGGGACTTCAGAAGAGCAGGCGGCGCTATATAACGGACCTGTGCGCATCCGCACAGCACTGGCGAATGGGTATAAAGCAGCGAGCGATAGAATCCAATCTTTGATGGGCGTTGACAGCGTCGAGCGGACGGCACGTTCAATGGGCGTTGCGTCAGCAACATATGATACGCAAGAGTATCGAGAATCCGGTGATCTGGATTGGGAAGCTTCCCTGATGAATCTAACCAGCGCCTATGCTGTCCTGGCGAATCAAGGAACGATGGTCGGTGAGTCTTCCCCAGTGAATGGCACAGCGAGAAATCCTTTGCAGCCGTCGATCTTTTCAACGATTGAAGATGGCGCCAGGAGATCAACGTATAGCTTCGAGCCAGAACAGAAAGCAGTTCTAAGCGTTAAATTAGCTTATCTGATGACAGATGTGTTGACGGATGAGACGGCACGCTGGCCAGCCCTGGGGCAGTCGAATGCCTTAGAGATTGGCAGACCGGCGGGGGCAATTGCAGCTGTTGTGGACGGCCGTGATTTCTGGAGTCTGGGATACACTCCGAGCCGGGTTGTAGGTGTTTGGCTTGGAAATCCAGACGGCTCCGAAGCGGTTGGCTTACATGAGATGAACAGCGCCGCGCCAGTGTGGCATGCCCTGATACGCTACACGACAAGGGATTTACCGACTGCTGGATGGCAGATACCAACGGGGGTGAACCGGATAGATGTCTGTGATCCCTCGGGCTTGCTGCCCACAGTGTACTGCCCTTCGGTTGTGAGCGAAGTTTTCATCAACGGCACTGAGCCGATAACCTTCGATAATCTTTACCAACCCTACCTGGTAAACAAGGAAACGGGCAAGCTTGCGACTCTGAACACGCCGATCGACCTTGTTGAAGAAAGAATATATCTCGTCCCGCCTCCAGAGGCAGCGGAGTGGGCACAGCTGGCTGGACTAGAAAGACCCCCTCAAGAATATGACACGCTCACAAATCTGGAAGATCAGCATCCAGATGTTCGCATCACCACGCCTGCATCTTTCTCCTATCTTCGTGACGATATCGTGGTGCGAGGGTATGCGAACCCGCAGGATTTTGATTACTATCGCCTTCAGTATGGCAGCGGGTTAAACCCCACTCGCTGGGTGCAAATTGGGGATGACAGCAGCAGACAAGTACAGGGGGGGACGTTAGTGCGTTGGAAGACCGAGGGGCTCAATGGGTTGTATACGCTTCAACTCGTTGTCGTCGACGATGACGGTCATATCTCAACCCATGCCATCCATGTTACGGTGGACAACCAACCACCGCAGGTCGAGATACTTCTGCCCGAGCCCGAGCAGGTCCTGCGCGGGAACAGCCGGCAGGAGATGGTGATAGAGGTTGAGGTGACAGACAACTTCGGGGTTGAGCGGATTGAGTTCTATGTCGACGGCATTAAAGTTGAAACGGTGACCGCGCCTCCGTATTCGTTCCGCTGGCGGATGGTGGCTGTTGGTGAACATGAGGTCTATGTTCGGGCGATCGATCTCGCCGGGAATGTGGCGGAAACCGATCGCGTCCTGTTCACAATAGAGCGCCCCTAGTTAAGGCGCGCATAGTCGAGAAGTCTATCTCTTAATCGGCCGAGGAAGAACACAAAACCTCCCCGCAACATATCAAGTTGCGGGGAGGTATGTACATAAGGTGAGGAAATCAAGCGACTGGTCGGCAATTCAATCGTGCCGAGTCCCGTGAGCTTGAAACTTTGGAGACCCGAAAGCACGATCGCTCTTCGGTGAGAATCACACAGCTCCCCATGAGCGATACCCACGGGGAGCTGTTGAGATGAGGGTTGCCGTGCTAGCAGGGTCCTTGTAAGTAGAAACCAAAATTGACGCCCCCCACATTCTCACCCGAACCAACCGTCACCGACCGCGGGTGGGTGGTGCTGGGACATTCGCCCGAGCACGCACCGCAAACGTGATCCACGGTTATGCAGTAATTCCCTGGTGGAACATTGGAGAAGCCGTATTCACCGGCGCCGGCCGTGGTCGTCGAGCCGACTACGGAGCCACTACATCCACCGGATCTAAGTGTCACCGTCTTTCCGCCAATACCGCCATCACCGATGTCGCGGTTGCCGTCGTGATCGAAATCCCGCCAGACTGTCCCTGTTATCGAGCCGGGCAGAACCGGTGTCGGAGTCGGTGGGATGTAGCACACGCCGGGTTCGGAGCCGGTGGGGATGAAACCGTAAGCCCAGCGGCAGGTGTTGTCCAACGAAGCCATCGCCTTCAGGGGGTATTGGCTGCTCTCTGAAGCGG
>CBDTTY010000095.1:0-8234 GCA_965363875.1 uncultured Anaerolineales bacterium
CGTTGCCTGCTACTACGGTTGTCTGCTCACGCGCCCTCCCGAGGTGACCGAATCGAAGGACCCTGAATACCCGATGGCAATGGATCGTCTGATAAAGGCTCTGGGTGCGACGGTTGTGGATTGGGATAGCAAAGTCTCATGCTGCGGGGCTTCGCTATCACTGACACACACGGATATCGTGCTCGAGATGAGCGGTAACATTCTTTCCAATGCCCGGGCGCGGGGTGCGGATGTGCTCGCCATCGCCTGCCCGCTCTGCCACATAAACCTCGATGGTCGTCAAACGCAAATGGATGTCGATGAGACCATGCCCGCTCTTTACTTTACACAGCTCATGGCAATAGCTTTCGACATGCCGCGGGATGCCGCTCTCGAACGTAATATGATTGACCCCCGTCCGTTGCTGAGGGAGAAAGGGCTTCTCGACAATAAGCGTTAGAACAAGCAGAGACTCTTCGAAAACGTGCAACGCCACACAGGAGTCCTGGTTGACGACCGCGCCTCGACAGCGCGGTCCACTATAAACGAACACCATCAGCTTTACGGTCTCTAGATTGAAAATCAGCCCTGAGACAGGAGAGAGGTGACTCAGATGAAGATCGCCATAACGGGTAAGGGTGGAGTAGGAAAAACAACTTTAACCAGCCTGCTCGCGTACACATACGCTGACCTGGAATATCAGGTGCTGGCCGTCGATGCCGATCCCTCACCATGCCTCGGTGCGGCGTTGGGATTCCCAAGTGACTTGCTCGCAGGGTTAACGCCGATTGCCCGTATGGATGAGTTGATCTATGAACGGACCGGCGCTCAGCCGGGAACGACCGGCGGTTTCTTCAAATTAAATCCACGCGTCGACGACCTGCCCGAGCGTTTCTCAGCCGTCCAGGGCAACATCCGCCTGTTGGAATTAGGGGCGGTCGAGATGGGTGGTTCAGGCTGTATCTGTCCCGAAAGCACGATGCTGCGTTCACTGATCACGCACATTCTCTTGCGTATGGATGAGGTTGTGCTCATGGATATGTATGCCGGTGTCGAACATCTCGGTCGGGCTACAGCCGACGCCGTCGATGCCATGATCATCGTCGTCGAGCCAACGGCACGCAGCATTGGGACCGCAACCCAGATTAAATCCCTGGCAGAGGACCTAAAACTCGCCAAGCTTTACTTAGTGGGGAGCAAGCTGCGCAACGAGGATGATCGAGCTTTTATAATGTCTCATTCTCCCGGGCTCCCTATCCTTGGCTATCTTTTTAATGATGAGCGCGTGATCGAGGCTGACCGAAAAGGCGTCGCTGTTTATACCGAATCTCCGGAGTTAGCCGAGGAAACACGGAACATCGTTAATAACCTCCAATCTGCCTAAGGTTACACTCCCGGGAGGTTAACTCATTCATTAATTAACTTCATGATATTGTGTGAGTTGACCAGATCCATTGTTCCCCTGGTTAGAAGAATAACTCCCCTATTAAAGCAATTTTGGGACTGCCCCGCTTTTATGCGACAGTCCCAATAGCTTATGCGCTGTTAGTGATGGATCTAAACCTTATCTTCACCTAACAGATTCGAGGCAGCATTTCGCCGGCAAGCACATCGACAACTCGAGTGCCCCCGATCGCAGTTTTCATTAATACCCGCCCCGCAGGTTCATCTGCAACCTCCCCAATTCTCACAGCCTGTTCGCCAAGAGGATGGGCGCGCATGGATTCAAGCACTGCTTCTGCGTATTCAGTCGGGACGATGGCGACAACCTTCCCTTCATTCGCCACATAGAATGGATCAAAGCCCAGCATTTCACACGCGGCCATCACCGGAAGTGTGACCGGAATGGCAATCTCGTCGATCTGAATCGAGACTTTACTCTGTTGAGCGATCTCATTTAAGGTCGTCGCTACGCCGCCGCGTGTAGGATCTCGCAGAACATGGATCGAAGGACAAACGCTAAACATGGTTTCAATGAGCCCGTTCAATGGGGCTACGTCTGAGGTTACATCAGCTTCAAATTCAAGCTCTCCTCGTGCGGCGAGGACCGCTATACCGTGTTCACCTACGGGACCGGAGAGCAGGACGGCATCACCTGGTTCTGCCTTCGCACCTCCGACATCTCGCCCTTCAGGAATGACACCTACTCCGCTCGTGGTGATGAAAATACCGTCTGCCTTGCCCCGCTCAGCGACTTTTGTGTCCCCGGCAATTATGACAACCCCTGCCTCATGCGCAGTGGTTTTCATGGATTCGAGCACTTTCTCGAGGATGAACATAGGCAACCCTTCTTCGAGGATAAAGCTTGCCGTCAACCAGAGCGGTTTTGCACCCATTACTGCCAGATCATTTACAGTCCCTGCTACGGACAGGCGACCGATGTCGCCGCCTGGATAGAATAACGGGGCGACGATGTGAGCATCCGTGCTAATCGCCAGGCGCCCTGATTGCGGGAGATCCACAATCGCGGCATCATCACCGCGCAATAAAGCGGGGTTCTCAAGAGGAGGGTAGAAAGTCCTCGTGATTAAGTCCTGGGTCATTTTCCCCCCGCTCCCGTGTCCCAGAACGACGATATCATCATGGGCTAATGGACGTGGACAAACCAACCCGTGGATCGTAACTTGGTCTTTTTCTTCACTCATAAGGTACCTTCTCTGAGCTCATGGCGCTCTGCTGCCGGTCGCAAGCAGAGCTTGCGCACTCCAAATTGCTAGGGCTCTGCGCGTCCATAGCGATAATATGCGGCGCAAGCGCCCTCCGCTGAGACCATGGTCGCCCCTAAAGGCTGTTCTGGTGTACATTGCTTGCCGAAAGCTTCACAATCATGCGGCTTTTTTAACCCCTGCAGGATCAAGCCGGCGATGCACAGCGGTGATTCCTCCGCTTGAATATCCGCAACTTGAAAGCGCCCCTCGGCATCGAAGGCGGCAAACTCCTGCCGCAGCTTCCATCCGCTTTGTGGGATCACCCCAATCCCGCGCCATTTTCGGTCACATGTTTCGAAAACGCGCTCTATCAAAGCCTGCGCCGGCTTATTTCCCTCAAAAGTCACCGCTCGCGCATAGGCGTTCTCCGCAGCAACTTCCCCGCTCTCCAATAAGCGCACCACATGCAGGACACCACGCACGATATCCAGCGGCTCGAAGCCCGTAACGACAATCGGAACGTTATAGGTCTCCGCAATGGGTGGATATTCCCAGTAGCCCATCACGGCGCAGACGTGCCCGGCTGCGAGAAATCCCTGCACCCGGTTGTGAGATGAACCGAGAATAGCGTGGATGGCCGGAGGAACACGAACGTGCGACACGAGCACACTGAAATTATCCAAACCAAGCGCTTGCGCCTGCGCTACGCTCATTGCATTTGGCGGCGCGGTGGTTTCGAATCCAATGGCGAAAAAAACCACCTCACGATCCGGGTTCTGCTGAGCTATTTTCACAGCGTCCAGCGGCGAGTACACGACGCGGACATCGCCACCCGACGCACGCACAGAGAAAAGATCCCGCTCTGACCCCGGGACACGGAGCATATCGCCGTACGATGTGAAGATCACCTCCGGCCGGGAGGCGATGGCGATCGCTTTATCGATCAACTCCAAAGGCGTCACGCAAACAGGGCAGCCTGGCCCATGTACCAATTCGATTTCAGAGGGCAGAAGTTGGTCGATGCCGTAGCGTACGATGGAGTGCGTTTGACCCCCGCAGATCTCCATCACCACCCAAGGTTGAGTTACGGTGCGGCGAATCTCATCCAAAACGCCTTTCACCAGATCAGCGTCACGGTATTCGCTTACATATTTCACGCTGCGCCGCCTTCCGGACCGATTTCATCTTCGATGTCAATAATCTGGCGCAATAAGTCGAGCGTCTCTTCCGCCTCTTCTTCGCTCATCTGATTGATGGCGAACCCGACGTGAACAATGACGTATTCCCCGATCTCAATCTCAGGGACATATTCCAAACACACCTCGCGCTTAACCCCGCCGAAGTCGACCTTCCCCATTTTCAAACCATTTGCTTCATAAATCTCATTCACTCTTCCGGGCACACCTAGACACATCCGCATTACCTCCACTTCGTCGACTGTAAGCTTATCTCATTCCCCTACAGAACTCGTCAATATCTTATGTGCGGCGATGGCAGCTTGCCCGAGAGCCAATCCGCCATCATTCGCTGGAACCTTGCGATGAATTAAGATTTTGAAATTATCTCCCCACAAGAGATCAACTGTCTTTCGCATCAGGAACATATTCTGCCACACTCCGCCGCTGAGGACGACCCTATCCAATCCGTGCTTCTCGCGAGCGCTGGTGCAGACTTCGAGAACCGCCTGCGCAACCCCATTGTGAAAACGGGCCGCGATCACCTGCGCCGAAACACCATCACTCAGGTCGCTGACGATGGAACGGATGACCGGGGTTGGGTCCAATAATCCGTCACGGAAATCAAATAGAAAGGCTCCTGTTTCATCCTGGTCCGCATGAGACTCGAGTTCAATGGCCGCTTGCGCCTCGTAGTTGACCTCCTGCCGCAATCCGATCAACGCTGAGACAGCGTCGAATAAGCGCCCCATACTAGATGTTTGCGGGCTGTTCAACCCGATCTCGAGCTGCCGTTCTACCACGCGCTGCTCCTCTTTGCTCGCTGCCTTTACAGGAGGAAGATCATCGCTCCAGGGAAGCCCAGCTTTATGGAGCCATGCCAGCGCCAAGCGCCATGGTTTAACCACGGCGGCGTCGCCTCCAGGCATGCGTATGTAGTCTAGGTGGGCAAAACGCTCATATTGCCCGTAGGCAGCAACCAGCACCTCGCCACCCCAGATCGCCCCATCCTCTCCATAGCCCGTACCGTCGAAGGCAACTCCGATAACGCTCTCATCTGCCGACAAGTTGTGCTCTGCCATACAGGCGGCGATGTGCGCATGGTGATGTTGAATTCCTATGGCCGGCAATTCATCGCGCTCCGCCCGCTCGATCGCATAGCGAGTTGCCAGGTAATTCGGGTGTAGATCGTAGGCGATTACTTCTGGGGTAACCCGGAATAGACGTTCATAATGGATGATTCCATCTTCGAAAGACTGCAGGGTCTCAAAGTTTTCCATATCGCCGATATGATGGCTCAGGAAGGCATACGTCCCCTTCGTCAAACAGAAGGTGTTCTTCAATTCTGGACCTGTGGCTAAAATGGATGGGCTTTCCCAGGCGAGGTTAAGCGGGAAAGGTGCATAGCCTCGTGAACGGCGTAATAGATAGGCTCCACCATCGAAGGCGCGCACTACAGAATCATCACAGCGCGTGTGGATATCGCGATCATTCATCAAAAATGCGTCGGCCAAGACCGTCAGCCTGGTACGAGCCTCTTCATTATCCGTGGCAATCGGCTCCTCACTCAGGTTGCCGCTAGTCATGACCAACGCCTCTGGAAAATCATCGGCTTGCTCAAGAAGAAGTTCATGCAGAGGAGTGTAGGGCAGCATCAACCCGATCGTGTTCTGCCCGGGCGCGACTGCATCGCTGATTGTTGATCCACTTTTTCGATCGGCGATCACAACCGGACGTTCCCGCGAGAGCAGCAGGTCCTTTTCCGTCTCACCAAGTTCACAATGATCCCCGGCAGCATCGACGTTAAAAACCATGACGGCAAACGGTTTGTTTACACGCAGCTTGCGGCGCCGCAACTCGGTCACTGCTTCGTTATTCGTCGCATCACAGGCGAGGTGGAACCCTCCCAGCCCTTTAACGGCCAAGATTTTTCCCTCACTTATCAACTGCCGCGCTGCTTGAAGCGCATCTTCCCGAGCAGCTCGTCGAACGCCGTTATCTTCCAACCAAACCTGCGGTCCGCAGTCAGGACAGGCTACTGGCTGAGCGTGGAAACGTCGATCGCGCGGATCGTGATATTCCGCCTCGCATTCTGTGCACATCTCGAAAAGTGCCATCGTCGTATTCGGGCGATCGTAGGGGATATCCTGGATTATTGTGAAACGCGGTCCGCAGTTTGTGCAGTTAATGAATGGGTAACGGAAGCGTCGGTCCATTGGATCGTAAAGTTCCCGTCGGCAATCCGCGCATAGACTCACATCGGGCGAGATCGGTTGGGATGCATCCGCGAGGGACTTAGAGGGAAGGATCGTGAAATCCTGATGTAGCCCGGGGTCACATGTCTCAACTTCAATGGAATCAATCCTTGCCAACGGAGGGGCGTCCGTTCTCAAAGACGCTACAAACGTATCCAGCGCGTTCGGGGAGCCATCGACCTCAATCTCGACGCCTGCTGATGTGTTGCGCACCCAGCCGGTCAGCGACGATGCCTCGGCTAACGAGAAGACAAACGGGCGGAAGCCCACCCCCTGAACCACGCCCTGTATGTGGATCCGAACGCCGCTCACCTCACTCATTGAACAACTCGACGATGAGCCTCCAGTTCGGTTTCCACCCATGCCAGATAAGCATCCAACCCTTCATCCGTACGGCAGGAAAGTGGGAAGGTCACTAGACCGGGGTTGAGAATCTCCACACCCTGTCGGAAATACTCCATGTCAAACTCAACATAGGGAAGGAGGTCGATTTTGTTAATCACCAGTGCTTCTACACCGCGATACATCCCTGGATATTTATAGGGCTTATCATCCCCTTCGGGCACAGAGGCTATAAGCACACTCTTATGAGTCCCGAGTTGAAAGCTCGCCGGACAGATGAGGTTGCCAACGTTTTCAACAATAAGTAGATCTATCTCTTCTAGAGGCAGTTCTGATAGAGCCCCTTGGAGCATGATCGCATCGAGGTGGCATTCCCCTCCTGTGTTGATCTGCACCGACTGCGCGCCTGCCGCGGCCGCACGGTCAGCGTCTATGCTTGTCGCCACATCGCCGTCAATGACGGCGAGCTTCAGCCTGTCTTTCAGTTTCTTTATCGTATGCTCAATGAGCGAGGTCTTGCCAGCTCCCGGCGAAGCCATGAAGTTCAAGCCCAGTATACCGGCCGAATCGAGAGCGGATTTATTCTGCGCGGCGATATGATCATTCGCGCTGAGTATTTTCTCCACAATTGGGATGCGCTCTTTCATGCCAGCCCTCCCTGTAAACATATCAACATTGTTAATAGCTACTCCACTTCAATCGCTTCAAGGCGGAATTCCTCTCCCGCCACAATCCGTACATCCCGACTGCCGCACGCAGGGCAGCTCAGATCAAGCTCTTCGGGATGATAGCTCTCACCACACGCCTGACAGACAATCTCAATCCTCACACGACGAAAGTGCAGCACCGCGCCCTGCGCGGCTGTTCCGTCGCTGACAATATCCCAATAGAACTGCACCGAATCATCCACAATGGAAGAGAGCTTGCCGATAACTAGGTGGATATCCGTGATTTTTTCAGCCTCGGCTTCTGCAGCATGACGCAGAGCGATCTCAAGGATGCTCTCCGTGATCGAAAGTTCATGCATTAGGCCTCCGGGTTCCTAGCATATCCGCCCCATATTAACCGCCAAAGTGGAATATGTCACTTAATATCTACGAATTCACTCCAGATTAGGAGTATATCCCGCGGATGTTTGGAACGAGCGACCAGAGAATATTGTGCCTAATGGAAGTGCGACCGCACGCCCGATGTAGCCAGAGCGTGCGGTCTTGAGAGGATGAGATGTAATGCAGACGGTGATGGGTTGAACTTGTGGGCGGGTTTCTATGGATAAACCCAGGCCTCAAACAGCGAACTCAGATCGCAATCACACTTCTCCTCAGCGAGACGCTTGAAGTTTTCCCCTGTTCCGATATCCCACTTAAATTCTTGCGCATACGTCTTGATAAAATCATCAAACACGTCAATTCCCATCGTGTCTGCTAGCTCTGAGATGAAGATCGGTCCGCGTCCGTAGACGATCGCACCGTACTCGCGCCCTTCGTAATCACCTGCGGGCAACCCGATGGGGATATCCGCGCCATCGACTCGATCCCAACGGGCCTGCCAGGAAGAGCGATAACTTTCTGCTCCTGATGAGTCGTAGGTATCCAGGTAATACAAACCAGTGGCATATTGCGCCAAAGCCTCATCGAGCCAGGGTTCATCGGCCTGATCATTGCCCACCGTGTTATAGAACCACTGATGGGCTATCTCATGTGCGACGACCGATTCAAGATACACCCGGGAAGGAAGGCCGCCGATGATTTCGTCCGGGTCGTACAGTTTGAGAGCGATGCCCATCGCTCCTGGATACTCAATTCCTAATGCCAGCATCGGGGTGCTCATCAAAT
>CBDTTY010000096.1:0-8182 GCA_965363875.1 uncultured Anaerolineales bacterium
AAACTTATGATCCTTTTTGGGCGATCTGGGGACTCCCTTGATGTGGAGACGCGGTGGAGCAACGATTTCGTGAAGCAGGCGGAGGCAATGCCGGGCCTGCGCCGGGTAAGCGTGAGCAGGGTGGCTGGAGGGCCCTCGGGGGAAGTGGATTTGCATATGGTGCATGAGTTCTATTTCGATGATTTGCAGGCGCTGCAACATGCGCTCGCCTCGCCTGAAGGCCAGATCGCGGGCAAGGCGCTGATGTCCTTCGCCGCAGAACACGTGACCTTGTGCTTTGCTGAACATATGGAGGAGGCTCGCGGAGAGAGTTGACCTGCTGCAGAACTGGAATGACCCATCACCTGGTGATTGGCATCAATAATATTTATGAAGTTTATCGACCCCGGGAAAAGGAGTTTCAAGGTGCTTACGCCTTCGGATTTGGCACATTTTCTTCGAGAAAGGGAATTGCGCGCCGAGCTTCTGGCGCTGTCGATGAAGACGCCCACTGTCGAGGCCGCGGCGGAGGCTGTAGGGACATCATCACAAAGGATCGTCAAATCGCTGCTCTTTATGGTTGACGACCAACCGGTGCTGGCCATAACCTCGGGAGCAAACCGGATCGACCGCAGACGAATAGCAAAAAACTTCGGTGTGGGTCGTAAGCGGGTACGACTTGCCGATGAGAACCAGGTCCAGACCGCAACCGGCTATCCCGTCGGCGCAGTGCCTCCATTTGGTCATCCTGAGCCGCTGCTGACACTCATTGACTCCGGCGTCCTGAAACACGATGTGGTCTACGCTGGAGGAGGCGCCAGCGATCATTTAATGAGGGTGGAGACAGCGGAAATCCTGAGGGTTACGCAGGGCGAGGTGCTGGAACTGGTAGATCGATCGGAATAGCAGCCGGCCGATAAAGTCAGGTGTGAGGGAAAGCGTGATTGGAATGGGGTTAGGCGATAGGAAAAAGCGCATCGGTTTGGGTTTGTCGATTCTGGTGGTCATCGCCATGGTTGTCGGTTATTCGATCTTCCGGCGCGTCCGCCCATCCGCGATTCGCCTTCAACGATTGCGCCAATATTGGATTGACCCAGCTGCCCATACTGAGTGGATGATTTATGCTGGCGAGCTATGCGGAGATGCGCCTTTTATCATGCCGACGGATGGTCTAATCGGATTCTTCTGGGGGGATTCTTTCGCGCCCGGTCATACCCATCAGGGGATCGACATCTTCGGACCCACCGGTCCTGACGGACTGGGGCAAACACCGGTTGTCGCTGCGCATGACGGCTATCTCACGCGGCTTCCGGATTGGCGCTCCTCCGTAATCATTCGCATTCCATCTGATCCTCTCCAGCCAGAAAGACAGATCTGGATGTATTACACACACCTGGCGGATGCCGAAGGTCAATCGTTTATCGTGGATGATTTTCCGCCGGGAACAACGGATGTTTTTGTGAAGGCGGGAACTCTCCTGGGGTATCAAGGGAATTACTCCGCAGATCCAAATAATCCCACGGGCATGCACCTGCACTTTTCGATTGTAAAAGATGACGGTGACGGATGGTTTTTAAACGAACTCGAGATTCATAATACGCTCGATCCCAGCTCCTACTTAGGTATCGAAGTGAACATTAACCGCGCCGGAGATCAACCCGCAGTATGTGCTCAATAATTCGCGGGGCCGGTGATGACACCATGCCCATGATAAGGTTTCTGGGAAGTTGATAAGTAGACGATCGGTGAGAGGCTTCTCTCACGTCCGAACCGCCGCCAGCAGAGGAGAAGTTCAATTCGAGCACAGGAAGTAAGTTAATGGGCACCCTGTCAGATCAATATCGAGACTCTTCGCGTTTGGATGTAAGGTTTCGTTTACACAGAGATTTCAGCACGAGCCAACAGCCATTTACTCGATGGGTTTTCGACAAATTAGATTTCACGGCGACAACATCCATTCTGGACATCGGCTGTGGTCCAGGTTACCTGTGGGTGGAGAATCGAGAGAGGATTCACCCTGAGTGGGAGATCGCGCTGATTGACCGGTCGTTCGGAATGCTGGTCGAAGCGCACAAGAATCTCCAGGATATTGGGCTGAAAGTTCGGTGGATAAATGGCGACGCACAGGTGCTGCCGCTTGATGGGTGCGCTTTTGATGTTGTAGTGGCGAATCATATGCTCTATCACGTAGAGGATAGACCAGGTGTGCTGGCAGAGATAAGCCGAGTAACGAAGCCCGAAGGGCGTCTGTATGCGGCAACCAATGGGCGAGCGCATCTACTTGAAATTCGAGAACTAATCGAGCGGTTTCAAATCAACAGTTCAATCTGGACACATCATAACGCCTTCAGTTTGGAGAACGGCGAAGAACAGCTCCGCGGTTTTTTCGAACGGGTATCCTGTGTAAGGTTTGATGATTCGCTTGCGGTAACCGAAGTTGAGCCGATCATAGCTTACATTCAATCAGGATTATCCCCGGAGGAGCTGGCCGCCAACGCAGAAGGACTGCAGGACATACAGGTGTTCATAGGCAGGCAGCTTAATGAAGATGGTGTCATTCGGATCCGCAAGGAGACTGGAATGTTCATCGCCGAGAAGCCGCTCCCGGTTTAGCCATGATTCATCTCCATACTCACACAAGGAAAGGATCATGGATACCAAAGTTACACAAGGGACGTAGCGCGGGCGCGGTTCTGTCGACGTATAATAATTGGGGCTTCAGCATCTACTCGCCACGGAGAATGGTTTCTATTGAGATGACTTCGCTCCTGAGAGAACTCGGAATAAGTGGCTGCGGCACAGTAGATGATGATTGAACACCAAGCACGAAATCATAAAGCGCATCCTTGATGTTCTCAGGGTAATAGCTTTCCATAAAAGGACCCGACGCTATTCCCGCATCGAAGCGGAATGAGGGCTTGAGATGGCTTACATTGTCTGTGCAGAAGAAAACCAGAATCTATGGATTGCACATGTCCCCGATCTACCCGGATGTTTCGCCAGCAATGAAAACCGCGAGACGGCAATACAGGCGATACCGGCGGCAGTCGACAATTATCTCGATTGGTGCAAAAAACATGGAATTCATGTGACGGGCCTCTCGTCACCGATGATCGTATCAGAAGTGATTCGAGCCTGGGAATTCGAAGACGGCCATATGGTGAATGCTTTCTTCGCCGCTGACCGTCCGCCTCTCATTGACGCTGAGATCAGCGAGTTCAAGCTCCTGCTCGAGACAACGTACGAAGATTTACTCGCTTCAGTGGGGGATATCGGACCTGAGGATGCAAAAAAGGTTTTACCGGGTGAGCGGTGGTCACTTGAGGGAGTTCTGGAGCATGTCGCCAAATCAGAGTGGTGGTATTTAGATCGTCTCGGTTTGGCGTTCCCGCGCGAGGGGATTCCCGATGATGCCAAACTCTTTCTGCGCGAAGTGCATGCTCATATGCTCGTAACGTTGCCGGAGCTTCAAAAACGCGGGGGCGCCGTGACCCTGGCGGGCGAGACGTGGTCTGCACGGAAAGTTATGCGGCGGAGCCTTTGGCATCGCCGGGATCACACAGAGCATATCGCCAAGCTGCGAGCGCGCCTGCGTTAACGCGGATGGTCCGGGCCGCCATCAAGCTTTTTTGCGGGGAAGAAATAGCCAATAGAAATTAATACGCCAACCCACTGATGGGCGGCGATGCAGGAGCAGCGGTACTAATCATCGATTGTTAGACTCTGAATTCGCAGTCGATGAAATAGCGGAGGTTAGGTATGTCCTATAAAAGTATCAAGACGGAAATCCACGATCGTGTGGGGCTGATTCGAATCGACCGACCGAAGGCGCTAAATGCGCTTAACAGCACCGTTATGTCCGAATTGGGACAAGCGCTCAGGGTTTTCGATGCCGATTCCCAGATCGGCGCAATTGTCATTACCGGCGATTCGCGCGCCTTCGCCGCGGGGGCTGATATCAAAGAGATGGTCGACGCCACTGCTGCAGAGATACTTCTGTCCGAGCCTATCGAGCGCTGGGATTTGATCCGCGAAGTGAGGAAGCCGATCATCGCCGCTGTTTCGGGATGGTGTTTGGGGGGCGGGAACGAACTGGCCATGGCCTGCGATATGATCATCGCTTCGGAGACGGCAAAGTTTGGCCAACCAGAGATCAATATTGGCGTGATCCCTGGTGCAGGCGGTACCCAACGGCTTACTCGTGCGGTAGGAAAAGCGATGGCGATGGAGATGGTCCTCAACAATCGACACCTGAATGCCGAGGAAGCCTGTAGGTATGGGTTGGTGAACCGCGTCGTCCCCCAGGAGATTTATCTCGAAGAGGCGCTCAAGTTGGCAGATGAGATCGCCAAGCGGGCACCTTTAGCCGTGCGTATAGGAAAGGAAATGGTTAACCAGGCTTTTGAATCTTTCCTTGCTGGAGGTATGGCGGATGAGCGCCGAAGTTTCTATTTCCTTTTCAGCACGGAAGACCAGAAGGAAGGCATGCGCGCTTTCATGGAGAAACGTGAAGCGGAGTGGAAGGGAAGATAGGCGAACTGGCACAAGGTCCTGATAAACGGAGCTGTGCAAGCCCTTCTGAACCCTCGTTTCTAAATTACGGCCGCAGATTTCCGGTCAGCTGAGGCTCTATGCTCACGTACCGACAATTTGTCAAAGCTTTAAATGAGAGCGGGCTCGACTCCCGCAGCCGAGTGATCGCTCATAGCAGTCTCTCTTCTCCAACAAAGGTGTCCGGGGGGGCAGAGACGATCGTTGGTGCTCTGGCGGCTACTTGTGAAGCGGTGATGATGCCGGCGTTCACAGAGCACACGACCATCATCCCGCCATTCGGACCGCCCGACAACGCACTCGAGTATGGTTCGGAGACAGATAGGAATCAAGAGGCCGAGATTTACCATTCGGAATTGCCGGTTGACCCCGAGCTTGGACAGGTCTCAGAGGTGATGCGCTGCCTCCCGCAGGCGCAGCGTTCCAATCACCCTATCCTCTCGTTCGCAGGGGTTAATCTCGAGGAGGCGCTGCAAAGCCAGACGATCGATGAGCCATTCGCGCCGATCGGATGGCTGGCAGAATTCGACGGTGATGTGCTGCTGATCGATATAGACCATCGCTCGAATGTGAGTCTGCACAGGGCCGAAAGGCTGGCCGGGCGCAGGGGTTTCATCCGGTGGGCACTAACGAAAAATGGAGTTGTTGAGTGCAGGAATATGCCCGGCTGCACTGACGGCTTCGATGCTATCCAGAGCCGACTCGAGGGAATCTCTCACGCTGCAGAATATGGTGGATTGAGGCTGGAAGTAGTCCCGGTCCGAGATCTGGTCAACGCCGCCGTGGGTTGGATTCACGAGGATCCGCGGGCGCTGCTGTGCGATAGACCTTTTTGTCCTTGCTGCGCGGCTGTTCGGACATTGGTTCGTAAAGAAGACGCGCAGCTGGAGGGTGGTGAGCAAGGCTAAAAATACGCCACTTGAGGGCGCCTGTTCGTGGGCGATCTCGCTTGAGATAGGTCGATTATCTATTCTTCTAAATGGCTTTAGGCGTGTGCGGCGGGATATGCTGGTTTGCGTTCATCATCACCCATTGATGAGAATTCCGCGAAAAAGTTAGCCTGACTGCACTTATATAAAAACGAGGCATATTCAATCTGTGCCCCGTTTTTGTTTATCTATCTGTGGATTTCGTGGTGGGTTATACGCTCGAATTCACCTTCCAGTCGTACTGCATGTAGCGGACACGGAACTCTCCGCTTTCGAGGGCGTTTCGTACTTCCTGGTCAATAATATGTCGTTGGAGCAATTCAAAGACAGCGGGCAATCCACCGAAGTCGGGGAGATACCATTGGAATATCTTTGAGAGCCGGAGCGTATTCGTCTCCGCTATATAATCTACCCCACCCCCGTTAATGAATGCGGCCGCGGCTTGATCGAGCTGCCGGTCCAGGTGTTCGTGATCGTAAAACGCGATTGGAGGACAGGAACGGGCGCCGCAAACAAGAGTGAAATGGATTCGCGGATCAAGGTGATCCACCATAAAGGATAGACGGGGGTCGTCTGCTGCGAATGTGCGCATATGCACAACAGGGTTGGGGCGGTTCCGCCGCAGGAGGCCGTGCTCGATCTCGTCAGCGGAGAACCGCAATCCGCCCACATTGTAGGCGGCCTGGCGGAAGATCCCCGGTCGATTCATAATGGAGCCCTGAATGCCGAAGTGAACAATCGCGTGGATGATTAGCGCGTTGTAGAGATTTATCCAGAAAGCCATCAGGGCAGGACCATGGCTAAGATCGCTTGTTTCGTACGTCGAGAGCTGGCGGGCGATCCCGAGGAACCGAGCGTAGGCATCGCTCGCATGCAATCCGCGGTAGTCGACCAATCCCGTATGCGGATTGACGGCATCAGCCAGCAAGAGTTTGCTTGCTTTCATCATCGTCCCGGCAGGATTCTCAGATTTTTCGATGGGGGTTCCAGTGTTAAGGATCTCTCCAGGGTTTACGCGCAGGAAGAAATCGAGTGCGCGGTTGCCCCCACGGATCAGCGAGTTTGAAAGAGTCATGGTTTTTAAACCTGATGTGATGTGTATGTTCAAGTTGTTTGTTGTCGATTTTGTGGTTCCTCCCTTTGACGTGTCGTCTGTCAGAAAACTTTCGTGCGCGGGTTAGCCAGGAGAAGATGTTTTTTTCGACGGGAGTGCCCCGCGCCAGTTGAAAAAAACCGTTAAAGGAGCTTGAGAAGAACACAAGCGTCTTTCCTGGATAGCGAGTAAAGCACACGCGGCGCTCGGCGAATTTTCAACGAGCAATGTCCAAGAAAAACGGGTAGAATCTATGGTAAGATACCGCCGCCTGCAGAGCTGCGGGCGGTGAGGGAACCATGCCTGAGCCCGAGAAAATCACGATTATTGAAGGACCACCACCGACTTTTGAGCTAGTCAGTGATACCTGGCTGTTTGGTTTGACCGAGAGCCCAATCCCTTCGAGAGTGGCGTTCTGCCGTGTAAGAGCCGCGAACGGACCAACGCTAGTAGAGCGTTGCTATCGCGCTTGGCGGCAGAGACAATCTATCTTCCTCGAATTCCGCTCACAGGATGGTCTCACCCAGGAAGCTCCCATCGTAGCCGTACGTTGGTTAGAAACCCCGGAAGGGCATGTACTTATGCTCTGGATTCGTCTACAGGAAGATGAAATTGAAATTGAATTCGGTTTCGATTTCGGTGACATAGACGATGATGCGGATGAATTGGACGATGATTTAGATTTTGGTCTTTCTCTGTAAGAAAATTGACCGGGCGCACCAGCGCCCGGTTTTTTACTTAAAGTCACATTTCACAGCGTTATTCCAGGGAATTGCACAGAAGGAGAGGGCTCATGACGACGATGGGTATCTACGCTGAACAGGACGGCGGTGTGCTGACCATTAAGTTGGATCGACCGAAGGTGAACGCCTTCGACCTACCCATGGTTGATACGCTATTGGCAGCATTAGCTGCTGCCGAGAAAGATGATTCTGTTCGCTGTGTGGTTCTTACGGGTTCCGGGAGAATCTTCAGCGCTGGCCAAGACATCAGAGACATCCAGGAGGCGAGGGAAGAGATCCCTTATCGAGATCACCTGGAGCGCACTTATAACCAGGTGGTTCGTAAGTTACGAGCAATCGAAAAGCCAATTATTGGGGCGATCAATGGGCCCGCTGCCGGAGCAGGTCTCGGTATTGCCCTGGCGACGGACATTCGCTGGGCGTCAGAAAGCGCAAGTTTTTCCTTCGGCTTTACGCGGATCGGACTTGCGGCTGACTCGGGCACGTCGATCTTTCTGCCAATGATCCTCGGGCTTTCGATGGCAAGTGAATTTGCGTTTGATGGCCGGACTCTCACCGCGGAGGAAGCATATAGGCACGGCCTGGTCAGTCGAGTCTTTCCCGATTTAGAGCTCCAACAAGAGGTCCATGAATATGCCACAAAACTCGCTGCGGGACCGACGAGAGCAATAGGGCTCACAAAGCGGGCCTTCAATCGAACCGCGCTAACAGCCCTCGATGAAGCATTGGCGTATGAAGCCATCTTGCAGGAGATCGCAGGTCGAACGGCGGACCACAAGGAGGGGGTGGCGGCCTTTCTTGCGAAACGTCCCCCGTCCTTCAGCGGAGCATGAGATGTAATTCTTGAGAATCGAGGGGGGACCATCATCTGCCCGAATAGAATCCTA
>CBDTTY010000097.1:0-8180 GCA_965363875.1 uncultured Anaerolineales bacterium
GAGGACGATCCGGATTATAGGCAGCTCCTCTCTCGCCGCGCCTCCCGCATGGGTCTCGATGTACACCAGGCGGCGGATGGCCAACAGGCCATGGATGCCCTTAAGGAACATGAATTCGACGCGCTTGTACTCGATTTGTACATGCCTGAGCATACAGGCCTGGAAGTGATCGATGCAGCCCGTAAGATCGACCCGGACGTTCAAGCGCTCATTCTCACGGGAAGCGCCTCCGTCGAGACCGCCGTTGAGGCGCTGCGGGCGGGCGTATACGACTACCTCACCAAACCTCTGGAGTCGATGACCAGTTTTGAGCTCGCCCTATCTCGTGCTCTTGAGCGCAGGTATCTGGTCAAAGAAAACAAGAGCCTCTTCGAGGAAATCCAGCGTCTGGCGGTGACCGATTCACTCACTGGTTTATTCAATCGCCATAAACTGCAGGATAGCTTGGAAACAGAAGTAGAACGAGCGAAACGGTACAGCCGTCCGCTGTCTATCATCATGATCGACATGGATAAGCTCAAGGTCATCAATGACACCTACGGCCACGCAGCCGGGGATGAAGCGCTTAAACTTGTAGCGCGATCCATCCAGCGTTCGATTCGAAAAGTGGACCTGGGTACGCGATTTGGAGGTGATGAGTTCATTGTTCTCCTCCCGGAGGCAGACCGCGATGAAGCGGCTGCGGTCGCGAAACGCATTCGCGAGGCAATATTGGGTGTAGAGTTTGAGTCAGCGAAGCTCTCTGTAAGTATGGGAGTCGTACAGTGGCACTCAGGATTTGACGCACCGAAAGACTTCGTCCATGCAGCCGATGAGGCGATGTATCTCGCCAAGCGCTCTGATGGCGAGAGGCTCCATGTTCTCGCCGCTGAGGCTCAAGGTCCTGTGGAGTGAGCGTTATGTCCTCTGTTGATCGTGATCTTAAGGGTGAGAGCCCATTCCCTGGGAGAGAGAAACCTTCCAGATGCGAAGGCTTCACTTTGAGCATTTCACCATTGATGCACCAAGTTGAGACTCCGTACAGCAGTCAGAACGAGAGTAGGATCTGATCGTTAGAATGCTTATGGATATTAAAGCCTGGTTTAGAAAGAAAGCCCCAAAGGACGTCCTCAAACGGATGAACAACCTCTTTGAGAGCGTTATTGCCCGCGTCCCCATCTTCTCGAGCCTGCGCACTAAGCTTATCGTTCCCTATGCCTTGTTAACTCTTGTCGTAGCAATGGTTGGCGTGTTTATTATCACTCGCCTTGTTTCAGGTTCTTTTGAAGAGCGTTTTGGAAATCAATTGGTTGAAGCCAGCCGAGTGACGGCTGATGGTGTTGTTCGCATGGAGAAAAAGCACCTGGAGGATCTACGCCTGCTCACTTTTATGGATGGCGTTTCGGGTGCGATTGATACTCGGGACCGCGAGAGTCTCCAAGCGACATTTGAGGGGATTGCAATAAATAACAATATTGAGATGATCGCCGCTATTGATGATCAGGGGAAGGGAATTATCACCTTAACCTATGATCCCGAGGCTGGTGGCACAGAATTCTTTACAGGGGATGATTATTCAACCTTCGGATGGGTTCAAAGCGTCCTTTCCGGTCAGTATGATGAGGTTGGGGATAAGTTTGCGGGTCTCATGGATACTCAGATGGGGAAGTTCATTTTCACCATTGCACCGGTAAGGGATGCTGATGAAAAAATCGTCGGTGCCCTTTTGACTGGGTCAAAAATTGATACCCTCCTGGATGAGTTAAAACTGCAGGCTCTTGCGGATATTCTTATCCTCGATCCGGAAGGCTCTCTGGTCACGACTACGCTGGCTGAACCGGAAGGAGGCTATGGCATCCTCGAGATTGATGGGGAGTCGCTCGGAGATGCGGGTTTGACATCCCTAAATCGAGAGATGGAACTCTACGGGCGTGATTATGAAGTTCTCTACACCCCGTTGATGATCCGCGACGCCGAAGCTGGTTTCATCGGAGTTGTGACCTCCAGCGAGTATATCGCCACTGCTCTGACAACCAACCGCAATACCTTCAGCCTAATCTTCACACTCGGTACCGGAGCAGTGATCGTGCTCGGCTATCTGCTCGCGCAGCATGTCGCTCGTCCGATTCTCCAACTGCGCTCAATGTCACAAGCGGTCGCGGGAGGGGATCTAGAGCGCAGTAGTGGGTTAAAGCGGACGGATGAGATCGGCGAATTGGCAAATGCCTTCGATATCATGACTCTGCGTTTGCGGGAGCGTACCGAGGAAGCTGCACGCCTATATAAAGAAGCCATTCAAAGGGCGAAGGAGTTGGAGGAGATGAACGCCCGCCTGCAGGCGACGCAGGCGCAGTTGATCCAATCTGAGAAGCTCGCTTCCGTCGGGCAGTTGACAGCGGGCATTGTTCATGATGTCAAGAACCCGCTGGCAGTTATTAAAGGCTTAGCCGAGGAGTTGTCCGAAGAAGGTGACCTGGATGAGTTTACTGTAGAGGGTCTAGAGACTATTCGTGACAGCGCTTCCAAGGCGAACACGATCGTCACCGACTTGCTCAAATTCGCCCGGCAATCTACGCCTGAAATGCAGACTCGTGATATGCGTACTACGCTGGAGTCGGTTTTCCGCCTGACCGAATATCTCATGCGCAAAGGAAATGTCACGCTTGTACCAGACCTGCCTCGTACCTCGGTCATGGCGACTTATGACCCGCAGCAAATCGAACAGGTGCTTATCAACCTGGTGACGAATGCCGTACAAGCGATGCCTGATGGGGGCACGCTGGACGTATCGTTGAAAGAAGATGATGATAATCTCGTCATAACTATGCGCGATAGCGGGGTGGGGATTCCTGAAGAGAACGTCGTTAGAATTTTCGATCCTTTCTTTACCACGAAACCCGAGGGAGAGGGAACGGGTTTAGGCCTCTCCGTGAGCTACGGCATCGTTTCGCGCCACAGAGGTCGCATCGACGTAGAGAGTGATGTTGGCATCGGTACAACCTTTACAGTTTCCCTGCCGCTACAGGCTGATAGCTTAGATGAACAACCCATGGAAGTTGAGAAAAATGTCGCGAGTTCTGGTCGTTGATGACGAGGAAGCCTATCGCGCCCTGATGGCTGGTCATCTGGAGCGAAAAGGCTTCGAAGTCGAAAAAGCGAGTGATGGGAAGCAGGCTCTTGCGCGTCTGCAGGAGAAAAACTTCGAAGTACTCGTGACCGATTTGATGATGCCAAAAGTGTCAGGGCTGGATCTTCTGCGCCAGGCGAAAAAATTGGATCCCTGGCTTGAGGTTATTGTCATCACTGCATCAGGCCAGGTTGAAAACGCCGTCTCGGCGATGCGGGAAGACGGTGCCTTCGATTACCTGCTTAAACCGCTGGAGACGATTGGAGAGCTATCGTTAGCGGTAGGTCGAGCCGCACAACATCGGAATCTGCTGTTCGATCGTGATCGCCTGAACGATCAACTGACGGCTGAGGCCTCACGCCTGCAAGCGTTGATGACTCATAGCGGCGATGCCATTATCTCCGTCGATCAAGCCGGTATGATCTCCGTTGCCAACCCATCTGCAGCGCACTTGTTTGGGAGATCAGATCTAATAGGCTCGAACGCTCATGAGGTCTTGCCGATGGCGTTGGTGGATCTGCTGGACGGATGGCAGACGATTGGCGATTCAGAGCCAACGGTTGCTGAGTTAAATTGGCCAGATGAAGCGCTGCAGCTGGTAAGTCTGGCTTCGATCGCTGAAGGAGGCGATGGCGGACGGGGTTGGGTCATGATCTGCCGAGACATTACGCATCTGAAGAACCTCGATGAATTAAAAATGCGGATGTTAACCGAAGCAGCTGGAAAAATCCGTCTGCCTTTAGCACAAGCTGTATCACGATTAGCCGAGTTGGGAGATACATCGGAAATCTCTGATGAAGATCGATCAGCAACGGTCTATCAGCTCGCTAAGCTGCTAGGCAGGATACAAAATTGGATGGATGAATTAATCTCCTTGGTCCGTGTGGAAGCGGGGATAGGGTACCAGACGGGCGAGGTTGCGTTTACGGAGGTTGCGAACAAAGATCTCCAAACACGTTTTGACAAGTTGAATAAAGAACGCGATATACACTTGGTGCTCGAGATCGAGGATGATCTTCCAGAAATCCGTGTAGAGAAAAGCGTCTTCGAGAGGATTCTTCAGGGCCTCATCAACCGTGCAGCCGCTCGAAGTTCGCGCGGCGGTTCCGTAAGAGTTTCCGGGAAGAGACATCAAGATCTTGTCTGGATTGAAGTAACGGATGATGGTTTGCAGAAGCGGAAGCCAGGCACCGTGGTGGAAAATGAATTCGAGGGGGCGGAATACCTGCACGAGCTCGAGGGTTTTGGATTGGAGATGGTCAAAGCAATTGTTAATCGAATGGGAGGCCAGGTCTGGGTTAGGGGGCAGGGCGCTGTAGGGAGCACAATCGCGATCTCCTTGCCCATTGTCGAGGGGGAACGGGAGCTGGCCTGACGACTTGGTGAATACCGGGCAGCGTTTGTAGGATTAGGAAAGAGCTGTAGAGAAGGACAGATGTGAAGAATGGCTAACCCAGTTGTTTTAGTCGCTGATGACGATGCAGCGATGCTGCAATTAATGGTCCGCAGACTCGAGAAACAGGGCCTTCAGATTCATCAAGCTTCAGATGGGCGTGAGGCGCTCGAGAAACTTGAGAATTTTAGCTTTGACCTGGTCGTAAGCGATATCTATATGCCCGGGGTAACCGGTTTGGAGTTGCTGCAGCAGGCGAAAGAAGGCGATCCGCAAACCCAGGTGATCATCGTCACTGCCGGGGCGACGCTTGAAAACGCGGTGGAGGCATTGAACAACGGCGCTTTCGCATACCTCGTGAAACCCTTTGATCATTACAGCGTCTTTGACAATGTCGTCGCCCGCTCACTGCAATTCCGGCAGGCGCTTCTGGATAATGAGCGTCTGGCGAAGATCCAGCAGCGGCGGGGTGACATGCTGGAGGAAGAAGTCACCGATAGAGTTCAACAGCTTCAGCGAAGGCGGCGGGAATTGCTCGATTTACTTGCAAGCCTGCCGGATGGGGTGCTGGTTGTGGAGCCAGGTGGGCGGGTAGTGACAAGCAACCCAACCGCCGATATCTGGCTGGCGAAGGACCGTTCCGATCCAGATCACCCAATCCATAAATACATTGAATCACTGCACGAGGAATGGGCTTCTTCCGAGTGGGAAATTGATCTGGATGGCACTTCTCTCGAACTCAGCATGCGGCCTATACCGAAAACCACAACTGCGGAGCGAAAAGTTGTGGTCATTAAAGAAATGGGGAAGCAAGAAGAACAACCCATTCTCGATCTCCCATGGAAGGAAATCGAGGGCAGCCTGGAATGGCTTATGCGTCAGCCTGTGGATGAGGCTGTCTCTACCAGGATAAAAGCTCTGCGGGACCTCTTCAGAGATCTAAAGATAAAAGTCGGCGGGCCAGGGGTCCGCATCAGTGGATTTGCGCCGCAATGGAGCGAATTGACTATTTCAAAAAGCTCAGGAACCGAGGATACTGAGGAAGAAATCAAGGTGGCAGAACCCGCTGAAGTCGTGATTGATGAAGATCTGAAGGGTGAAGATGCGGCGAGGGACGAGCCGCCGCTCAGGAAGGAACAATGATCGACGAAATCGATCGCAGAACGCTCATGGGAGCTGATAGCGAGGATGCAGGCGACCGCCGGCAGCCTCTCTTCTGGCTGCTGTGGGCGTTATTGATCTTCTTTGTGCTCTTTGGATGCGGGCAGACCGCCATGTGGTTCGACTCCGGTGGTCTTGAAGATGTGGAGATCCGTTCAGGGCTGACCGTAGATTACGGGATCTGGACGCCGGTCGCCTTTGGCGGCATCAATCCGCTTATCATCGCCGAAGCAGCGGGTGACAATGGCGGTGGGATTTTTCTCGCTTCGGATCCATCAGATTCCTGTTTCCTGCTCGGGAATTGTACGCCAAACCCACCTTCTCCAACGGCTCTGCCAACGAGTACCCCCACGATAACTGCCACGCCCACCGAGACACCCACACCGACGGATACCCCGACACCTACGAACACATTCATCCCAACCTTTACTCCCACCGCATCGGATACGCCCACGGTCACCAATACGCCGACCAATACGCCTACACCGACGCCGCGAGTTTATCCGGTAAAAATTGGATATCCCTATAAGATCCCACCTGGAGCCGCCCCGGTCACAATAGATTATGAGGTCATGGTGATCAATTGGGGCAGCATACCACCGGCCGAATTAACCCTCATCTGTGATTTTCTGCCGGTCGATATGACGTATGTTCCAGGTTCAGCTAATCAAGGTGGAATCTTCGGTTCTTGCCCTGATCCCGATGGAATTCTCACCGGCTCGGCGATTTACTGGGAATTCAATACCCCTCTTATTATTCCACAGGGTGGTTTTACATTGCCGAGTTTCACCTTTCAGGCGAATGCGCAAAATACTATTGCTGGACAAGTTCTCACGAATGAAGTGCGAACGTGGGGAGACAATATCGAGACTGCAGTGTTTTACAGATCGGTCTATGTCTTTACACCGACCCCAACCAGCACGCCTGTTGGAGCGCCGATCGCGAATGATGACTTCTACAGCGTAAATGAAGATACACCGCTTGTAGTTTCCAATCCGACGCTAGCATCCCCGGCCGGAGGAGTTCTGGGCAACGATGTTGATCTGCTCTGGAATGGTCTCCCGGACGTATTGCAGGCGACGGTACTGAGTGGGCCCGGAGATGGAACGCTAAATTTGAATTTGGATGGAACCTTTACCTACACGCCAGATCCAAATTACTACTCGCTACCAGGGTTTCCAGACACGTTCATCTACCAGGCATGTGATCTCGGCGGTTTATGTGATACAGCTACCGTTCAGATCACCGTTAATTCGGTAGAAGACGCACCCACCGGAGTCGATGACACCTACACCATTCTTGAGGATACAATTCTTCAATTTCCAGGCCCTGGATTGCTGGTCAATGACTTTGATGGGGATGATTTTACGGCGCCGTATTACGATACGCTGATAGTTAATACCATACCGGTAAGCACACCGGATGCGGGCGGCTTCCTGACTTTGTACGATACTGGCGCCATTTTCTATGATTCGGTTCTGGATTATTTCGGCACCGAAAGTTTTAGTTACGAGGTGTGTGATCCTGGAGTGCCTTCACCAGTTCTTTGCGACACGGCGACGGTGACTATTACGATTAATCCTGTGAATGATGCCCCTGTGGCATCAGGTGAAAGCTACAGTACAGATGAGGATACCCTATTAAGCATAGCCGCACCGGGTGTACTGGGCAACGATACTGATGTGGACAACCCGCCAGGTGACCTGTCTGCGGTGTTAAACACGAACGTGAGCGACGGGACGTTGACGTTGAACTCAGACGGGTCATTTGATTATTTGCCTGCCCCGGACTTCAATGGATTTGACTCATTTACCTATCATGCTAACGATGGCGCGGCTGATTCAAACATTGTGGCAGTAACCATCACTGTGAACTCGATGGATGACCAGCCGAATGCACAGGATGATGCCACCTTGACGAACGAAGACAACCCCGTAGTGATAAACGTTCTGGCAAACGATCCTATGGGGAACAACCCACCGCCAGCGCCTGGCGATGGAGTGGCATCGGTGGTGGCGACGGATCCAGCGAACGGGGATGTGGTGGTGAACGTAGGTAACACAATCACATATACACCAGACCTGGATTATTACTCACCGCCAGGGTTACCGGACACTTTCACTTATACGCTATGTGATGCCGATCCTACACCTGATTGTGACACGGCGATGGTATCGATCACGGTGAATTCAGTGAACGATCCACCGGTGGCCGGGGATGACAGTGCCACATTGAATGAGGACACCAGCGTCAACATCGATGTGACGGCGAACGACAGCGATGTGGATGGGACGGTTGATGATGCGACGGTAGTTGTGACCTCAGGTCCGAGTAACGGCACAGCGACAGAGAACGTCGACGGCACGGTGGATTACACGCCGAATGCGGATTACCGGGGCTCAGACAGCTTCACATACACGGTAGATGATAATCAGGGTGCGACGTCGAATGCGGCGACGGTGTCCATCACGGTGGACCCGGTGAACGATGTACCGGTGGCGAACGCCGATCCTGGATACA
>CBDTTY010000098.1:0-8043 GCA_965363875.1 uncultured Anaerolineales bacterium
CCGAATATGTGGAAATATCGTTTTCTCGGACTTTTTTCATATTGAAACGCAATCCAGAGCGGATTGTGCAGAGCCCGGCTATGGAACCCGGGTGTATATGGATTGAATTATTCCCCATTCGGAAGGGGACGTGGGGGCACTATAAAGTTTATTCGTTCGAACCCGGCGGATCGATTAACAACCCGAGACGCGCGGCAGCCGCTTGCAGTTTTGGCCAATCTGAGGATTGCACGATTGCTGTAGTAGGGCTGAGGATCTCTTTTAAATAACGATTTGTCGACTTCTTGCTGCGCAGCATCTCGAGCACATCTGGGGATTGGACGCGTAACAGCCAGTACTGCTTGATATTCGCTTCTGTGCCTCTTTCAGCCCAGCGAGTTAACGCTAGATCAACCGGCCGCGGCAGTGGGGATTCGCAGGTCTTCTCCAGTACCGTGCGGATATGTTGATGGGATAAACCTTGCGTTCTGGCACGCTGCAGCGTGCTAGGGGTGAGGCGGTATTCATACTTATCATTTTCAACAGATACCCAATGAGAGAAGCGTGCGATCTGATAGCGAACAGCTCCCTTGACCCCACGAGGAACGATTATGCGACCATCGGAGTGAATGACGATCGCTTTATCCGGTTCTTCAACGTGGACAAGTGCTTTCAGATCAAACAACAGCGCCGATACTGACGTCAGGCGAAATGAGGCAATCGAAGCCGATTGAGAATCTTGCCCGAGATCGACGGCTCCAAGCCAGTGAAGGGGACCGGTGATAACGGAACGAATAAGGGCGCCATCGACCATATTCCAGTTCTCGATGCCATGGAGGAAAATCCCGCTTTGATTCTGAAGATACCAGGAATCAAAATCACCACCGGGCCGTTGAAAGGCCGGGTCGGTTTGTCGAATCATCTCCACGAAATCGTTCAGATCCCACCAAAGCCCGGGCTTTAACGGCTGCAGGAGATCTAGAACTCCTTGACGCGAGAGCCCGGGGTCATTGGGCCAGGCATCAGTATTACATACGATGTGAGGGAGTACAGCCAGGTCATTCCAGGTCACAGAGTTTTTCCAGGCCAGAAGCAGGTCGCGTAGTGCGTGCGAGCGCGAGGCGTCTATGAAAGCGCGGGCTCGCTCAGGATTTGGCGTCCAGGGTGGGCCCTCGATTATCAATATCTCCTGCAGGATTGTGAGCAGAAGGTTAACCAAACGTGGTTTTAGAAGAAATCGCTCCAGTGTAAGGCCTGGCTTCTGAGAGAGCTCGAATGAGGGGAATGGAGTGCGGCGCATGGCAGCCAGAAGAGTTGTGGCATCGTCAACTGCAGCCGAGGTTGCCAAATAGACATGTTTTGGGTCTTGCGTAAGAGGTGAAAGAGAAGGGGCGCTGTAATCAGGAAGTGTTTCACTCAACATCTGCAGCAAATCTGTTGGGATATAGACGAATTCCTGTGGACCTTTGGGTGTGTCAGCAAATGCTCGTCCGATCAGGCCGCGATACCAAAGCATCTCAACCGGAGAAGCAGGGCTGCGCCAGGGTTGTTCGCGATCGCGCTTCCCGGTTCCCATTTCCCGCAATTCTCCATGGTCCCGGATCAGGTCAGGCAATGCCATCCTGCCGCCAGCCTGGGCAATCTCTTCAAGGGGATGTTTGGCTGCATCGGGTAAGCTATCGAGCAGTTCGTCGAGCGTGTTGCAGTTGAGCATGGAGAGCGCTATTTCGTCGACGGCGGATCGATGGGAGCCCTGGGGTAAGTCGAACCCCCACAGTTCACAGAGAATCCGCAGGTAGCCAGCATCCTGATCTTCGAGTGTGTGAGCTAAGGATATCATGTGGAGTGGAATCTACAACGCTTATGTATATTTGAGAAGTGTATCCACTCTAGAGGACAACGCGTAACGCGTTCGGAAGGATCTTGATCTGAATTTCGGTTACAGTGGAATCGAACCCGGCGAAGACCTCGCCATCCAGATGGATTGTTACAGGCTCCTCAGACCTCAATTGCAGTTCGCTGAAGTGACCCATTCGAACCGACTTGAACCGGCCGTGGGTGCCATTCATCACTTCCGGGATCAAGCGGAACATCATTGCGCGGGACACATTCTCAATCATCGCGTAGTGAAAAAGGCCATCGTCGAAGATAGCATCCGGGGCGACATGGAAGCCGCCACCTTCCCTGGGTCCGTTGCCGGCTACGAACATGAGGACGTGATCATCGATCTCTTCCTGGTCCGTAATGATCTTCATTCTGGGCGCGTGGTGGTGGAGAAAGATTGTTTTGATCACCGCCCAGAGATACAGCGTGAATCCCTGCAACCGGGTGATTTGATAGGAATAAACCGTAACCGCGGCGTCAAAGCCGATTCCGATCGTGTTGTTCCAGTACTCTGATCGACCAGAACCATCCGTGACCAAGCCTATGTCGATGGTCTTTGTCTCCCCATTGAAGACTCGCTCGAGCGCGGCCTCAATTTCCTCAGTGACTCCGACATTTGCGGAAAAATCATTCCCAGTGCCAATTGGAACTGAACCGAGTAGGGGTCTCTGATCTTCAGGGACTCGCATTAAACCGTTGACAACTTCATGGACGGTGCCATCGCCACCAATCGCGACGACGATATCGAAGCCATCTTGCGCGGCCTGCTCCGCGAGTTCGGTTGCGTGGGTGTGGTATTCGGTTGTGGACCATTCTGTACCCTCGTGTTTGTCGAGTATGTGCTGCACAGATGATTCGAGATCCGAGGACCGACCCCGGTCAGCACGGGGGTTGAAGATCAATTTCACACGAGGGCTCATGGATGTATTCTCCTGGTGGTTCACTAATATAAACGCGGATCGATGTTTCTGGGGATCAACGTGCTCTCAATTTAGTTCAGGTCGCTAGCGGAGAGTTCAACAATCGAATGGTGCTCAGCCGAAATTAAAAACCATCGCCTTATGATTAACAACACCAGGTGGCCGTTTTCGATACTGATGCCCAGGGATCACCCATAGTTGTGACGTTATTCCTGCGGGATTTTAATCTGTGATTGCACCCCCATGGAAGCTTCCAGATCCGCACCGCGCCACTTTTTTTTCCTAAAGTGCGATCATTAAATAATCGAGATTATTGCCCAAACTTGCTGTGATATATCATGAGGCAGGTGAGCGCTGGAATTTTTAAGCGTATCGCTGATTGACTCTCGGGCGCGAGGTGTCTAAAGTGAAGGTGTAATGAGCCTCAGGCCATCTATGGGCTGCACGTCCCAGTAAGCCGTGGCAACCTCTGGCCAATCTGACTGATCCCCAGCTAGTTACGGCGATCATGATGAATGCGCCGACCGACTGGAGGAACGCCCTTTCGCTGCGGCGAAGAAGTTGGGACCAACCGGCGAACGCGGCAATGCCGGCCGCCCGCTGAATGGCAGGGGGCTCACCTCTTTAATAATTCTTTCCAGGATAAAGCAAAGATAGTGTGAAGGAGTTGCTCCCATACAGGAGCTATTTTTTTCGCGGCTATTAAAACCTAATATCTTTGGGATTTCATTCGTCCGGCTCATGAGATCTGGAGATCAAAAATTTCTATAACGTGGGTTCTGCTGGGGCGATACCTTCATCGGCGGGCACACGTAGCTTGAACCAGGCCGGGATGAGAGCAAGGGAACCGAGGAGTGCGGTGGCGAGGAACGGTATCTTGGGATTGGTGGCTTCCCAGATCTGGCCCCCAATCCAGGGTGCCGGAAGCGCAACCAGGCCAATGAGTGCTGGTACCAAAGCATAGGCAACGCCGCGAAGATGCGCGGGTGCACCACGAGCGATGAGCGCATTAACGGCCGGGTCTAGAAGTGCGCCGCCGATCCCCATGATGATCCATGAGAGGGCAAATACTTCAAAGCCTTCGGCGAGGATGAAAATAAGGAACGAGGAGAGGAAGATCGCCGTACCAAGCATAAAACTGTTTCGCTCGCTCGATTTATCGGAGAGCCACCCGCCAACTGGGGCAGCGAGAACCCAGGCGATGCCATGCAGACCATCAATGAAGCCAATGCCCTGCTTGTTAATTAGGCCAATATCATTCAGGTATACTGGCAGGAGGTTGAAAGAAAGATACGACGCGAAGACACGAATGCCCTCCGAAATTATGATCCAGGTTAACAACCCCCCCGCCAAGACAATCGGGAAGATATGCGTGAAGGATTCCCTGAGCGACTTAAGGCTGGGTTTTTCCGCTGGTGCTGTGGTCTTCGTTTCCTCTGACCGTAAAAGGAATATAAAAAATACGGCGGCGATGCCATAAAGGACAACCGCGGTGAGAAACATTGTGCGGGCTCCGTAGTTCATTGCCAGGAAGCCGCCCAAGGGTGGGGTGATGATCCAGGCTGCGGTGATAAATGATTTACTGAGTCCGAAAACCCGGCCGCGCGTCTCCACGGGGCAAGTATCGGCGATATAGGCTCGGAAGGATGGTTGGATCAATGCGGTTGCCACCGCCAGGATGAGGGGCCCGATGAGAGTCACTTCCCAGCGCTGTGCGAAAGCAAACGGGAGGTACCCGAGGATCCCCGCAAGACTCCCGAATACAATCGCCTGTAAGCGGCCGATTGAATCAGATATCCAACCTCCGAAAATCCCGAGCACTAGAGGCACAATCATCGTCAGGGTGAAAAAAAGTCCGACCTGACTGACGCTCGCTCCGATTTCACGCAAGAAAACTGGAATCTGTACCGCGGTCATCGCCCGCGTTGCCTCAGCGAAAGTGAGTCCGATGAGAAAGAGAATCATTTTGCGGGAGAGCAGCGGTTGTAATGATTTATTCATATGGGAGCTTCGTGTCCCCCTTTGAAACAGGCTGCGGAGGTTTTATTGTGTGAGACCTGACTCAACCCACACATGTTTCAAATAGTACTTGTAAGACCCACCAATTCTGCCACGAAATTTAAGGGATAGCAAATTGAGTATACCAGTGGTTTTGAAGTTTGATTATCAACTGCAGCGATTTATCAGTCCTGCAACGGTATCCGGGTTGCGGCATCTCCGGACGATGGAGAGCTTAGGCAGTGAAGTCGAGAAGATCCTGCAACTCTTCCAAGACGGTTTGAGGGTCTTGAAAGTGGATTCCATGGATCCCCAGTTCACGCGCTCCCTCGAGGTTTTCAATAAAGTCGTCGATGAAGATCGTTTGTTCCGCTTCGACACCCAACCGGTCGAGGGCTAATTGATAGATCCGCCGGTCGGGTTTTGCTAACCCAACCTCGGCTGAAATGATTATGTCGTCAAAGATTTCGGCGATATGCCAGCGTTCTTCAAGGAAACGTCGAGTGGACGACCATCCATTGGATAATAGACCCATTTTGGTTCCGTTTGTGCGGGCGCGGATAAAACGGATCAAATCCTTGTCAATCCTATCACCTGACCAGAATTCATCCCTCACGAGTGTTAATTCATCACGAGAAAGTGTGAGCTGCTCACCTACGCGCATCCAGATATCGTCATTGGTGGCTTCGCCTACGGTGGCTTTGCGACTTATCTCACTTTCGAAGACGAGTTCGTATATTTTCCCGTGCGGTAAATCCAGCATCCGGTCCAGGCAATGACGCGGCTCCCAGTCTTCGGTGCGTAGAATGACGCCTCCTAGATCCCAGAGGATGGCCCTGAAGGGGACGGGTTTGTTCATGCTATCCTTGCTCCAATTTATTAAATATAAAACGATTGCCCTTTTTATACCCTAAGCAGGTTGCCACACATTATAGTAGAGATACAACGAGGGATAGAACTTATCAGGTAATGTTAGAGTGCACACTGGTGGATTCTCACTCCTTCTGGAGTTCCTCACCAGGACGCAGTTCGATCTCGTAGGTGACATACTCTCGCTGTACGTGCATGCCCGCCTTCTCATACAGCCTCGTCGCGCCGGCGAGATTGTTTGAGTCGACGCCTAAACCAACGCGGGGTTTCCCGCGGCGATAAAATTCGCCGAAAACTTGCTGCAGCAGGGCTAAACCCAAGCCTCGGCGTCGCCATGGGCGCCGGACACCAAGGACACTCACCCAACCCTTGTCCGGATCATCATCTGACTCCGCTCGACACGAAACCATGCCGGCAACTTCATCCCCGTCCATAGCCAGGAACCATAAAGCAGGGTCGGGCTTCCGGATTTCAAACACGAAATATTTCCACTGTTTGAATCCCTCTTCGAAAGGGGTCTCCACATATCCCCAGTGGTCCTCGAAGACCTCGTCTTCGGCCCGGTAGGCGGCTTCGGTATCCTCCGGGTGCCGTATATTCCGGATTGAGATACCCTCCGGCCATACAGGCGCTGGGGGCGCCGCTTCAAGGTCGAGCAACATGTCCCATCCATAGCGGATGGCTTTCATGCCAATATTCTGAAGCAGTTCCTTCGCCGGAGTGTACGTGTTTACGGTTCCAGAGCGCGCCGAAACGCGTGCGCCCCCGGGAGCGCGGGGTATAGCCTCGCGGGCGCGATCTAGCGCCCAGGCCATCATCGCCGTCCCAATGCCCTTGCCTTCCCACTCTGGATGGACGCGGCCCCAAATCCAGGGGTGGACGGGTGGCTCTTGTACGTCCCATACCTCGAAGCATCCAACGATTTGTCCTGCGGGGGTGATGACAAGTCGGGTGTCGTGTTGAAGATCGAAGTTCGGTACCTGCCATTCCTTCACGTAGCGATCCTGCGTATACTCGGGAGCGCCGATCATCGCCTTTGAGCACAGGTTAAACATCTCCACTGAACCCTCGATGTCATCCAGACTTGCCGGGCGGATCGTGTAACCAGCGTTAGCGAGTTTGTTGAAAGTCTGTTTGGTCATCTTCTTCTCCATTGTTTACCTCGAGTGCGTGACACTCGATATTTATACACCGTCTATACCACCGGCTTTCGATATGCCATCCATAACTTGATGTTTTGAAAGCCAAGATTTTCATATAAGCCTAGTGCGCCGCTTGGATTATCGGTATCTACTCCTAAAGTAGCTTCCTCCATGCCCTCATCTTTTAGCATCTGCATACTTTGAGCCAATAGCGACCGGGCCAGTCCGCGCCGTCTCCAAGGACGACGAACACTGATGTCTTCCGTATGACCTCGTTTTCGATTAAAGCGTTCATTTTCTTCGTCATTGACGAAGTTCAAGACCATGCCGGCGACCTGCCCGTTGTCCCAAGCGACTTTCCAGCGCTCAGGTTGAAAGTAGGGGCTTTTAACCCACCCTTGATATTCAGAGTCCGTCGCCGGGACGTGTCCCCAATGGTCTTGAAAAGCTTCTTCGGAGGCATCGAAGATGGTCCGGTATTGATCTGGATTAACAGGACGAATCTCGAGATTCTCGGGCAATTCAATTTCAGGGATCTCAGCGTTAAGTGGCCGTACCATCTCAAAGAAAAATCGGACAGGTTGGTAACCCGCACTTTTCAACAGAGCCTGCTTCTCGCTCTCGGTGTCTGCCAGAAAAACTTCAAAAAAACGCAAGCCTTCTTTCGGGACGTGGTTTGCCAGACCTTTAAAATGGTCCTTGGCGAATCGCAGCAAGGTTGACCCAATCCCCTTTTGCCTCCACTCGGGGAGGACGCATCCATCGTGCCGAAAGATGACGTCGCCGGTTGACTCATGGAGCCAGTTCATCCGGACGTAGCCGACTAAATCCCCGCAAATCTCCGCGAGCAGAACATCCTGAGTTGGATCGAAGTTCTGCATGTGAGTGAATCTGCGAGCAATGTCGTCGGAAGTGATGACCTCATCCACGCCATCCGCATCCCAGGAGCGCTGGATGATGGCGGCGATCCGTGCATGCTCCTGCGAATCTGAATAACCGCGCAAGGTTAGCCCAGGTATTTTGGGTGCATAGGCCAGATTCTTCAGATCATGATTTACTATCTCTTTCATCTCACACCTCAAACTTATCCGCAGCTTCTAACTGCGGTGAAACTCGATCAAGAGCAAGGGGAATGTCTAATTCTTGATCATCCTCGCATTAACTATTGGATAAATATATTTTTCTTGCACCCCTGGATCGACCGTTCTCTACGTGTATGAGTCGTTTTGGTGAAACAAAAAGCCGCGGGC
>CBDTTY010000099.1:0-7890 GCA_965363875.1 uncultured Anaerolineales bacterium
TCCTCAACAAGATGGATGGCCTTGTCCGGAGCACAACCCTCAGTTTCAACGATTATGCTGATGAAATCAAGTGGGCATCCACAGGCGTCTGGAAGAACCGTTCTTTAATCCACAAGGCGACATATACCAACCCGATTAGAACTGGAACCTCGATCAAAGGACCAATAACCGTCGCCAGCGCCTCCTGAGAGGCAATGCCAAAGGTACCCACCGCCACGGCGATGGCCAGCTCGAAGTTGTTGCTCGCCGCGGTGAAGGACTGCGTGGCCGACATCTCGTAGGAAAAACCCCTCCATTTCGAAACAGCGAAGGATACCAGGAACATGAGCACGAAATAAATGACGAGGGGAATCGCCACACGCAGGACGTGCCAGGGGTTGGCGAGGATCTTGTCACCTTGCATGGAGAACATGACGACAATTGTGAAGAGCAAACCGATCAATGCCGTGGGTCCTAACCTGGGAGCGAACTCTTCGTCGTACCACTCGGTACCCTTACGCCTGACCAGCACGAGGCGTGTGATCACCCCGGCCGCCAATGGAATACCAAGGAAGAAGAGAACGCTTTTAGTTATATCCCACATAGAGATGTCTACGATCATGCCCGCGGCGCCAAACCAGCCGGGCACTACGCGCAAGTAGAAGTAAGCCAGTGGGCTATACATCAAAATTTGGAAGACGGAGTTCAGGGCCACCAGAGCGGCGCAGTATTCGCTGTCGCCTCCGGCGAGCATATTCCAGATCAGGACCATGGCGATACAGCGCGCCAAGCCGATGATGATCAATCCGGTGCGGTAGCCCGGGAGATCCGGGAGAAAGATCCAGGCCAGGATGAACATGAGGGCCGGTCCGATGATCCAGTTCAACGTCAATGACACCCCGAATTGTTGTTTTGCCTGGGTGATCTTTCCTAACTGCTCATATTTCACCTTGGCTAGAACGGGGTACATCATCCACAGCAGACCGATGGCGATGGGCAGCGAGACGGTGCCGATGCGCAACGCGTCGAAGACATCCTTCACGCCGGGCGCTGCGGCGCCCAACCCCACCCCAGCCGCCATGGCTAGTAAGATCCATAATGGCAGGAAGCGATCCAAAACAGATAAGCGCCCCACCATGCCTGAGATTCGTGTGGTTTCAATCTTATTAGATTGCGACATTGGTAAATTGACCTCCGTGTGTGATTGCTCGAAACCTTCAGAAAGCCGCTAGGATGTAACCGAAGATATAACCAGCCAGCGTGCTGAAAACACTCACCAGGGCAACATATACGACCGTCTTCTTTCGCCCCAATATCCGGCCTGTGACAAGGATGCTCTGGATCGAGAGTTCGGGGTCCGCAAGCAGGTAGGCCAGCAAGGGTCCGCGGTGCATTCCCATGTCGAGGAACATGCGCGCGATTGGCACTTCGACTAACGTCGGGAAGTACAGGAAGACACCAAAAACCACGGCAATGAAATTTGCTGATAGGGTGTTCTCACCGGCGAGGGACTGAATCAGCTCCTGCGGTAAGACCACTCGAACCATGCCGGCGATGAAAACGCCAAACACTAAAAGTGGGAATATCTGCTTGACGAATTTCCATGTTTCCCACAGCCATTCTGCAATTTCGTAGCGTTCGAAATTGCGCGCGGCGACGACACCAATCGCCGCTATGAGAAGGAGTTCGCCGACAAAGCGGCCGGTGATTCCGATTACGACGCTCCCCTCACTTACCGAAATTGAAGCTACGAGAAGGGTAATTGCCACAAGAGAAATGGAGAGCGTTGTCCAGCGGTTGAAACGCTCGAGGATATCCTCGAGGCCGAGATAGGCGGCCGGAGCGAGAAGGAGAAGCAGCAGTATGAGCAACGCGCCATGCGGGGCGAGGTTGAGATTTCCAAGATTCGAAGTGACAGATTCAGGGATGTCCATTGGCATGCGTAGGCTAAGCCAGGTATTCGTTAAAATCCCGATCTGCAGCGTGCCAATGATAAGTACCGCAATGAGGAGAATAAAGACTACCCAGATCGCAGGTTTAACCTCTACTTTCCCAGCGAACATTCCCGCGGAGTCCATTTCATCAGCTCTTTCTGCCTCCTGTTTTCGGAATACCCAGGTCATGATCAAACCGATACCAATGCCGAATAAAATCGAGAGTACGATTCGGGCTAAAGCGATGTCCATTCCAATCGCAGCGCCGGTGTAGGCGATAGCCAGGATGTTGACCGCGGGTCCGACAAAGAGGAAGGTGATAGCAGGACCAAGCCCTGCGCCCCGTTTCCAGATTCCCGCAAATAGCGGAAGGATGGTGCAGGAGCACACAGCAAGAATGAACCCTCCAATTGCAGCCGCCGGGTAGCTCACCCAGCGCGAGGCTCTGGGGCCCAGATAGCGGGTGATGGCCTCCTGTGGGATCATGGCGCTCATGTAACCGGCGATGACGAAAGCCGGGACAAGACAAAGAAGAACGTGCGCGGCCAGGTAGTCCAGCAGGTTTGTCCAACCTGCCCATAGGAGGGTCCCAATATATTCAACGATGTTTTCGAGGATCATTCGTGGGCAGCCCTTCTGCAATCGTGATGCGAAGTTTTCCGATTCTAAATAATGGTAATAGTGGTCTTCTCTCTTGATTTTTTTACCCGATGAAGGGACATCCTGTTCGGTTATATTTCTACTCTTCTTGAGTCAGAGCACCCTCTATCCACCCGGCAATTTGGGATGGAGATGGAATTCTTCCAGAGGAAACCAGCTTCTCGTTAATCACCAAGCCTGGCGTCTTCAGAAGACCGTAGTTCAGGAAGGCATTCACATCGGTCACTTTCTTGACAGTAATCTCGAGTTTGGGGTTCTCGGTTTGTATCTGCTCGACAGCTTGGACTGCGTGTATCTCCAGGCGCTCACAGTTTTTACACCCGGGACCCAAGACTTTAATAACCATCATTGCCCACCCTCCAGATCAAGTTTATTGACTTCATTCTTGCGAAGTTCATCCTGCGGGCGCATCATCCTGGACCGTACAATTGGGACAGGTGCAAGGGCAGGACTCATCATGTTCAAGTTGACGGAAGCTCAGCTTCACTCCATTAAATGAAGCTAAATCCATCACCGATTGTCTTGTGACTTCCAATAGTCGAGAAATGGATTCGTCGACCAGTGAGTAAAAAACGTTCAATCCTTCGCGTCGATCCACAACAAGCCCTGCTTCCCGCAGACGCGAGAGTTGTTGGGAGATATAGGCTTGTCGTTGCCCTAGAATGTTCTCAATATGACAGACACAACACTCCCCATCGCTTCTCAACACCTCCATTATTTGGAGCCGAGCGGGATGAGCTAGAGCTTTCATGAGCGATCCTTGCCATTCATATCCATCCATAATATCCACCTAAGGTTATTCAATATTCAGAATATATAATATAACAGTGCTAACAGAACATGAGTGCTCAACGTCATATTCTGCAGATGATATTCAGCTTTCCCCGCGATTAGGTGCGCCCCCCAATCATTAAATAGTAGGAGCCGACCCATGTGTCGGCCCGTCTTCAATTCTTTCGCAAGGGCTGTAAGACCGACCCGAGTGTCGGCTCGCGACTCTCGGGCAACCCATTAAACCCTAACCTCCCGCAGGTTCAGAACCTGTGGGAGGTATAACGCGCAAACTTCAAGGCGCAGACTTTACCTTCGCCAATTGATTGTCAGTCTAGGGAAAGATCGGCAGCGGATCTCCTAAAACCGGTTCAGGTTGCTTTACATTGATATCCCACCATGCGTTCCATAGTGCTGGTATTTCTCGAAGCCAATACCAGCGAATATGCACATAGGGCGTCCGATCGGCAACATAACCAACCGCATCGACGTTCAGGCCATCACAGGTCAGCAGAGCACGGGGGAGGTGATAGCGTTGCGTTACCAAGATCACATCATGAACTTGGAAAATGTCACGCGCCCGATAGCATGTATCATAGGTTCGCCTGCCGGCAAAATCCAGCACAATATCATCATCGAGTACTCCTTGCGAGATCGCGTATTCGCGCATCCTCCCCGGCTCGTTGTATTCATCCACGCGGTTGTCACCGCTGAATAAGAGTTTCTCCACTTTCCCGGACCGATAGAGTTCAAGAGCTGCATCGAGACGATCGCGCAAAACATCGCTCAGCGCGCCATCCTCCCAGTAGCCGGCGCCGAAGACCAAGGCAACGGGCCGCTCGGGAACAACATCCAATTCATCAGGGTTGTAGATACGATTGTCATAGCGCTCGGAAAAATTCCAGATGGTCCACCCAAATAGCATGACAAAAATGACTAAAACCCATTTGACGAGCTTGGATAGCCAGCGTTGCTTACGGTCACCAGCGGTGACCTCTGTTTTCCTATTCTTTTTCCACAGCGGTGTTCGTTCAGCCATAAAACACTTCATCCAAATAACGATTAGCGCTCTTCAACGCAGCGCATTCCGTGAGGCTCCGAGAACCATCCCCGCGCGGTCATCCTTGAGAGCCTAGCTGGGATTATAAGGTCATGTTTCAAAATAAAACCCTAAGCGGAGGATAATCGAAGGCTAATAGCAGATAGCCCGTGGGAATGTTAGCAGTTTCATCTGGTTGCCCATTCCCGTATGCCATTTCCCGGGAGTCCACCATACGGGCAACCTGCTCCAACTGTTTCTCGGGACGAGAAAAATCTGTCATCAAATGACTTGCCTCGTCTGATGACAGATTGACCTCGCCACACTGGTTTGGAAATTTGGTTTAATTCATACTTGGAGGGGTCAACGGCACATATTTGCCGATCACCTCGCGCATTTCGTCAACCGTGAACGGCTTTGCCAGGAAACCATTTGCGCCGGCGGTGATGGCCGCTTTTCGATCGTCCTCTTGCGCCTTCGCGCTCACAACATGGATGGGGAGGCTATCATTCTCTGAATGCTCACGAATCCAGCGTAGGAGCGAGAGGCCGTCCACCTCCGGCATCATGACATCCATGAGGATCAGGTCGGGAGTGACCTGCTGGAAGAGGTTAAGCGCATCCATCGCATTGTGAGCAAGGAGGACTTCGACGCCGTTGATTTCAAGCGCCTCTTTTATAACCTCAGCGTATGGTTTTTCGTCATCAATAAGTAGGATTATAGGTTTCGACATGTCACTCCTAACTTGGAATCAAAATGATTGCCCTCTTATAGGATAACGTATTTTTGACCGACCCGTTTCACGCGAGTGATGGGTATTCTTTCCTAATCACCCGATGCCCGAAATGAGCCAGGTCAGAAACAGCCCATAATTAAACTGGCCGGATTGGCAGCTAAATATTGTGATAATCGGACCAACCTTAAATTGGATCTCGTTTATACGCCTCAGGGACTGGCTAGCTCCTCGATGAGGGACTCAAGGAGTGCAACGCCCTCCGGATTGTCAGGCAATGTGCTTGATGCAACGGCCGCGGGGATGATGAACTCATTCAAGAGCGTCTGGGGAACGTAGAAGTCATTGTCCTCCAAACTGGATGTGAATACTACGACCATTTCCTTCTCAGGTATTACGAAAATAAATTGTCCCCTATACCCGAGTGCTAGATACATGCCGGAATCATCGACCCACCATTGGTATCCGTAGCCATCCTCAAGTGTCGCCGAGATGAATTGGTTACTTGAAGAAACCACCCACTCGGAGGGGACAATCTGCTCTCCATCCCAGCGGCCTTCGTTCAAGTAGAGATACCCAAATTTCGCCATATCTTGCGGACGCATTCTCAGCTCGCTATAGCCGACAGATATCCCCTGGGGACTAGATGACCAGTCAACATCAGAAATACCTAGAGGACCAAAAAGGTGCTCCACTGCATATTCGTTCGCACTCATTCCGGTCGTTTCCTGGATGATCCCTGAAAGGAGGAACGAAGCACCGTTGCAGTATTCGAATCGTTCCCCAGGCTCACCCTCCATTGGCAGATCAAGCACAAATTGCACCCAATCCTCGCTTTCTCTCATCTGATTGAGGCCGCTCCAGCGATATAGGTAAGAATCCTGGCATCGAAAACCTGTCGTCATCGTCAGCAAATGCTCTAAGGTCATCGCCTCCTTATTTGCATCGCGATTAGCAATGGTCCGTTGTGGAAAAAAACTCAGGACGGATTGCTGCAGCCCCTCGATGTAACCTTGATCGATTGCGATCCCAACCAGAGCTGAAACGACGCTCTTCGTACAGGAGTAAATGTTGTGTTTCGAAGTAGAGCTAAAAGGATGGATACTGACATCCGCGACCATGTAGCCGTTGCGAACGACGGTCACACTGTCAATCTCGTAATTCTTCTCTAAGATCTCCCCCAACATCGCGGACAATAAGCCCGAGTCCATCCCCTGTTCCTCGGGGGTGGAGGATCGCCAGCCTGCAGTGGGCCAATATGTAGCGGCAACATGTGTTGCCGCCGGCGCTTGAATAAAAACTCCTCGAGCACAACCAGCAACGATTACAACCACGATCCCCAGCAGCAAACACCGTTTGGCTCTGATGAAATTCATCGCGCTCTCTCCCTGCAAACTACCCGTTTCGCGCAATTATCTACTCGATTAGCGATCGCGAACCCTTACGCGTTGTGCCCCCTACTTCAATTGCACCAGCTATTCTATGTACCCTCTGCATAATCGGATAGTTCATGGTTTCCATGGGAGATGGTTAGGGTCTGCATTGACTCCAAAACCGTTACTTTCTTGATTTTCTCCAACCACACAGCAGCTCACCCCGCGAATCAACACCGGATCCCCATGCAAAAAACTTACTTTCATCCAGGGCATCTGTGTTTTCTAATACTTTTTTGCCAGTGCTTTTATGGCATACTTTTAGATTTGAGGAGGAGATATTCTAAACAATTTCGACGATAAGTCGTTTGAGGGCAGTTCATCAGAACAGCTCTCTGGCTCAGCGATTTGAGCTTCCCGGCGAAAAATTGTAAGATTATTCACACTATATCCATTGAGAGATCCCTAGATCATCCTTGGAAGAGGTTCAATGTCAACAGAAACGATCACACACGATGTCATCATTGTCGGAGCCGGCTTAGCAGGTTCCTGGGCAGCCATGACCGCAAGCAAGGAGGGCGTAAAGGATATCGGCGTCCTTTCCAAGATCCATCCCTTGCGTTCCCACAGCGGCGCGGCGCAAGGCGGCATTGCCGCGGCGATCAACAATATTCGACCAGTCGCTGAAACCGGACCTCGCGGTCCGTTAGAGCAGATACCCGCTGGAGATCCCACCGTCGACAGCCTTGAGTTGCATGTTTTCGACACCATCAAGGGCTCGGATTGGTTGGGCGATCAAGATGCGATCGAGATACTGGCGTCAGACGCCATCGACATCGTATATGAATACGAGCATATGGGTTGTGTTTTCAGCCGCACACCGGATGGCCGCATCGCCCAGCGCCGCTTCGGCGGCCACAGCGTTCCCCGCGCCTGTTACGCAGCCGACTGGACCGGCCACATGCTGCTGCAAACAATCCATGAACAAGCGCTGCGTCACGGCGTTCACTTTTACAGCGAATGGTATGTGCTGGATCTAATCATCGAAGACAACATCTGCAGAGGTGTTGTGGCGATGGATGTGCTGACCGGCGAAATCCATACCTTACGTGCGAAAGCAGTCATGTTTGGCACGGGCGGTTATGGGCGAGCGTATAAAGTTACTACGAACGCTCACGCCAACACCGGGGATGGTGTGGCGATGGCTTACAACGCGGGTGTTCCCCTGATGGATATGGAGTTTGTACAGTTCCACCCGACCGGTCTATACCGACTCGGTATCCTGATGACCGAGGCTTGCCGGGGTGAGGGAGGTTACCTGACCAACAATCAGGGCGAGCGTTTTATGGAGAATTATGCTCCAGAAAAGATGGAATTAGCCCCGCGTGACCTCGTCTCTCG
>CBDTTY010000100.1:0-7774 GCA_965363875.1 uncultured Anaerolineales bacterium
GAAGGGGGAGGATCAGGCTACATATCCCGCTTGGTGAAGTTTCTCTGCCGCCTCTATCGTGGCCGGGATCGTTACCAGGATGCGAGTCCCGCGCCCTGGTTGCGAATCGATTTTCAAGATCCCATTTACAAGCTCGGCTCGTTCATACAGATTGACCATTCCAAGGCTGCCGCGTTTTTCATAATTGGCCTGAACTTTTTCAACGTTAAACCCGACGCCATCATCTTCGATTTCCAGGTGCAAATTATCTCCCCGGCGTTTCAATCGGATCCAGATATGTTTTGCGTTAGCATGCTTGCGGGCATTGCTCACGGCTTCTTCAACAATGAAAAATATCACACCCTGCTTGCCGACTTCCATGTCGTCGACAATTCCGTTCTTCGCCTCGACGACTACGTTCTGGTTGTGATTCTCCATCATCTTCTCAGAGAGTTGCTCAAGTGCTCCCAACAACCCTTCCGATTCAAGAATGAGGGGCCGGAGCGTGAAGAGCATTTGCCGGATCTCTTTTGTCGTACGTCGGGCCAGTTCTTCAATTTTAAAGAGTTCTTCAGCAGCTTGAGTTGGTTCGCGTTGGAGGAGGCGCCGGGCGAAGTTCACCCTCATTGCGATCGCTCCGATGGATTGTGTCGGCCCATCATGCAGATCGCGGGCAAGCTTGTTGCGCGTGTTTTCCTGGATCTCGGCAATGCGCTCCTTCTCCTGCTCCAGATCGCTATATAGACGAGCATTCTGCAGAGCGACCATTGCCTGCTGTGCGATGGCATCGAGCAGCTCGACCTGCTCAGGAGTGAAATACCCCTCATCCGGATGCGCGAAAAGCAGCGCACCATAGAGGTCCAAACCGACTACAAGGGGGATACAAACGGCGACACGACAGTTGTGCAAGGTGATAATCCGCTTCAGTTCGACATCCTGGCCTGGGTTTTTGCAAAGTTGGGATTGCACACTGGCCAACGCTTCTCCCACTACACCCCGCGCTCCAAGCAGCGTGACACGTAAATCCGCTGCCGATAGTCCTCGTGCGGAGGTTATATATAGCTCCTCGTTCTCGAAGAGCATCAACGCGCTAACTAATTTGGTCGCGCCCTCACCCTCAAGTGCACTATTAGCGAGGTCAAGTGTCATCTCAAGCACTCGCTCGTAATTGAGCGTTGCGTTTAAATTCGCCGTCATCACCAGAAGGGATCTGAGCTTCTCGATCTCGCGCTCCAAGGAGGCGACCCGATTCGTCTTATCTCCTCCGTGATTGTGACCTGAGTTTGGGGGTTTATTTCGATCACGGCGAGAGCGATCCGAGAGCCATGCAACCGGGGGCAATGCTAAGAGAAGAAACGCAGGATCGAGCGCGGAAATAATTTTCGGCGCTGAAATCGATAGGGCTTTGAGCAGTAAGTGTCCCAATTCAATCTGGTACACAATCACATCCTCAGCAAGCTAGAGTATTGTACGCCATCTTCCCACATCGCCTTCATCTCGTTTACGCTGCAATATGGCGTCAGGCGCTCACTCGAGCCACGGTTCTTGTATGTAGTATCACTTAAAAAAACGAGATATTCCCTTACAGTTCCCCTACAAGCTGAAGCCAGCATAATCTCTCGCTGTCAGGAGATCCCCGGCCAACATCCCAATCCATTGGGAAATTGATTGAGCGCTGAATTGAAGCCGTTCACGCGGGCGGTTGTACCTTCCTTTCCACATTGTTCCGGGAGAGCAGGTGAAGGGCAATCAATACGAAGATCATCACAACAAAGCTGATAAGCTGCGCACTGCGTATGCTTCCAAAAACAATCGAGCTATCCCCGCGAAAACCTTCGAGAAACAGCCGTGAAATAGCCGCAAGCGCAACGAATAGGGTGAAGATAAAGCCCGAGAAGGACCTTTTTTTACGGACCTGCAGGATCACCAGCGTGACGCCCACGGCGAATAGGAGCTCGTAAATCTGTGAGGGGTGTCTGTCGGCACCCCATAATTCAATCGCCCAGGGGACTGTGGTCGATGCGCCAAATGCATCGCCGCTTGAGAGATGCGCCAGGGCAACAAAGATCGCAAAAACTGCCGCACCCAACGCAAGCGTATCAAGCGTCGGGAGAAGAGAGAGCCCTTTACGTTGAGCATAAATCATTGCAGCAATGAGCCCTACGGCTATGCCCTCAATGATGGAGAGTGTGTTCGCATTAAGCGCCAGCAAGTTCAGGGGTTCACTTAAATAAAGATCAATGTATTTAAGCGCGTAACCCAGGCGAGCACCAATAATCCCAGCAGCGAGAGCGATGAAGATCATGTTGCTTATTAGCCCCGGATCTAGCTTATAGCGCGCCGTTTCGCGCTCGGCTATCTGTGTTCCAATCCACAAACCCACCAAGAGCAGCAAACCGGGCAATTGAATTGCGAGTGGTCCAATTTGAAGGATGGGGAACATCAGTGCACTTCCTCCAGCAGCTGCTCGACGGTGCTCTGCAGGGTGACTTCGCTCATCGGCCCTCCCACGATCACGCGCTGGATGACTCCTTCCCGATCGATGAAGAAAGTCGTCGGCAAGGCGCGCATGAGGTAGGCATTTCCGACCTCTCCACTGGTGTCAAGCAGAATGGGGAATGTTAAGTTGAACTCCTGCACGAAAGCTTCAACATCAGTAAGGCTATCTTGTGCTGTCATATTCACCGCCAGCACTTGCAGCCCGCGATCATGATTTTCCTGATAGACCCGCTGCAATGCTGGCATTTCTGCCCGGCAGGGAGGACACCAGGAGGCCCACAGGTTCAAAACAATCGCCTTTCCGCGCATATCGGAGAGCGAAATCTGGTCACCAGATAAGCTTTCGAGGGTGAAATCGGGGGCTAGAAACCCCTCTCTAGGGCTGGGGATCAATCCCCCTGTGGTTGCCTCGACTGGCACCGCCGAAGCCCATATCCATAATCCGCCTAGTATCGCTGCGCCGGTTACAACCAGTGACCAGCGTATTGCATCTTGAAGCAGCATGTGAAATTTTTTCATCGCCCAGATATTCTACCGCGAGTGGTGTCTCCATCTCAATATCGAATCACACCACTTTCCAGAATGCTTCTGATTTATTTTCTAACAGGGAACGAAATTAGATGCAGGATAGTTTCGATGAAGCAAGATCCCGATTTTACGGCGCTTCCAATCCATGCCTCTCCAGCAGGTGAGGTTTTGCTAAGATCTGTGCCGTTGGTCCATCACCGACGACTTGCCCCTCATCGATGATGACGGTTCGCTCAAAAAGCTCTGCCACCATGCGCATATCATGCGTGGCGACAAGCATCGTTTGCGGTAGACCGCGCAGGAGCTGAATCAGCTCACGCCGCCCGCGCGGATCGAGTCCGGCCGTGGGTTCATCTAAGACCAACACCTCGGGATCCATTGAAAGGACTGTCGCAATAGCCACACGTTTTTTCTCGCCTTCGCTGAGATGGTGCGGGACGCGCACCTCCGAACCCGCCATGCCAACGTCTTCAAGTGCCTGTCTCACCTTCTGCGCTAATCCCTCTTTTGGAAGACCCATATAGAGTGGACCGAAGGCCACGTCTTCATAGACACTCTGTGAAAAGAGTTGATCATCCGGGTCCTGGAACACTAATCCGACCAGGGCACGAATTTGTTTCAGACTGTCGTCGGTCAGTTCCTTCCCACAGACATGGACTTCCCCCTCACCGCGCAGGATCCCATTCAAATGGAGCAGAAGCGTCGATTTCCCTGAACCGTTAGGTCCGACCAGTGCGGTTTTTTCACCTGGGTTAATGAAAAGGCTTACGCCGCGCAAAGCCTTCCGGCCATCCGGGTAGCTGAAGTGTAGATCCTGGATATCTAATGTATGGTGCATGCTCTACCTCAAGAACATCAGCGAGAGCGATCCAAGGATTAGCAGGCTGAATACGATAAGGCTGATCCAATCGGCTCCACGCATCTGAAAGGTCGAATAAGTGCGCATCTCACCATCATAGCCTCGGGAGGCCATCGCTCCATAAACACGTTCGCTGCGATCTAGCGAACGAAGGAAGAGGCTGCCGACCATAGACCCCGTCACTCGACCTCGCCAAAGAAGGGAAGGCCTTCCTTTGCCGGGGATCTCCGGGCTGCGCGCAGCACGTGCCCGCATAAGGCGTATAACCTCGTCAGCCAAAACAAAAATATATCGATACATAAATGCGATTACGGCAACCAGGGGACGAGGAATACGCAGCGAACACATTGCCCAGACCAAATCAGGAAAGGGCGTCGTTGCCGCCAACAGAATTCCAGCCTGGACAGCGATAAAAGTCCGAATCATGATACTCACGAAGCGGATTGTCCCCGGTTCGGATATTGTCAGATTGAGCGCGGGAAAGCTGATGAGGGCAGGACCCGGGATAATAAAGGGCAGTGGAGCTGCTGCAAGCAGAAATGGGATGGCAATAAAGGATCTCCGCACAGCATAGAGCATTCCAAGTCTTGAAGCGGCCGCATAGCCTAAGATCCCAAGGAATAGCGCCCCGAAGGCGATCCAGGATCCCTGTCTTACAAGTCCAACAACGAGAATAAATAAAAGTGTAACCACCACCTTTACCCGAGGGTCCAGGTGGTGGATCAGGCTCTCTCTGGGATGATATTGATCCGTCAGGTCGATATGCAAATTCTAATCCCCGACGGCTCCCCGTTGCACTGAGCTCCGGGCGATGAGCCAGGCCAATCCGAATACGACCAGCGTCCCGGCGCCGACGGCCAGAATCGTCGTAAGTACCGGGTCGCTCAGGAAAGGCAGCGTGTAATCCGGCATCAGTTCAAAGGATGATTCTTGCGCCAATCCCAAGAAGCCCTGCAACTCAGCGATGAACTCCAGGCCATCCGGATGTGCTGACGCGAGCGGGGAGAAAGCAGCGACCCCCAATGCAACGAGCAGACCGACCAAAGTAAATGTCGCTGTGCGCTTCCCCGGTGCCGTTTCCCCGGTGGTTAACACCTCCGGTCGACTCGCTTGCAGAAGACCTATCGCCCCGACAGTAATGATACCTTCACCGAGGCCGATTAGGGCATGGACGCCAGCCATCGCCGGCAGCCCTAAATAGAGCGGTGAAGTTCCCGAGATTGCCAACTCAATGGCTGTGGCGCTCGCGCTAACGATCACCGACAGCCAGGCGCCTGCGAACCCCCCGATCAGCCGAGATCGTGTGGTGGGCCCAAGAAAACGGTTAACGAGCATATAGACTGCATAGCCTGTAAATGTGGTGATGACACCCATATTCAGGATGTTCCAACCCATCGCCAGCAATCCCCCGTCCTGGAAGAGCAAGGCTTGAACAGCGATGACGGCCGTCATGACCAATGTGCCCGCCCAAGGACCTAATACAATCGCCGCGAGCGTCCCACCGAGAAGGTGCCCGGATGTCCCGGCGGCGACGGGAAAGTTAATCGCCTGGGCGGCGAAAATAAAAGCCGCGATTACGCCCATCAGCGGAACTTGCCGCTCGCCAAGTTGATCCTTGGTTTGGCGAAGGGCAATCCCGATGAAAACCACCGCGAGTATCCAGCCAACGATGGATACACCAATGGAAAGAAAACCATCCGGGATGTGTAAGGGCGTAGGTGAAAAAAGCATTAGCAAGTCTCCATATCAGAGCTACGAAACTGCCGGTTTCTGTTTACAGATTTGGCAGAGACCCTCCAACGTCAAATGCACCGAATCGATCCTGAAGCTGGTTGTCTCTTCGACGCGTCGAGAGAATGCTTCGATCTCCTCCGCTCCAACTTCGAAGATAGAACCACATTCGCGACATACAAGATGGCTGTGCGGGTGTTCGGGATCACGCAGAGAGAAACGCATTGGCTCTCCCCCGGTGGAGAGCATATTTATCATCCCTGCCCCCTGAAGCGATTCTACGGTCCTGTAGACTGTAGCGAGGTTCAGCCCGGGCAGACGTTCTCGCGCCCCCTCATACACTTGCTGGGCAGATATATGGTCTTCCATGTGAGCGATCGTCTCGAGGATGATCGTTCGTTGGGCAGTTACTCTGTATCCGCGCTCGCGGAGCTGTTCAGCAAGTCGTGCACCGCATGACATAGGCAAACCTATGTAGTTGCAAAGATTTGCATAAACTTATCATTAAATTCGAGCGCGGTCAAGCCAATCTGGCGTTAAGCTACCGCGACCGGAAAAACATAAGAAACGGCAACCGCTCAAGCCCCTCTCTGCATCATCATTTTTCACTCCGACCTGTCGATCAGGATGAAATTCTGAGCAGATAAAAAAAGAGCGGATGAGATATCCGCTCATGTATCTACTTCGATTACAACCCGGCCCCAGCATTTTGGGGCAACCTGGTTGAATTTAATTCACGGAAGCGTCCGCAGGTAGGAGATTAACTCCCAGATCTCCTGCTCGCTGAGCAGCGTGCCCCAGGCTGTCATCAAGGAATTGTAGGGATCCAAATCCCCACCGTCCGAAATTCGCCAGAGCAGGTAACCATCGGTGTTTTCTTGCATCTGTTCTTGATCGGTGAAATCGGCAGGTCGTGGATTTAACCCGGCCGCATCAGGTCCCTTTCCGCGCCCATCATCACCATGGCATTGGCTGCACAGGGCGACATAGGCCTCGTTCCCGGAAGCGATCGCCGCAGGGTCGTCCGCCAGCGGGTTGAGTTTATCCCTATACTCGGCGGGAATGACCAGCGGCGCTTCAACACCAGTCTCGTTGCTAATATAAACCACCCGATCTTCCTCACCATCAGAACTTGCACAGCCCGTTAGCGCGAGAGACAAGATTATCAGTATGGTTAAAATGCTCAGCGTGTTTTGTTGTCTCTTCATTGTTTAACATTCTCCTTCCGCCCTATCATAGTTGTATACCAGGTCAATTACTATCGGATCGGCGGATGAGCCACCTTCAAGAATAGACCATGTCTTAAACTCTGCATATCCTTCTAGGGTCACACTCTCGCTCATAGGCAACAATAACATTGCCGACAAACGAACTCAAAACAATCTCCAAATTTTGCTTTCCACCGCTGCCCACAAGGTGCTTTTTGCTGCCCTTTTTATCCCGCTCGAGAACGATCCTTGCAAATCGGGTAGAAAAGGTGCATAAAGGACAACTTACGCTACAAAGAGTGACTTTCCCCACTCCCGTTTAAGGAGGCTAGCCAGCATCATCTTAAAGAGTTCCGAACGTCGATAAACGAGGTTATTTATTCGTGAAGGGTGCCAGCGCATCCGATAATCTATTCCAAATCTTGAGTGTCACCCAAGGAAAATGGGGCGAGCGAATCGCAGAGAACATTGCGGCGAACGCACCCACGGATTGGGTAGTCCACTCTTGGGCCGCGCCGCGCGTCTTACCTCCCATCGTTGATGATCCAGAGGATTTTCTACCCCCTTCGCTTCCCCAAGTAGATCTTGTTCTCGCACTGGGCGAACTCGCGGGCCTTGTACAATTAATTCCCGATATCGTGAAGATGACTGGCGCAAAGGCGGTTGTCGCCCCCATCGACCGCAACGAATCCGTGCCACCGGGGCTCGCCACCCAGCTCACCCAGTGGCTTAAAGAGATCGACGTCCCTGTCGCACTGCCCAAACCCTTCTGCTCCCTCGCGGAGGACAGCTACAATCGCAAGCCATTGGTAGAAACCTATGACGATCCCCTGATTCAGCGCTTCGCAGCGCATTTCGGGAAACCTGAATTTCGGGTAACAGTGGAGGACGAGAAAATTGTCGCCGTCGAGGTTGAGCGCGATTCAGCCTGTGGCTGTGCCAGATACGTTGCTGACAACCTCATCGGCGT
>CBDTTY010000101.1:0-7742 GCA_965363875.1 uncultured Anaerolineales bacterium
GGATCAACCTGGAGTGGTCGAGATCAAGCCGCGAGGCAGGAGATAGCTGAAGCGAGAGTTCTCATAGATCTTTGGGGGTTCACTTCGCACCCATAAGAATGGGCTTTCACTGCTGCGAATTGTTGGAACGAAAGGGATCCAAGGAACGCGGCTTTACTAGCTAATTCCCCATGCTCTCGATGTATTCCAGCGATTGGTGGCGGAAGTACGTGTTGTAAAGGTCGGCGTAATGCCCGCCTTCTGCCATCAATGATTTGTGTGTTCCATCCCCGATGATCCTGCCCCTATCGATGATGATAATTCGGTCGGCATTCTGGACAGTCCACAAGCGGTGGGCGATGACCACGGAGGTGCGCCCGTGCATCACTTGCTGCAGCGCACTCTGAATTTGTGCTTCTGTAAATGGATCGACACTGGCTGTGGCTTCATCGAGGATGAGGATCGCCGGATCCTTCAGCAGTACTCGCGCCAATGCGACGAGCTGACGTTGACCCATCGATAGATTCGCGCCACGTTCACCTACGTCGGTCTCGAGCCCTTTGGGTAAACCGGCGAGCCATTCTCCACCGCTGATATGCTCGGCAGCTTGGCGCACGTCTTTCTCCGTCGCCTCGTGCCGGCTGTAGCGGATGTTCTCGGCAACAGTACCCGAGAAAAGGAAGGGGTCCTGCGGGACCAAGCCTAAATGCCGTCGATACACATCAAGATCCAGGCGGCGGATATCACGACCGTTAATCAGCAGCTCACCCTCCTGGAATTCGTAGAAGCGAGTGATTAATTTGGCGATGCTGCTTTTCCCTGCGCCCGTATGACCGACAAGTGCGAGCGTTTTGCCAGGATGGATCATCAAAGAAAAGTCTGGCAGGACGATCTCTTTTTCCGAGTAGCTGAAACGCAAATTCCTGAATTCGATGCGACCCTCGAGCTCCTCGACTGGCTCGTTTGCTATTTGCTCGACATCTGATTGGGCATCGATCAAAGCGAACACCCGCTCGGCGGCGGATAGGCCATCCTGGAACTGGCTCCAGAAGGAGGCGATCCCCATGAGCGGGTACCAGAAGAAACCAACAGCTTGCATGAAGAGGTACCACTCGCCGGGCGAGATGCTGCCCGTTTGAATTCGCAGCCCCGCGGCGAAGAGCAGCATTGCCGTCGCCAGACCATTCGCAACCCCCATGATGGGAAAGATGGTGTTCAAAGTCAGACCGCGGCGCAGACCCACTTGATAGGCTTGTTGGTTATTGCCTTCAAAAGTCTCGAAGATCGTCTGCTCTTTACGGAAACTCTTAGCAACGATGATCCCACTGATCGACTCCTGGATCTGGGCATTGATCTTTGCAGTTACCCGGCGGGCATGCTGGGTCACACGACGGGCGACACGCCTAAAACTTAAGGCGATAACAGCCGCAATGGGTGACATTCCCAGTAAAAGAAGGGTGAGCCCGACGTTAATATTGAAAAGCCAGATGATCAGGATGATGATAATCAAGACTTGGCTGATCAAGTTGATGACCAATCCCACAACGTCTGAAAAATCCTGTGTATCAGAAGTCACCCGGCTTACGATCTTTCCTGTTGGGTGCGTGTCGAAGAAGGGCATATCGTGGTGAATGGTGGCGTCCAGGGCGTCAGAACGAAGCTGTAAGACTACATCCGCAACCACTCTTGCCGAGAGCCACTGGCGTATGAAATTGGTGACCCATGCGGCCACGCCGAACAGCAAAAGCAGGCTCGCGGCGAATGCCATACGGTAGATGGTGGGTGTTTCGGCGACCAGGTCAATCGCCTTGGCGATAACTATTGGTCTGCCGCTCCCAGCCACTGAGTTAAGCGTGAGCATGAGCGCGACCAAGGCCATCTTGCGGCCGTATGGGCGGAAATAGGAAATGATCCGCCGCAACAGGTCGCGATCGCTGTACTCACGGTCGTAAGATTCAGTATCCAGTCCGTCGAGAATGAACCCCATAACCTGTTACTCTCCTGCCTTGGGGGTTGTGCCCGTTGGTGAACCGGTGGATGAGCTGTTATCGGCGGATGATCGAACGCGAGCGAAGATGCGCTGGTAATCCGGAGAGCGCGCCAATAGTTCTGTGTGAGTCCCCTGATCGATGATCTCCCCTCCACGGAGAACTAATATGCGATCCGCCCAGCGGATCTGGCTGAGTCGATGTGTGATGAGAAAAGTTGTCCTCTTCTGACTGATCCTGCGCATGGCGCGCTGGATCTGATCCTCTGTTTCGCTGTCGATGGCGCTTGTGCTATCGTCCAGGATAAGGATGCGCGGGTCGGTGAGGAAGGCGCGGGCGATGGCGATGCGCTGCCGCTGACCACCTGAGAGGGTCACGCCGCGCTCTCCGATCTCGGTATCATAGCCATCTGCGAAGCTGCGAATGAACTCGTCTGCCTGAGCTTCACGTGCGGCTGTCTCGATCATTTCTTTTGTGGCGTCATCGCGACCGAAGGAGATGTTGTCGGAGAGGTTAGTTGAGAAAAGGAAGATGTCCTGTTCAATGGTGGAAATCTGGGAGCGCAACGATTCCATGCTCCACTCCCGTACATCGATCCCGTCGACAAGAACTGCCCCCTCATTCACATCATAGATGCGGTTGATCAGGTGCGTGAGGGTGGTCTTACCGGAGCCGGTCTGACCGACAATAGCGATCGTCTCGCCGGGCTTAGCAGTGAAGGAGATATCCTTTAACACCAGCTTCCCGTTGTAACCGAAGCTGACATTTTCAAATGAAACCTCACCCTGGATTGTTTGGGCGACACCGCCGACATTCTCGTCCAATTCGGTTTCAGCGTTTATCATTTTGAGAATTCGACGCGCTCCGGCGATCCCAAGCTGGACCAGGTCGAACGAGAAAAGTGAGATAAAGGTTGGGAAGCGAAGTCCGCCCATAAGTCCTAAGAAGGCAACTACCTCGCCAAGGGAGATGCGACCCGCATGCCAGATGGTAAGCGCATGGAAGAAGCCAATTGCCCAGAATACGGCGAAGGCCAACATGGGCCAGTAGCGTGCCTGGATTTCGCCGCGCTGGACAAAAAGATCTCGAAATCGGCGCGCGTTATGGGTGAATTTGTCCCATTCGTAGTGTTCTTGGACGTTCGCCTTGACAACCTCGATCCCAGCGATCGCCTCGGCTAAGCCGGCATTCATCGTCCCGAACTGATCGCGAATGTCGCGGCTGACCGGGCTGAGGCGGCGATTGTAATCAAGCAGCGTTAGGACAAGTGCGACAGTGAACATGAGTGGGGCGATTAACAGCTCTGTACGTATAAGCCCAATCAATACGATGGGGATAACCAAATTCATTAATGAATCTGTGATCAACATCATGCCGGGGCTGAACATCAGGTTTAACGAGCGAACATCGTTCGTGGCCCGGGACATGATGTCACCGACGCGCTGGCGGCTGTGGAAAGTTTGACTCTTTCCCAGCAGGCTGACGTAGAGTTCGTGCCGGGTGTCGCGCTCGATGGCTTGCGCCATGAATTCCGCGGCGTAGTTCCGGATCAAACCAGTGAAACCCTGGGAGAGGGCTGCGACCAAGACGGCGAGCGTCGCAATCGTGAGGTCTGCTCGCGTCCAGCCGATTGAAGTAATCAGATCGAATGTGCGTCCGATGAAAATCTGGACATAGCCAAAAGCGAGATTATTCCCCGCCGCGGCGAGAAGCAGACCGAGCGGGAGGAGAGGATAGCGCAGCGCGTGGGAAATGATCCAGCGCACCGGTCCGGTTCGGTTGTAGGGATATTCGTCTTCGAGTGAGAACTCGGTTTTCAAAATTTTCTCTTGTGATCCCATAGTTAGGGTGAGATTATACAACTCTCCTCTAGTGAAAAGAAATGAGATGTGAGAGAAGTGGAGTGCGCAGGTTGCACCTACGGCCGGAATCAAAACATCCTACATCGATTAAATGAGGGACGTTTGCGATAGCCCGTGGGTCGTTCTCGATCCAGGTGAGAGAGAAGTCCGCAGGAAGGATAATTATAAAACTGGCAGCATGGTTTTTGATTTTGAGACATGCGCGATCATCGATCAAGGGTAGAGCGGACCTAGCCCTCCCGTTTCATTGCGATATGCCTCCTGTGTGCCTTAGAATGCATCCATTGGTGGTTAGATCAAATGGTTGCTCAAAGGTATGAACTCAAACTATTGTTACTCATCCTGGTGGGTCTTCTCCTTCCCGGGTGCAGCTCTACATCCCTGGCATCTCTTTTCGCAACAGTAACGCCGACTCCGACGATCACGCTTACACCAACGCATACACCGACGGTGACTCAGACGCCCACGTCAACGGATACGCCGACGAATACGCCCACGCCGACCGTGACGTCAACCCCGACGATCACACCCACACCGACGATCAGCCCGACGGCGACCTTCGATTTCCCCGACGCTACCGTACTGCAGCAATCACATTGCCGCTATGGCCCTGGTGTTGCCTATCTGCATGCTGGCGATCTCTATACCGGCTATCACGCATTGGTCTGGAATCGTAACTACGATGGATCATGGCTTTTTATCAAGCCCGACATACAGGAGTGGCCCTGCTGGATTTCTGCCTCATTGGTCAGTGTGGAAGGTGATATCTTCAGCGTGGTGGTGATGCACCGCCGGTTACCCTGGTCTGTGCTCTACGGACCACCCGAACAAGTCTGGGCTAAACGCAACGGCGATACGGTAACCGTATCCTGGACGGCAGTTTACATGACCGAGGATGATGATCGTGGCTACATGATCGAGGCGCGGATATGCCAGAACGGTTTTCTCTTCGACGTTGCTGTGCATACGGATACACCATCCTATACTTTCACCGACGAGCAGACGTGCGATGGTAAATCGTCCGGATCCTTATTTGTGGTGGAAAAACACGGCTACACCGACTCCTTGAGTATTCCTTGGCCGTAACCTTTTCTGGTTAATCGCCTTCTGCAATCCCCTCGAATTACTTCTCATCGATAGACACACAACTTTTATTGAAAGCTTCTCACACGAAACCTGTTGTAAGTTAACCTGGTTAAGATGATAATGAGAAACATTAATGTCTCCGGTGTAATGAATCCACAGATTCGTGTAAAATGGATTAATACGACATCCCTGTGAAGTGAAAAGAGATATTCCAATGAAGATCAACTTTTCCATGTGGAGGACTTCCCTTTCGACACTGGTTAAAATTGAATCGAAAGAAGAATGGGATGGCTTGGATGTCGTCTCAAAATGGTTGATAGCCACCCGCGCGGCAGTGACCGTGGTAACTCTCTACTCGTGTATCATCGCCGGGCTGCTGGCATGGCGAGATGGTTTTTTCACCTGGTTGCCATGGTTGATCGTCACGCTCGGTTTATTCATCGCTCACGGCACAAACAACCTGCTCAACGACTACACCGATTTCAACCGCGGTGTGGATAAAGACAACTATTTTCGTGTTGAGTACGGTGTCCACCCACTCGTCCAAGGTTTCTGGACCAATCGCCAACAGCTGCAATGGTTCGCTGTCAGTGGGGGGCTGGCGTTCCTTTCGGGTGTATATGCGTTAATTTATACAGATTTTTCCCCCGCTGTCATCGGTCTTTTCGCTCTCGGTGCGCTGGTACTGCTGCTCTATACATGGCCGCTCAAATACCTGGCGCTTGGTGAATTGTTTATTTTTTTAATATGGGGCCCAATAATGATCGCCGGTGTGTACATCGTCCTTGCTCGTGGATGGACCGAGAACGCGTGGCTCGTAGCCCTGGCGGGTGTCCCCTTTGGTTTGAGCGTGGCCAGCATTAACATCAGCAAGCACATCGACAAACTATCCGACGACAAGCAGAGAGGGGTGGGCACTATGCCGGTGAGGTTCGGCGAGAAAGCCGCCCGATATATAAATATCGCAGCCCTGGTGCTCATCTATGCCGTAATAGTTTTCTTGATCTTCGTACCTCGTTACTTCACCCCCGTCATGCTCATCGTCTTCCTGGCGGGGAAACGTCTCCTCCTGACAGTCACCATTCTCAGTAAGCCTCGCCCTGATGAGCCACCAGAAGACTACACTGCCTGGCCGATCTGGTTTTCGGGTTTCGCTTTCTTCCACAACCGCATGTTCGGAGCTTTGTTCATACTGGGCTTGATCTTAGATACGCTCTTTCGAACCTTCCTGACCGGTTTCTGGCTCGTGAGATAACGCTCGCAGATCTGATCGCGTTGAGGAGGTGTCTGTTGGATCCAGTCATCCTATCGCGAATGCAATTCGCTCTTACCACCATTTATCACTTCTTCTTTGTCCCATTGACCCTTGGGTTGGGATGGTTTGTGGCCATCTTTGAGACGATTTACATCCGCACGAATAATGAAACCTATAAACGATTGGCAAAATTTTGGGGAAAACTATTTCTGATCAACTTTGCCATGGGCGTCGTGACGGGGATCGTCTTGGAGTTCCAGTTTGGTATGAATTGGTCGGAGTTTTCTCGCTTCGTCGGCGACATCTTTGGTGCGCCGTTGGCCATTGAAGCACTGTTGGCTTTTTTCCTTGAGTCGACTTTTCTGGGAATTTGGATTTTCGGCTGGGACCGACTCTCCAAAGGTCTGCACGCGGTTACGATCTGGATGGTCGTCATTGGGTCAAACTTGTCGGCCTTGTGGATCCTGGTAGCCAATGGATGGATGCAAAGTCCAGTCGGTTACGTAATCAGCGAGACCACAGGCCGCGCCGAGTTAGTGAATTTCGGCGCCCTGATATTCAACCCCCGCGCCTGGCTCTTCTTCTGGCACACTATCTCAGCGGGTTTTGTCACGGCTGCTTTCTTCGTGCTGGGCATCAGCGCATATCATCTCGCTCGCAGGCAAAACGCGGAATTTTTCCGGCGCTCGTTCCGCCTCGCAGCCGTCATCGGTCTCGTTGCTGCGGTAATGGTCGGGGTGGCAGGCCATGTGCAGGGCACTTATTTGCATGAGGTCCAACCGATGGCAGCCGCCGCCTCTGAGGCATTGTGGGATACGGCCAACCCGGCCCCATTCACTGTAGTAGCAATCTTTGACTCGACCGGCAAACATGAGATCTGGAGTCTGAGAATTCCGAAAGCACTCAGTCTCTTGTATTATTTTCGAACGGAGGGTGAAGTCAGGGGCATCAATCAGATTCAGGCGGAATATGAGGCAATGTACGGCCCGGGAGACTATATCCCCTTGGTAGCACTCAGCTTCTGGACCTTCCGCATAATGGTTGGGATGGGATTGTTGTTGATCGCCCTGGGAGCGTTTGCGCTGTACATGACGATGAGGAACTGGCCTGCAAAATGGGCTCGCTGGCTCAAGTGGATGGTCTGGATAATCCCGGTTCCCTATCTCGCCAACACTGCTGGCTGGATACTGACCGAAACCGGCCGCCAACCGTGGATTGTGCATGGATTGCTCAAAACCGAGAACGCCGTATCCCCCACACTGGGTGTGGGAAGTATCCTGTTCAGCCTCATTGGTTTTATGCTGATTTATGCCGTGCTGATGACTGTCGATGTATATCTTCTGGTCAAGTATGGAAAAGCTGGCCCAGATACGGTCTTGCTAGAACCGGTTGAAGTCGCTCCGTCTTTCGGTAGGGGACAGGATTAGACGTTAAGGATTGACATTCCATGTCGACTGAATTTCCACAAACCCTCTGATTCGACCTGATCACCATCCTCTAGATAAAGTTCTTCTTCCTCAAAGAATTTCATCGCGTCCTCTCACCAATAAAGTCAGTGTCAATGACACGCTT
>CBDTTY010000102.1:0-7536 GCA_965363875.1 uncultured Anaerolineales bacterium
TTCGCTTCGAAAGAGGTAGGATTGGATGACCAGGCCGACGTTGGTGAGGCCTTCATCCTTCAGGGTGTTGTAGATCTTGAGTGTGCGCTCAATGGTGCTGGAATCCTCCATGTCGATCCTAACAAGCGTCCCGTACTCAGCCGCGCGCGTGGCGATGCAGCGCATATTGGAAAGGCAAAGTTCAAAGTCCAATTCCAGGCCGAGTTGGCTCAGCTTCATGGAGCAATTTGATTTCACGCCCGCCTCGTGCAGGCGTTGGAGCATCTCGATATAGGTATCCGTCGCTTTTAGCGCATCTTCAGACGCGGTGACATTTTCACCGAGGTTGTCCAGCGTTGTGAGAAGCCCTTTCTCATTGAGCCTGCGTATCGCTATCAAGGCATCGTCAAAGGTGTCGCCGGCGACGAAACGGGATGCCATTTTGCGGGCGACTCGCCAGCGTGTGACGATGTTACGGATCCAGTTAGCGTTGGACATATAGAGAAGGAATGCGCGCAACACAGAATTACTCCTTGATCGATTCGGCGGCGAGTGGTTTCACTACAAGGATTGTAGCAATGATTTGGAATTTCGTTTAATCCGTTTATCCTGTATTGCGTTGAATCCTGTCCTGAAAAAGTTTCGTAAAAGTGAAGATCTAATGCAGAATGATTGACGCATCGCGGCCAATTGGTATAATTCGGTTGTATGGCCCCGTAGCTCAATTTGGCAGAGCATCGCACTCTTAATGCGCAGGTTGAAGGTTCAAGTCCTTCCGGGGTCACCTGAATTGTGGTGTTATTAAGAATAGTAGTTTCCCTTGTAGTTGGGGGTATGAGAGCCCACCTAGTTGGTGGTTTTTCTTTTCCAGAGCAGTTCTGGTGCGGTTATTCTGGTGTATGCAGAAAGCGAATAGGGGTTTTTGATGGGTCCATGTAATCAGCTCATCTTCCATAAGTCAACGTCTATCGCTAATCCCGATGGATCAAAATATAATACACATGTGCTGAGTTGTTTTTTCAAGTAAGGATTTTCCTTTAATACTCGCATTGTAAATTCAGAGACTTTCGTGCTACATAAGATAGGTTACAGATCTAGGATTCGGGCCAGTAACCTTTGGATCTTTCGTTTCCCACGCTTCGCTCTGGACAGGCCCCCCTCCACTATGTTCTGGGGACTGCGGAATCCGGAAAGTTTCCCTTAGGAATGGAATTCCGATCAAGTAAGCGGTCAGATCCATTTGAGGGTTAATCTAATTCGAACACAGAGTTGCACTTCGTAGTTGAATCCAGGAGTACTTATTGATATTCTAAGATGGTCTATTCACCTTGGATGGTTCGAAAAGTCCAGGTGAGAGAGTCATGATACAAATTAGATAATTGGAGAATCTTGATAATGAAGACCATCGTCAAGAGTGAAACGAAGACTGTCGCCATCGACACCGATGGCCCGTTCACGATTATCGGTGAGAAGATCAACCCCACGGGCCGTGAAAAGCTGGCCGCGCAGTTGAAAGAGCGCAATTTCGACTACGTTCGTGGTCTGGTCCAGAAGCAGGTTGAAGCCGGAGCCGATATACTCGATGTCAATGTTGGCGTACCTGGCGAGGATGAGGTCGTGTTGCTGCCTGAGGTATGCAAAGTCGTCATGGAGGCGACGGATGCCCCCATATGTATCGACTCTGCCAACACTGAAGCCCTCGCCGCGGCGCTTGCTGTTCTTCCGGGGAAGCCCCTGGTCAACTCGGTAAATGGTGAGGAAGCCTCGCTCGAAGCTGTGCTGCCACTGGTTAAGGAATTCGGCGCGGCCGTTATCGGCCTGACGATGGATGACGACGGAATTTCACATGAACCGGAGACACGACTTTCTATCGCTGGGAAAATTATTGAACGTGCCGCAAAGATCGGCATCCCAATCGAAGACATTGTCATCGACCCGCTTGTTATGACCATCGGAGCTGACAGTAAAGCCGGCCGGATTACGCTTCAGACGATCGAACTTGTGCGGGAGGAATTCGGCGTCAACATCAACCTCGGAGCCAGTAATATCTCCTTCGGTCTTCCTGAGCGCCATACGATCAACCAGGCATTCCTTAGTCTGGCTATCGCCGCCGGTGCTACCTGCGCAATAACCGACCCGATGAAGCTAAGCCTGATCATCCGCGCAGTTGACCTTCTGCTTGGACGAGACGATTATGCGGGTCGTTACATCAAACACTACAGGAAGTTAGCAGCAGAAAACGAGTCATAAATGACAGTCCTCGATAAATGGGATCTGCGTCTTGATGTCGACGTGGTGCTGCGCAGTCAGGGTGCAGATCCAGCAGCGATCCGCAAACGCAGCCCGCGCCTGGTTGAATCCGCCGGGAGAGCATTGGAAGAAGGCAATCTGCTTCTCCAGCCCAGGGTAGTAGCCCGTCGTCTTCTTATTGAAGACCTGCAACATGAGCGATTGAAGCTCGAAGGTAATGGAAGACTATCTGGTGGGCTTCTTGCCGAGCATATGGGTGGCGCGCAAGAAGTAGTCATTGTCCTTTGTACAGTCGGTGAAGCGCTTGAGCGTCGAGTGGCGGATGTCTCAATAGAGGATCCCGTCTATGGGCTGGCGTTGGATGGTGTGGGGTCAGCTGGCGTCGAAGCGTTGGCTAACGCCGCGTGTGCGCTCTTCGAAGAGGAGGCGACTAAAGAAGATTGCCAGGTAACAATCCCTCTCAGCCCGGGGATGGTCGGTTGGTCGGTTGAACAGGGACAACCTCAGATCTTCGATCTATTGGATGCCGGTGAAATCGGCGTACGGCTAACCGAGAGCATGATGATGCTCCCCCGGAAGTCACTCACCTTCGTTTTGGGAATTGGGAAGGAATTGGCCGCTGGGGGTCGAACTTGCGATTATTGCAGCCTGGCGGAAACATGCCGGTATCGAGATCACTATGCCTGATCCCAAGAAGGAACCACTCACACACATCATCGATTTTGAGCCCATCGGACGGCGAGTGGACATCGCCCCCGGAGAATCGCTGCTTGAAGCGGCGCAATCCGCAGGCGTTGAACTCGTGTCGATCTGCGGGGGCATAGGGTCTTGCGATGGCTGCCGTGTGCGCATAATGAGCGGCAAGCTATCCTCACCCACACCCGAGGAGGAATCGTTTTTCGCTCCCATCGAGCTTGAAGAGGGCTACAGATTGGCCTGCCAGGCGCGACCGCTCACGGATGTCAAGGTAGAAGTGCCATCTGAGTCCTTAGCCACGACGCAGCGACTTCAAGTGGAGGGCCAGCGGGTGAAATTGGCGGGGAAGGAAATTATTACTCCCGTTGACTTAGTTCTGGAGCCGGCATCGCTCACAGATCTGCGATCCGACTCCGCTCGACTGCGCGATGCGATGCAAATAAAGGGTTATCCAAACGTATCGTTCAGCCCGGATGTGCTCTTCAGTCTTTCAGGCATTTTGAGGGGCCAGGATTGGCGAGTGAGAGCTGCTTTGCGCGGCGATCGTGTTGTGGCACTTCTCCCTGATGATGCACGTATGCTGGGCTTGGCTGTTGACGTAGGAACTACCAAGATTGCCGCCTATTTGTTGGACCTGGAATCCGGGGATGTGCTGGCGGTAAGAGGGGCCATGAATCCCCAGATCAGCTACGGCGAGGATGTTATCAGCCGGATTGACTACTGCAATCAAAATGAGGGCGGTCGCGAGATTCTGCAGGGTAGGGTGGTTTCTGCTTTGAACGGGATGATTGCTGAGATGTGTGGCGAGGCTGATGTTTCGCCGGAGCAACTCGTCGAGGCAGTGCTTGTGGGGAACACGGCCATGCACCACCTGCTGGCTGGTTTGCCTGTACGCCAGCTGGCGATGGCGCCCTACGTCCCGGCTGTCGGCGAAGCGCTCGATCTTCCGGCTAGCGTGATAGAGTTGGACATCAGCCCCGGTGCTCTGATTCATCTACCGCCGAATATTGCCGGTTTTGTCGGTGCCGACCATGTCTCCATGGTGCTCTCAACCGATGTCTGGCAAGCGGAGAACACTGTAATAGCGGTTGACATCGGAACCAACACAGAGATCACGCTGGCAGTGGGTGGGCGGATGCTCAGCTGCTCCTGCGCATCTGGCCCAGCATTTGAGGGGGCGCACATTCGTGACGGAATGCGCGCTGCTCCCGGTGCAATCGAACGAGTCCTGATAAAAAATGGCCAGCCGAGCATTTACACCATCGGCGAGAAGCCTCCAGTGGGTATCTGTGGCTCTGGCATCTTAGATGCTGTCGCAGAGCTGCTCAAAAACGGGATTATCGATCACCGCGGTTCGTTCCAGGGTGGGGCACCGAATGTTAGAGAAGGGATGAGTACGCAGCACAAAGAATTCCTTCTTGTTCCTGCTGAGGATACTGGCCACGGGAAAGATATTGTCGTTACTCGATCCGATATAAACGAGATTCAATTAGCCAAAGGTGCCATCCGCGCCGGTCTGGAGATTCTCCTGGAAGAGGGGGGGATTGCCGCTGGGGATATCGATGAATTTATCATCGCCGGCGCCTTCGGGACATATCTTGACGTGGGCAGCGCAATGACGGTTGGCATGTTTCCGGAGTTGCCTCGCGAACGCTTCCGGCAAGTCGGCAACGCCGCCGGAACCGGCGCCCAGCAGATGCTCATTTCTGCCGAGAGGCGCAGAGTCGCTGATGAGATTCCCGAGCGTGTTGAATACGTTGAACTGACAACACATGCTGGCTTCGAGAAAGCCTTCATGAAAGAACTGTTCTTTGATAAATGACAAGAGCTACAGCAGGGCGCTCTTCGAGACTCTGATGCTTGCTTTACAGGATCTGGTTCTTCATTGTGCTTTGCTATTCCCAGTTGGACAGAGGTATTCGAGCCGCCTTTCCTTGTTTCGACTTGATAGATATACCGTACATTTCTTCCCCTTCCGGTGCAGTTCCAGTGCAGAAGCCTAACCACACCAATGAAACAATGGACGGCTTGGACAAAATTGCCGCACTATATGGGGGTATAAAGACACATAGCGCTCTATATACAGGGAAGATGGAACTCTCCTCAGCTCTTAATCGGTAGTTTATGGGTTCAATTCCTATGCGGGTCACCTGATGAACCGCCCGGTTATGTTGAGCGGTTTTTGTATATAATCACCCATTATCCATCGCAGAGGTGGAATCGATGTCCCTGAGTTTTTTCGGCCATGGTTTTCTGCTACGCTGGGAGCCGGTCATACCAGATAACCATTAGAATAAATACTGGAGCATTCAAGATGAAAGAAAACGCAACTATCCCCAAATTCGTCTCTGTCGTCGCTATTGTGCTCGGATGTCTTGATCTCATCCGCGGTTTCATGCATACCATACTGCTCGAATATGCAGCTTTGAATATTGCCGGGCTCGATTTATCGACCTCATTAGCCGGTGATTTGTTACAACAAATGGGCGCTTTCGGCATCTCCAATTACCTGACTGGCATCATGCTCATCTTGATCGGTTGGAAAGCGAGACCGCTGGCTCTGGCCATGCTGGGCGTTATTCCAGTTGCCTATATCATTGGCGTCATTGGGATCAATATTAATTCAACCGGTTATGCTCCTTCACAAGCAGCGTGGGGTGGGGCAATGCCAATGCTGGTGTACCTAATCGTTTGTGGAACCACCTTCATTGCGGGAGTCTGGATGACCCTGTCTAAGAAGAAAAAAGAGGATCGAAATGCCTCTACAGTTTGAATACATCACAACAAATGGCATTCGCCTGCATACTGCCCTCGCTGGACCTGAAAATGGGGAACCGGTTTTTCTCTTGCACGGATTTCCGGATGCCTGGTTTGGCTGGGAGGCTCAAATTGGACCCTTGGCGGAGGCCGGATTCCGGGTAATTGTGCCGGACCAAAGGGGATACAACTTAAGCGATAAACCTAAAGGTGTTTCCAGCTACCAAATGGCCACGCTTACCGAGGATATCCTCGGCTTGGCCGATGCGTTTGGCTATGATCGCTTCCACCTCGCCGGGCACGACTTTGGTGCCATGGTCGGTTGGAATCTGGGGATGCGCCATCCGAAGCGACTCAAGCGTCTGGCTATTGCCAATGTTCCCCATCCAGCAGTGATGAAGAATTATCTGCGCTCCAATCCATCGCAGATGCTAAAAAGTTGGTATGCATTTTTCTTCCAGCTTCCTGGTTTGCCAGAACGCTTAGTCAGGGTCAATAACTGGCAATTCCTGATCTCGGCTATGCCGGATAATCTCAGTGAGAAAGAGAGTGATCGTTACAGGGAGGCCTGGGCTCAACCCGGCGCCATGACCGGCATGATTAACTGGTACCGCGCTTTGATGCAGCAAACTCGAAAATCATCGGCACCATCCCCAATCCGGGTACCGACACTCATCCTCTGGGGGCAGCAGGATCCTCATATCAGCTACGAAATGGCAGCACTCAGCGTTGATCTGTGTGAGACAGGTCGTCTGGTCACGTTCGAAGATGCCACTCACTGGGTGCTGCATGATAAACCGGAAGAGGTCAGCCAATTGCTGGTAGAACATTTCCACCGCAATGCAGAATATCATTCTGGCGCGAGCTAACCGGTAGCGGACAAGACATCAGGAGCGCTCATGTTAGAACCATCAGAGAAACAGAGGACCGCATTAAACGACATTCAAGGAAACTTAGCGCTCGTGCAGTTTCTTGTCATCAAAGACCAGGATGCTTTTGTTCACTACCGTTCTGCCTCCAAACGTACTGTGCAAAAAGCCGGCGGGCAGCGCAGGCACAGTGTATCGGTCGACCAGATTCTTGCAGGTGGAGAGATGCCCTACAAGGCGATTACTGTTGACCTTTTCCCTAATCATGAAAAGGCGATCATGGCTTTTGATGCGGTGAGCCTTGAGCGTCAGGCTGCGCTGGCCGATATCTACGCGCTGGTGGTTCGTCCAGCGGGCATGCTGCCGCGTATCGCAAAAGCTCTGGGTTTTCTCGCCCCTATTCTCAGCCGCCTTCTTGGAACCAGGTCCGAGAGAGAAATGACCGGGTTCGCCGAACATGCAAACACTGAAACTGGCCCTGTCCCGGAGACCATCGTCGTACTGAAGGAGCACGATCAGACCACGCCCTTTTACATGATGAACTTGAATAAATTCTACTCGGTCGCCCGGTACGAAGATGGGGAGGGTGGTTCAGGAGAGCAAGCCTACAGTCGCTATGCCACCCGGATTGCGCCTTATCTGATCAGCGTGGGTGGTTACCCGGACATCCTAGGGCACACGCAAGGCGTGTTTGTGGGGGATGAGAGCAGCACTTTGCACGATGAATGGAGCGATTTCGCCATGGTGTACTATCCATCCCGGCAAAACTTCATTCGGATGATGACCAATAGTCCAAAAAAAGGCGTCCATCACCGGGATGCGGGCTTAGAAAGGGCTGTTTTGATGCCGAGTTCAAGCATTCCATGAATAAACTGATGGCATGAGGCTTACCGGTTCGACACGAGATAAAGATATCAATCCAGGGAATAGTAAATGACTTTCGCACATCCTCTTGAAGAGTTAGTCAAGCAGCGTTTCTCCTGCC
>CBDTTY010000103.1:0-7483 GCA_965363875.1 uncultured Anaerolineales bacterium
ATATGCTCAGACCTCAAATCTCAGGCAGCACCCACTTCCGGAAGCAGAGCTTCCTGACTCCAGAAAAAACAACCCATAACCATCGTAGATCTAACGCTCGGGCGGTGTCCATCCAAGCCGCTTGCGCCAGGTCGCATAACGCGAATATAGGTGCACCAGGGGGACCGAGCGCCGTCCCATGATGCGCGCATGTGCCAGCGCTTCCTTGAACGAATCGGCATCGGAGAAGGCTGGCAAGCTCAGGTAAGCGCGTCCGACTTCGGGCGGTGCGTGGGCATCGGAACCGGCGGTGCCATGAAGCCCGGCGTTGCGAACTATATCAGCTGCTTTATCGTTGGGTTGGTCATTCCAGCAACGTGCGTTAAAGACTTCAAGAGCGTCTATATGAGGAAAGAGCGTTTCTAAGGTCTCCATCGACCATCGACAGCCGCGGGTGAGGTCGAAGGGATGAGCTATGCTGATCACGGCGCCTTGAGCTTTGAGCCGCTCCACCACCTCCATCGGCGGGAGACCCTTGGGGATCTCCTCTTGAACGAAGTAACCCAGGATCTCACCTTCGGTGGTGAGGATTTCCTCGCCGATGATCACCCGCTCAGGGTCCAGCGCCGCGGTCTCACGCGCGCCGGCGATCGAGTTGTGGTCGGTGATTGCTACACGATCGATACCACGCCGATCACAGGCTTGAAGGATCTGCTGCGGCAGCATCAGGCTATCGCTGGAATGGTATGTGTGGCAATGGAGTTCAACGTTGATTTTGGTCATGGTTGTCGGGACCTCGATGGTTTCATATTAGCGCCGCTCGGACTCGTTACGCCGCCTCCGCTGGCTCTGGTTGGTTGCTCTCGAGTAAAAGTAGATCCTTTGAAAAAAGCCAGGTGACGAGCCCCAGGGCGACACCGAACCACAGTGTCGCGAAACGGATGATCAGCGTCGCCGCCGTAGCTGTGCTGGCAGGCAGGTCCAGAAGCAGAATGAGCATGCCGGTCATGCTCACTTCCACAGCTCCCAATCCGCCAGGGAGGGTGGACACGGCGCCGATCACAGTTGAGAACGAGAGGGTGAAGACCGCGATCGAGAACGTATGCCAACCTGCGGGAACACCCAGCCCCAGCAGGACCAGGTACATTGCGATTCCCTCTCCAAGCCAGGCAATCGTTCCTAGCCCAACGGCGATGAGCGTTGAACGAGGCCGGAAGAGCGTATAGGTGCCCTCGTAGAACTCCCGTAAATGATGACTGACGCGCTTGAGCCATGGCAGACGCTCCGCTGCATCTAAAGCCCAGAGTGCAATCGGGCGAATCTGCGAGAGAATAATCCCGGCAACAAGTAAAGTGAGAACGATCGCGAAAGCGGGCCAGTACCGCCGGTATGCGACAACTCCAAGGGTTGAAAGCAGCAGAACCGCAAGCCCGTCACTGATGCGTTCTGCCAGAACGACGGTCACGCCGCGGGCAACCGGTATGCCGGTCTCTCGATTGAGCCAGACACCCTTCATCGCTTCGCCCACTTTCCCCGGCGTAACGGCTAAAGGGAAGCCAGCGACAAACAGCTGCGCGCTTTTCAGCAGGGATAGATTCTGCGCGCCGATCTGACCCAGATAGAAATGCCACTTGATAAACCGCAGGCTGTAGTTGAAGAGCGTCCCGGCGAGGATAAATGGGATTAAGGTCCATGAAAAAGCCGCCAGATGGGAGGCCACCTGGCGGATGTCGCTGAAGAGCGCCAACCCAAGGGCGACAATGAAGCCCAGGACGAGACCGGTCAGCAGCCGTCGACGGAGGGAGTCCATTATCGCCCGCGAAGCAGACTCAAACCCCCGATCGCCGCCGCGGTCAACAGTGTCAGACCAACGATGGCCTGGATCACCGTCTTCGGTTCCATGCCGGGCAGAACGACTTCTCCATCCCCGTAGTCTTTAAACAACTGGCCCCACGGGTTTTCCAAGGCAGCTTTAACTCGCTTGCGGCCGACGAAAGGGTACCAATAGACATTATGGTAGAAATTGCTAGCGAAGTAGGACCAGGGAACAAGGGGGCTTTGCAGCAGCAATTTTTCGAGTGGTTTCAAGGGACCATGGTAGATCATCTTTTGACCGCGGCTGGCGAATGTATCGGTCTGGACGAATTCCCAGGGGGGTTCCTGCTCGATATCGTAGCCGACGATTTCAATTTCGCTCGGGTTGCCGATGCCCAGATTGAGTTCATGCGCACGGCGGATGAAGCGGATCTGCATCGGGTCGAAGCCCTGGAGCTTGGCAGAGACTGCATCGATCGCGACCTGGTCGGCCGAGGCCAGAAGAATATCCTTCTGGTGCCAGTGCATTGCCCGCGGTCCTGGGCCGTCGCCGGCGAACGTGCCATCCATCACCGCGAACAAGCCCGGGTGGATTTCGCGCTGGATCATGAGCAGGTCGACGAGCGTATCGTGGATCACCGCGTGGGTCCAGTGGCGGTCCCGGTGGAGCAATCCGCCGAAGGCGTTCTTCATTGCCCCCGTGATTGTCGTGAAAACGTGCGTTTTTACCGTTGGCAGCTGGATCATGCTCATCCCAACGAGTGCTCGAGGAATGAATAAACCCTTGGGGTAGACTTTATCGAGGACCAGCAATTTGTGGTTCTTGGGTACGTATTCAAACCATTCGAAGTCTTCCTCGTAAAGGTAGATGCAGGGGATGTCGTATTTGTCGGTGACAAAGCGGTGTTTGTTATTGAATTCACCGACACTCGTGTCTACGACAACGGTGTCGTTATGAACACCGACGATGTCTTTATAACCTGCGCCCTGCAGCGCCTGTGTCACGCCTTCGATCTGCCAGGGCGTCGAGGAGCAGCCCGGATACCAGGTCTGCCAGGAGATATTGATTTTCAGCCCGGTCCGGATTTCCTTTGGGAGGGCGTCTTCAAAATTTGCAAGCCGCATAACTTCCTGAACATCATCTAATACTGTCTCCGGAGAGGTTTTCAGAACAGCGACCTTCCCAAATTCTGGTTGTTTTGACATCTGATCCTCCTGTGGTGTGCCTCCATTCTAACCTACACAGTGGAAGCCGTGTAGTCACCTGTATGAACTTGCAGACGGCCGATGGCTTATCAGGTTAATTATAATTCTGAGGAATAAATCAGATCGTTTCCATAGAGGTTGTTCATCGTGCTACAATAGCTCTAATGCAGAACAAAACATCAAGTTCGCTCACAACCTTCGACGATTTATATCCTGAGGATGTCTCCCGACCCGCAGAGAAACGTGACTATTGGGTTTGGATCTATCTACCCTTATTGCTCGGGATTCTGGTTCTTGTGGGCATCGGCCTCCTGGTAGTTCGTGCAGGGTTTGGTTCAGCGAGTGCATGGGCGGACACATCGCTCATCTTCATGCTTATACCAACGATCATTCTGGGGCTGGTTCTGGTTGTCCTCTTAGGGTCAATGGTGTACGGGATTATTAAACTTATCGCCATGATCCCGGTGTGGTTTACAAGCATCAGGAGATTTTTCTGGCAAGCTGAGAACGCCGTACAACGGACTGGCGACATTGCCGTTCGCCCGTTTACCGTGATGAAGTCCTCTTGGGCTGCGCTGCGAGCGAGCTTCGGTTGGTTGGCTTCCATCGCGAGAATATTCAAGGGAGAGACAAATGACTGAGGAACCAAACTGGAAGGCTCGCACAATCATCGTCGGGGTTATCGCCGGCGCGCTCACCGGCCTCGGTGCCGCCCTCGTCCTGATTCAACGTGCTGAGCAAGAAGGTGAAGCGGTACAACTGGGTACATCCGATGGGCTCAAGGTGGGCATAGGCGTACTGGGTTTACTGCGTCAGATTGGCCAGATCGGCCCTCGAGGTGAACAATAATTATGCTCTAATCCTCGCCCGCTTCTATGAGCTGGGTGGGTGGTTATAAATGAAGCAAGAATATTTCGAGTCTGTCGCTTGACAGGCTCTTTTCTTTTCGCTATTATATAAACGAACGTTCGTTCATATAAAGGATAATGGGATGGGAAGCGGTGTTGTAAGCAAAGGTGAACTCACACGGGCATCGATCCTGGAAGGGGCCTATCAACTCTTCCTTCAGCAGGGCTACCACGGCACATCGATGCGCCAGATCGCCGAGGAGGCCGGCATCGCCCTCGGCGGGATTTATAATCACTTCTCAGGAAAAGAGGAGATCTTCACCGCAGTCCTCGAAGCGTACCACCCCATCCACGAGATCGTCCCGGTGATACAGGCGATCGAAGGCGCAACGATCGAGGAGTACGTGCGCAACGCCGCCAAGAGCATGATGACCGCTCTTGAGCGCCAACCCGGGTTCCTCAACCTGATTTTTATTGAGATCGTTGAATTCAACTCACAACACCTGCCGGATCTGGTCGATATCACCTTCCCCAAGGTCATGAGCATCGTGGGTCCCTTCGCCGATAGTCAAAATAAGTTAAAAGACATTCCCTTACAGAGCATCGTGCGCTCGTTCATCGGTCTCATGTTCATGCAGTTTTTTGCTGAGAAGCTTGTCGGGTCGCAGTTTGTCGATATGCCGCTTGAAGAAGCGTTCGAGCAAACCATGCAAATATTCCTCCATGGGATCCTCGCCGAATGAGGGCGCGATGAATCTCCAGGACGTGATGCGCATTCTGCTCTGGCTGCTCATCTTTTTCATCAGCTTCCAGATCGTCCTTCGTTTGGTACGGCGCATCTATAAGTTTCCGATCCCGCACTTTCTAACGAACCTCATCGATAATCCAATCCGGCGCCGCATTCAACCCCCGGAGAGCACGCCAACCCGTCACGGAATTCGTGCCGGCATGCGCGTGCTTGAGGTGGGCCCTGGCAATGGAACATACACGCTTGCGACCGGTCTGGCGGTCGGTGAGGCGGGGCGTGTGGTTGCGATCGACATCGAGCCCCGAATTATCGAAAGATTAAAACAGCGGGCAAAACTCGAAGGAGTAGGCAACATCGAAGGCAGGGTCGCGGATGTCCACCAGCTTCCTTTCCCGGATGCCAGCTTCGATGCGATATACATGATCACCGTGATTGGCGAGATCCCCGCGCCTGGCAAGGCCATACACGAGTTTCATCGGGTTCTTCGGCGTGGTGGCACGCTCGCCTTCAGTGAGTTAATAACCGATCCGGATTACTCGCTCCCGCGCACGCTAAACGCGCTGGCGAGCGAAGCAGGTTTTCATTTGAAGTCACGTCTTGGGAAGTTGTCCAACTACACCCTGATCTTTGATAAGCGTGAAGAAGGTTAGCTCATGGTCAATATCCGTCTGCAGTCGATCATCCGTAAGGAGTTCATCCAGATCATACGCGACCCGCGTACATTGATTCTGATCATTTTCATCCCCATCATGCAGTTGTTGCTGATGGGATACGCGGCCACAACCGACGTGCGAAACGTCCCTCTGGCGATCTTCGATCAAGACCGCGGGAGGGAGGCGCGTGCCTTGTTGGATGCCTACAGGGCGGCTGACTATTTTCACCTGGCGTACGACGTGGATTCCATAGACGAGATTCTCTCACTCATCGATCAGGGGGATGCGAAGGCCGGCTTGATCATTCCCCCGGATTACAGCACACAATTAGCTGGGAAGGGAACCGCTCAGATCGCCTTTGTGCTGGATGGTAGCGACCCAACCATCGCCTCTACCTCCCTATCTGCGGCTCAGCTTATCGCCCAGGCTCACGCCACAGAACTAATGGCGGAGAGCCTGGCAAGGAGCGGGCAGGGCGCCGCGGTGCAAACGCCACTCGAGGTACGAACACAGGTCTGGTACAACCCCGACATGCTTAGTGCCTACTTCATGGTGCCGGGCGTCATCGGGATGATCCTGTACTCGATAACCTCGATTCTTACGGCTACGGCTGTGGTCAGGGAGCGCGAGCGCGGCACGATTGAACAGTTGATCGTTACACCGATCCGTTCCTGGGAGCTCATCGTTGGAAAGATCCTGCCATACGCCGTTCTAGCGCTGATCAACACGGTTGAAGTCCTGGCGCTTGGTTCATGGCTTTTTGGGGTGCCCATTCGCAGCGGTTTGGGTCTGGTAATGCTTTTGTCAGGCCTCTTCCTTCTCACCGGCCTGGGTATCGGGTTGCTGGTCTCAACGGTCGCAAATACACAGCAAGAGGCAACGCTCATTACATTCACGACACTCCTTCCAAGCATCTTTCTCTCCGGTTTCTTCTTCCCTGTGGAAGCGATGCCGCTCACGCTGCAATGGCTCTCTGTCCTGATTCCACTTAAATACTACCTGACCATCATTCGCTCGCTGTTGATCAAGGGTGTCGGAGTCGATTCCCTGCACACGGAGATACTTGCCCTGGCAATCTTCGGCGTGTCCTTCATACTTTTAGCTGCGATGCGGTTACAGAAACGATTGGAATGATGATAAATCCAGCTGCCCTTTTCCTGTCGGCAACGGGTGGTTGAATTGGAGGCTGCAATGGATCGTTCTGCAATAAAAAGATACACCCCTCTCTTTCTCTTCGCTGGCTCGGTGATAATCGCTGTGATCTATCTCATCAGCGTCTCTAACGGCGGCAGCGACGTCTTGGAAGCATCGGGGACGGTCGAAGCGGTCAGCGTACTGGTCGGACCAGAAGCTCCTGGAAGGGTGATGGAGGTATACGTCGAAGAAGGGGATTACGTGGAGCAGGGGGAACCACTATTTAGTTTGGATGACGAAATTCTGCGAGTCCAGCGGACCCGCATTATTGCTGCGGGGGAGGCTGCGTTAACCGCAGCGAATTTACAGCTGCTGATGGTTCAGCAGGCACTTGACGATTTGTACGAAGATTGGCCGATGGTGGCGGCTCAGGCTGAATTGGAGTTGGCGCGTGCAAGAGATGCACTCGATGATGTTAACTATACACATGACGTACGCCAGGAGGGATATCGCGCCAGTTCAAACACAATCAAAGCTGCTGAGGCGAACCTTGTGTTGGCGAACGAAGAAGTGGATGTTGCCCAACAGCGCTACGACCATGCCAGTGGTGATACGGGGAAGGCGCTGGCACTCTCAAATCTTATCGCCGCGAAAAAACAACGGGATTCAATTCAGAGGAATATCAATTGGTACCTAGGTGCCCCAACCGATATTGAACAAGCATTACTCGACGCTGATGTCTCCGTCGCTGAAACACGCGTGAACGATGCAGAGATTGAGCTGGAAAAATGGAAAGAAAGCCCTGACCCAGCCGCAGTGGCATTGTTGGAAGCGCAGCTGGCGACGGCACAAGCACAACTAGCGTTGGCAACCTCGCAAACTCAAGTGGAACTCCAAACGATAGATTTGCAGATCAAAGACCTTGTGGTTCAAGCTCCGAGCAGCGGGGTGGTCTTGACCCGCACTGTAGAGCCCGGGGAAGTTTTGCTCCCGGGCGCTGCTGCGTTGAAGATCGGGGACCTTGATCATCTTACGATCACGGTGTACGTCCCCGAGGATCGCTATGGGGAAATCGCGTTCGGGAGTCAGGCATTGGTGAG
>CBDTTY010000104.1:0-7481 GCA_965363875.1 uncultured Anaerolineales bacterium
GTTCAGCATGACATTAAGGGGCGGACATCCGGCGCATAGGTGTCTTGCATTCATTTCATCAGAAGGATTCCCTAAAAGCAACATCCCAGGGATTTCTCAGTCGCCGTTTCACGGCTCACTCGAAATGACAAATATCCGATTACCTGGAGTCTTCCTGCCGAGACGTGGGCAGGGGAGGCATTGGCGGTCCGTCAACGCCGAGTAGTTCACTCAGCGCGGCACGCATTGCCACCCTATCATCCCACGAGTATTCGATCTCGCCAAAACACATCGATTGCTCATGCCCTTTACCGCAAGAGATCACCAGATCCCCCGGTTTTGCCATTCGAACCGCAAACCTGAGCGCCTCACCGCGGTCTGGAACCCGCCAGAAGGTCTCCCCCTCGATTCCCCCTTCGTCAAGAGCGCCCTGTGCCATCTCGTCCAGAATCACAGCCAGTGACTCCGTGCGCGGGTCCTCGGCGGTAAGGATGGTCTTATCTGCACCTCGAGCGGAGACCTGCGCCATCATGCGCCGTTTTTCTCGATCACGCAGACCGGCCGAGCCAAAAACCGCTATCACATGGCCTGCCGTTAAGCAGCGTGCGGATTCAAGCGCTCTTTCGAGCGCGTTAGGGGTGTGGGCGAAGTCGACGATGGCGGTAAAGGGTTGGCCCAGATCGATGACCTCCATCCGGCCTGGCATGGTGCTTAGCCGTGCAAGTCCATCAGCGGCGGTCTGAGGTTCCACGCCGAGCCCTTCCACGGCAGCTGTGAACGCAGCGAGGCAGTTCATTACGTTATATTCCCCGATCAGGGGGCTGTGGATCAGAATCTCCCCTCGGTCGCTTGAAATCTTGAATTCCAGCCCATCCCCACTGCTTGATACGTCATATGCGCTGACGTCCGCTGGCACCCTCCAACCATAGGTAACCTGGCGGGCGTTCACCTGGGATTTGAGCAATTCATACGATCGATCATCGGCATTGAGCACAGCCGTCTTCGCGGGACCGCCCGTTTTTGCTTTGTTACGATCTAAACCACGGAATAAGCGAGCCTTGGCATCGAAGTACGCCTCGTATGAGCCATGGTAATCCAGGTGTTCATGCGTGATATTCGTCACGACGGCAATATCGAACTCGCAGGCAGATAATCGATGTTGTGCGAGCCCATGGGATGTCGACTCCAAGATGCAATGTGTCAGATCTGCCTCAACCATATCTTTCAGGTAGCCCTGCACTTCGAGCGCGTCAGGAGTCGTCACATGTAAGCCGGTGTCCAGCACCCGATCGCCGATCACTGCGTTCACCGTCGTGATCATTCCGGTTTTTATCCCGGCTTCGCTCAGGATCTCAAACAGCAAGTTGCAGGTCGTCGATTTCCCGTCCGTTCCCGTAACACCGACCAGCGTGAGCGTACGGGAGGGGAAACCATTCCATGCCGCCGCAAGCTCCGCCAGTGCCAAGCGCGTATCCGCTACACGGATAAACTCAATTTCGATCTGTGCAGGATCGATTTCACCCACGACGGCCCCTGCACCCTGCTTCACGGCGTCGGCGATATAGTCGTGACCGTCGTAGTTATCCCCGCGTACAGCGACAAAAAGCGCGCCAGGGATCACCTGGCGCGAATCGGCGGTCAATGCCGTAATATCCATTTCCGGCAGACCGCCGTGTTCTGCATCTGTTAGATTATTAATAAGCCTCGAGAGTTGCATGTGCAATTGTTCGCCAAGAAATAATCCGGACGATCAACTCCTCTCTACTTGAGAGCTGCAGGACCTACTGTAAGCTGCGGCCCAAGCTCTCGAGTTTTCCAGCAACGGAGCCGTCGAGGATTTTATCTCCAATGCGAATGACCAAGCCTCCGAGGATGTTAGGATCTACACGAAAGCTTATCGTTGCGCTTTCACCGAGCTTGCCAATCACATCCTTGCTGACGGTTTCCTGTTCTTTCTTCGTCAGGGGCAATGCGCTCGTAACTTCAGCGCTTGTCCCGGTGATGCTTTTTCCCTCAAGCAAGACAACTTTTCCGGTTTTTACACCACTGAAGAAGTCATCGATGAGCGCACGCTGCCGTTTCTCATCCAGCGATTCGCTGATCACTTTCTGTGCAGCGGCAATGGATAGGGCGGCAATCTGCCCGCGCAGATCACCCAGGACTTTTTCTTTTTCCTGCTGCGCATCAACGGTTGCGTCTTCGCGCAATTGCACAATCTCAGTTTCAGCAGCCTCTTTTATTTCCACTCGAACCTGTTCCCCTCGTTCCGTCGCCTCGCGCACGATCTTGCCTGCTTCTTGCTGCGCCTTGGCAAGGATCTCTTCCGCTTCTTTCTCGGCATTCTCCCGAGCTTCAGATGCTATACGCGCATCCTCAAGGCCCCTGGCAATTGTTTCGCGACGTTTTTGCATCATATTGAGCAACGGCTTGTACATCCAGGCGGCCAGGATAACAAAGATAATCAGGAAGTTAAAAACCTGGACCAAGAGGTAGCCGAGGTTGATACCTAGACCTTCCAAAGTAATTCCTCCTCTCGACCGACCGGATTACCCGCCGACGAATAAGATCAACATCGCCACGACGAGGGCATAAATTGCCACCGCCTCGGCGAATGCGATCGCCAGAATCATATTGATCTGGATTGCACCGGCAGCGTCTGGATTGCGGGCGATCCCCTGTACTGCCCCACTTCCCAAGATGCCGATACCTAGACCTGCGCCCAGAGTTCCAACCATTGCCAGGCCTGCGCCTAAATATTTTAGTCCCTGCGCGATTGCCAATGCAGCTGCTTCATCCATATCAAATTTACCCTCCGTTTATATCACCTTATCGGATGATTTCGTATTTTGTCTCTCTACTTCAACTAGTGTGCTTCAGCATGCCCCTCATCATGATCGTCATGCGACTGGGTTGCCATCGACATAAAGACCAGCGTGAGCATGCCGAATACGAGCGCCTGAATCAGGCCAACCATAAACTCCAGAAGCAAGAAGACGGATTGCACCAATACTGGAACCAGCGAACCGATAACAAATAGCAGAACCGCGCCGGCGAAGATATTTCCGAATAGTCGGAAGGAAAACGAGATAATCTTCGCAAACTCCGCCACCAATTCCAATAATCCGACGAAGATATCCAGGAACGGCATCATAACGTCAAAGGGTCCCAGTCGCTCTTTCGTCCACATTCGGCCGAAATTCTTAAACGCCAGGAACTTTGAGAAGTAACCAGGTCCTAAGGCTTGGACACCGATGACCTGAGTCATCACAACTGAGATCAGGGCAAGGGCAACTGTGAAATTCAAGTCAGTAGCCGTAACACGCACAAATGGTGTGAATCCGACCGCCGCTGTCTCGGATGAGCTATGCTCCCCTTCCCCGTGCTCCTCAACCTCCACCTCATGCGTAATTGTGCTGACAGGCAGTCCGCCGATGGTGAAAAGCTGCTGAGTTTCATAGGCTGGGGCACCGTGATGGGGCTCATGGAATGTGCCTATACTATCTACCCCGGGTATTAATTCCATCCAGTTAACCACAAGTACAAGTAGGACGATAGTCGCCATCCAAGGGAATATCCGCCTGGCCCATTTACCAGCCGTCGATTCAACCAGGCTGTATAACCCCTCGATCAAAGCCTCAATCGCGCTGGGAAAACCCTTCAGGACCAGATCGCCGCTACGCGTCGCCAGACGAACGCTCAGAGCCATAAGGATCAGGAGCACATCGGCGATGAGCATGGCGATTATCGTGTTGGTCAGGTATAACTCGCCGAGGAGCGGCAGGATGAACGGGCCGAGAATGTTCTCGGCCGGAACCTGCACATGGGGCATAACCGGCGCCCAGGCTCGGGCAGCAAAAACATTGCCGATAATGATTAACACGATCAGCCAGCGATAGAAACCGTATCTACGTTTGGGAGGATTCTTCTCGGTGTTCTCCAACTTGCGCTTGCTCCTCTTCACTTGATCCGATTGTTTTGCCAGTGAGATTCTGTATCCGCGGGGCAAATGTTAAGACCACGCGGAACATCAAGAAGATCGTTATGGGCATACTGACGATGACCAGGATTATGGTAAACAGCGGCCGGGTCTGAAACTGGTTATCCAGCCACAGCCCGGCGACCAATGCGACCAAGATGATCACAAGTGTTAGGCAGCCAACCTGTCCGATCACGCCCAGAAGGGCCATCTGCAGCGCACGGAGCGCACGGTCCTTGTCGGGCGCAGTCCCATCCTGGCTCATGGTTCGGGAATTGTAGCACAAGCGATTCTGAGGGTCAATCAAACCCACACAATAAGGCTATTAAAACAGACTTAAGGCTGAATTTACCGACCAATCGAGCCAGGGTGCGCTGAGCGTACCGATCGCCAGGATGGCGATTACGCAAATCACAAGCACCAGAGCATAGGATCGGGGTATTGCGATAGGTTTGTCTTCATCCTCCGAGCGGTACAAATAGACCACCTTCAAGATCGTCATGTAGTAATACAAACCGATGATGGCGTTTAACACACCAACGAACGCAAGCCAAATCCACCCACTCTCGACCGCAGCGGCGAAGACATAGAACTTCGCTACGAAACCCGCAAGCGGCGGCATGCCCCCCAGTGAAAGAAGCGCCACGAGCAGAACCAAGGCCAGCCCGGGCGAGCGGCGGCTCATACCGGCGTAATCAACGATCTCATCTGAACCCGCCGAACGGGCGAAAAGGATGACAACGGCGAAAGCGGCAATGTTCGTCACGACGTAGCCGATCAGATAGAAAATCACGCTGGCCGTCCCAAAGGAACTCAGTGCAACCAGACCGATCATGGCATATCCCGCATGGGCGATGGATGAGTACGCAAGCAGCCTCTTGATATTGGTTTGCGGCAGAGCGAGCAGGTTGCCAACGGTCATCGTCACCGTCGCAATAATAGCTACGAGTGTGACCCACTCGGCTTCAATCGCCGGAAAGACCGCGAGCATGAAGCGCAGGAGAACCGCAAACCCGGCCGCCTTTGATGCCGTTGAGATGAATGCAGTAATCGGTGTTGGCGCGCCCTCATAGACATCTGGCGCCCAGAATTGAAACGGGACCGCGGAGATTTTAAAACTGAAACCCACCAGGACCAGGACCGCCATCCCCCCGATCATCCAAGGGGAAACGGCTCCGGCGCGCATTGCTTCCGACAAGCGATAGATATTCGTATCGCCAGAGAAACCATACAGCAGGCTGAATCCATATAACATCACGGCCGAAGTCAGGGCACCAAAGAGAAAGTACTTCAACCCCGCCTCGGTCGATTTATCGTCACCTTTCATGAAACCGGCGAGTATGTAAAGCGGAATCGAAGTCATCTCGATCGCTAAAAACAGCATGATCAGGTCGGCTGAGGAAGCCATCAGGCTCATGCCCAGAGTAGCAACAACCAGCAGGGCATAGTACTCTCCGCGATCCTCTACCCCCTCGACATCGATCGATAGCAGCGCGGTCATCGCTGCGGCGAAGAGAAAGAGCACTTTGAAGCTGAAAGCCATCCAATCGTGGCGCAGCATTCCGCCGAAGATCAACACCTCATTCTCACCGGGTCGGCCGTATAGAAGCGTAATAATGAGGATCCCTGTGAGCCCGAGGGCGGTCAACCATGCCAGCAGCAAGCCGCGGCTGCGCTGCGAGACGAGACCCACGACCAGGATGATCCCGGCAAGCACCAGGAGCAGGATTTCAGGAAGCACGATAAGCAAGGTTGAGGGTTCGAAGCTGGCGATACTCACTTAGGCACCTCCGACCAATGCCAGGACTGCCTGTGCTCCCGATTCGACCAGCGGGGCGATGATTGAGGGGTAGACACCAACGAGAATTAATAATCCGGAAAGGATGATGAGTGCGATCTTATCGAAGTTGGTGATCGGCGTGATATGTCCTTTAAATTCTTCAGGCATCTCACCGAAGAAGACCCGCCCGATGACGCGCATAATGTAGCCCGCGGTGATCACAATTGAGATCGCGGCGATGATGGCGACGATCGGCTGGCTCTGCCACAAGCCCATGAAGATCGGGAATTCCGCGATGAAACCTGAGAAACCAGGCATACCCATCGACACAAGTCCGGCGATGATGAAAGCGATCCCGGCCAAGGGCATGACTTTAATAAAGCCTCCCAGTTTGGGGATTTCGCGGGTATGCGCGCGATCATAAACCAGTCCAACGACAGCGAACATGAGCGCCGTCATTACACCATGCGAGAACATCTGGATTCCCGCACCCGTTATTCCAGTCAAGTTCAATGTAGCGAAACCCAGGATCACAAGGCCCATATGCGAGACCGAGGAGAAGCCGATGACGTACTTAAAGTCAGTCTGGATTGAGGCGATGAAAGCGCCGTATACGACGTTGACCGTAGCCAGCCCCAGGATCAGCGGCGCCCAGAACCTCGCCCCCTCGGGAAGGAGCATGATTCCAACCCGCAGCGCTGCGAAGGCGCCGACCTTCATCAGCACCCCGGCGTGAAACATCGATACCGCCGTTGGCGCAGCCACGTGACCGTCCGGCGACCAGTTGTGTACCGGGAAAATACCACCGAGTACGGCGAAACCAAAGAAGACAAACGGGAACCAGAAGCGCTGAAAGTCCACTGAGAAACCCGCCTGCTCGAGGGCGAAGAGGCTGAAGGAATGAGTCCCACTGGCGAAATACATTGCCAAACCACCGACAAGAGCGACGACAGAGCCGATAAAGAGATAAAGCGTGAGCTTCATCGCCGCGTATTCGCGTGTGACTTTCCATCCCCAGATGGCGATGAGCAGGTACATCGGGAAGACCGCGATCTCGTAAAAGAAGAAAAGCTGGAATAGATCCAGTGAAACGAAGACGCCGAAAACTCCCGTGGCAAGGATGAACAAGAACCCGAAGAACTCACGCGGGCGGTCGTCGATTCCCCAGGAGACCAAAACCCCCGTGAACATCACAATACCCGTCAGCAATACCAGCGGGGCGTTCATCCCGTCTATACCGACGTGGTAGGAGATCCCGAGCCTGGGAACCCAGGCAAACTGTTCGACAAGCTGATATCCGCCGAGGGCTAGATCGTAGGTGAAATAAGCCCAAAGTGAGAGGGCGAGCGCGATCGCCGCACCGGCCAACGCGAAGATGCGAATCTCGCGGTGTCTTTCCGCGGGAAAGAAGAACAGCACGACCCCGAACACGATCGGTGTGAAGACGACGATGCTAAGAATTGGTACTTCCATAAACAGCTCTCAAAGCCTCGATCAACCGAACAGCAATTTCACGGTCTGGTTGATGACATTCAATATCCAGGCAGGCCAAATGCCGATCAGGAGCATCAGAAACATAAGCGGTGCAATGGCGATAATCTCGCGGCGATTAATCTCCATCTTATGACCGAGCCACTTCTCGTTCAGCGGGCCATGCAGCACCTTGGCAATACCCTTTAGGATGTAGGCGCCTGTAATCAGGAGACCTATCATCGAGAGTGCAGTGTAGAGTGTGAAGATCGGCCA
>CBDTTY010000105.1:0-7377 GCA_965363875.1 uncultured Anaerolineales bacterium
GGAAAGGACCTTTGCCAAGGCAGAAGAGGGGCCGAATGTAAGCTGGGACAAAGCCAGGGAAGTTGAAAGCATCCTGCACTCCATGGTCGAACGCGCGTTGGCGCAGGTTGTTGCCATAATCGAAAACCTCCGCACCTCCACGTTGGAAGGCAAGCATGGCCTCGATGTGGCGAGCCATGGATGCCATCGATAGGCGGGCGTATTCTTCGCGATCGTTCTCACGCAGCTGATTGGCGTCCTCGAGTGTCAAACCGTGAGGGACATAGTCGTAGATGTCATGAGCAGGTGTTTGATCGGTCACGACGTCCGGCGTGATGCCTCGCTGTACGAGTTCGGGGTAGACGTCGGCCGCGTTTCCAATGAGGCCGATCGACCGAGGTTCATTATCCTTAATCGCCTCTTCGACGAGTGTCATCGCCTCCTCAAGTTCATTCACAACATATTCCACATACCCATGTTTCAGACGGCGCATTGCCCGATCCGGATCGACCTCAACGATCAGGCCAACACCCTCATTCATTGTGATCGCCAGGGGTTGGGCACCGCCCATTCCACCTAAGCCTGCGGTGAGGACAAATTTGCCGCGCAAGGAAGGCCAATCGTTCAGGCGCGCCAGGGATCCGAGCGTCTCGTAGGTCCCCTGAAGAATGCCCTGTGTGCCAATGTAAATCCAGGAGCCGGCGGTCATCTGACCGTACATGATCAATCCCTTAGCGGCCAGTTCGTCGAAGTGTTCTTGGGTGGCCCAATGAGGTACGAGATTCGAGTTGGCGATCAGTACGCGTGGAGCATCGGTGTGGGTCGTGAAAACTGCGACCGGCTTGCCGGATTGCACGAGCAGGGTTTCATCATCTTCAAGCTGCTTGAGCGATTCAAGGATTGCATCGAAAGAATCCCAATCGCGGGCTGCCTGCCCTCGCCCTCCATAGACGATTAGTTCATCGGGTTTCTCCGCAACCTCGGGATCCAAATTGTTTTGGATCATGCGGTAGGCAGCTTCTGTGAGCCAAGATTTGCAGGTGAGTTCTGTGCCACGCGGTGCACGGACCAATCGTGGTTGAGACATATTTGCCTCCATTTTTATAAGTTCAAATTCCGTTTGACTTAAGCTGGTTCCTGTTTCAAGAATTAGTGAAGTGTATTCGGGATGAGAAGTATCTCGTTTTAGATGGTAATTAAATTAGCGCTCCTGTAATTCATGGAAGTCGTCACTCCAACGTTCCAGGTGGGTGACATTCCCGTAGCTCTTTCGCCCCCCAGCTTTAGGTTTTTCGGTTATTTGTTCAGGGTGGGCGGGATAGCCAAAGGATAGCGAGACATGGAGATGCCAGTCGTCTGGATATCCGAGGAGTGCCCTGGCGGCCTCCGGCTGATAAATCGTTGCCGGGCATGATCCTACACCGAGCTCCCATGCGGCGAGCTGCATATAGGCGGCTGCCTGCCCTGCATCGAATAGGATGGACCAGCGCCGGTTCGGATCCGGGGTGACGATTGCTATACCCAGAGCGGCTCCTGCCAGGTGTCCAGCATAGGTGCCCAATTCAGACAGTTTTATTAGGGTCTCGCGATCGAGAATGACGATGAAATGCCAGGGTTGTCTGTTCTTCGCCGATTGTGCTCTACGCCCAGCGTCGACGATCTTACGCACGACATCTTCAGGAAGAGGCTCATCGGTGAACTTGCGAATAGCGCGTTTGGTGCGGATTGCATCCTCGACGTTCATACCGTCCTCCAAAAAATGACAAATCTAATTATACGGCTCAATTGGACGGCCATCCAAATCCTGGTAATTCATAAGACCCGACGCTTTGTGCGCCGGGTCATCAGGGTTAGGCACGAATGTAGATGCTAATATCCTGCGGTTTTAATTTGCAGGGTTCTGCTCATTGAGGTGTCAAGGAGGCGAAGGTGGTGCCTCGGAGCGTCTTAACCAGCGTTTCCTGCGCGTTGCACCATACGTTCTGGACCGGACAATTATCGCCGAATACGCATGCGTTTGAATCGAAGACACACTCGTTCAGCATGATCGGACCATCGATAGCTTCGACCACTTCAAGCAGTGAGATTTCATCTGCGGCGCGGGCCAGGGATACGCCCCCGCGCGCGCCGCGCGAAGTCTGGACAACACCGGCGACGGATAGCTGCGAGACGATCTTCGCCAGGAATGAAGGCGGGATGTGCTGGTTCAGAGCTATTTCGCTCGTTGGCGCCCGTCGTCCGTTATCCAGACCCGACAGGTAAAGCACCGCACGGACAGCATAGTCCGCCTGACGTGTAATCTGCATTCCAAATCCTCCAATTCGACCTAGATACTCTAACCATCAGGGTAGGAGTTGTCTAGTTAATAGAGTGTACGCTGTTGGTTCTGTAAGGGACAAGTGAATAGTGTCACAAGGCCTGTATGACCTTTTACGATAGGATATGGTTGCTTTGAAAACCAGCCATGGTATGATTGCGCAAACACGCAGATTTACTGAGAATTTTCTATAAGGGAGTACTTAATGAAGCATATCGCTGTTGTGGGCGTTGGATATGTAGGCTTGGTCAGCGCCGCGGGTTTTGCTGACCTCGGCAATCGTGTGATCGCCCTTGACATCAATGAAGAGCGGATTAAGGATCTCAAAAAAGGCATCATGCCGATCTACGAGCCCGGACTGGATGAGCTCGTCGAACGCAATGTCGCTTCAGAGCGATTGTCCTTTACTACGTCCTATCCAGAAGCAATTAACGGGGCGGATTTTGTCTTTATAGCCGTCGGAACGCCATCCGGCGTCGATGGGGAAGCGGATTTGAAATACGTTAAGTCGGCTGCAGAATCCGTCGCGCAAGTGATGGATGGACCCCTGATCGTGGTCAACAAATCAACCGTGCCTGTCGGGACGGGCGACTGGGTCGCGGAGATCATCCGCACCAGCCAACCCAAACCCATTCCATTCGCAGTTGTATCTTGCCCTGAGTTCCTGCGAGAAGGGTCAGCGATACTCGATTTCATGAATCCGGCACGCACGGTGCTCGGATCCCAGGATTATGAAGCTGCTGACAAAGTCGCCCAGCTGCACCTGCCTCTGCGGGCGCCGATTATGATCACCAACCTGCGTACGGCAGAGATGGTCAAGTACGCGTCAAACGCATTCCTGGCCACGCGTATCTCCTTCATCAATGAAATCGCAAATATCTGCGAGGAGTTAGGCGCTGATGTAAAAGAGGTAAGCACCGGCATGGGTTATGATGCCCGCATCGGCCCCTACTTCCTGGATGCCGGTCTTGGGTATGGTGGATCATGTTTTCCCAAGGATGTGAAGGCTCTTGCGCATATGGCAGATGAGAAAGGACGGCACCCGCAGCTCCTTCAAGCTGTCATGGATATCAACGATGATCGGCGACGATTGCTCGTCGAAAAAATCCGAGAAGGTGTGGGTGATTTCGAAGGGAAAGTAATCGGAGTCTTAGGGCTGACGTTCAAACCCAATACCGACGATCTCCGAGATGCGCCGGCGCTCGATATTGCCGAGCGATTGCTCAAAGGTGGTGCAACGGTCCGCGCTTACGACCCGGTGGGAATGCCCGGCGCCGTTAAACTCATGCCCGCGATTGAAATGGCGGAGGACGCCTACGCTCTGGCAGAAGGCGCCGACGCGCTGGTTATCTGCACGGAATGGAATGAATTCAAGCAGCTGGATCTACAACGGATTAAAGGTCTTCTGCGCAATCCAATCGTCATCGATGGCCGAAATATTTATGAACCTTTTGCTATGGCACAACTAGGGTTCACCTATCTTGCTATGGGTCGAGGGTATAACGACGGCAAACCAATGAATGGTTAAACTCTCATATGAGTGATGCGCCCAAGCCCACCCTCGTTACACGTCTTCGAAACGGCCTTGAAGTACGCCTTAAAGAGATTCATACCGCACCTCTAGCAACTTGCTGGGTCTGGTACCGAGTTGGGTCGCGCAACGAAACACCCGGGACAACCGGGATCTCTCACTGGGTTGAACATATGCAATTTAAGGGGACCCCATCCTTCCCGGCCGGGGTGTTAGATCGCGCCATATCACGCAACGGGGGTGTTTGGAACGCCTTCACCTGGTTAGATTGGACTGCTTACCTAGAGACGTTGCCGGCAGACCGCATCAAAATGGCCCTTGAGCTTGAAGCCGACCGTATGCAGAACAGCCTTTTCGACGTAGACGAAGTAGAGTCGGAACGAACCGTCATCATCGCTGAACGCCAGGGGCATGAGAACGAACCGACTTTTCGCCTGGCAGAGGAAGTACAGGCAGCCTCCTTCCGCGTCAATAGTTATCACCATCAAGTCATCGGGGATATGGTGGACCTGCAATCGATGACACGTGACGACCTCTTTGCACATTACCGTCGACACTATGTACCCAGCAATGCAGTCCTGGTTGTCGCCGGTGACTTTCGCATCCGTCGAATGCTGGACCAGATACGAGAGATCTTTGGTCCTTTGCCCAAGGCCCCGGCACCGCAGCACATGTCAAGGCCAGAACCCCCTCAGAGCGGGGAGCGGATTGTCAATGTCAGTGGACCCGGTGAAACGCATTATCTAAAAATTGCTTATCACGCTCCAGCAGCAGATGACGATGATTTCCTGCCGCTGACCGTTCTGGGAAGTGTGCTGGCGGGGGCTTCAAGCTTTAATTTCTTCGCTGGAGGGATATCCAACAAAACATCACGTCTTTATCGCGCCCTCGTTGACGGCGAGGTTGCAGCCTCTGTTCAGGGAGGTCTGGCCGCGTCCATTGATCCTTACCTCTATAATGTCCATATCACGGTACGCCCAGACCGGACGCCGGAGCAAGCGCTTGCCGTGCTGGATCAGGAGATGGCCCGTATTCGCGAAGCGCCGATTGATGAAGATGAGCTGTCAAAAGCGATTAAACAAGCGCGTGCTCTTTTCGCTTATAGCAGCGAAAGTATCACCAATCAGGGGTTCTGGCTGGGTTTTACTGAGATGTTTGCAGATGGCTCATGGTACGAGAGCTATCTAGACCGCCTGGCAGAGGTAACCCCCAAGATGGCGTGGGAGATCGCTCAAAAATACCTCGTTGACTCCAATCGCGTCATCGGTTTCTACCGTCCAAATTCGAGCTGAGTTATGACTAAAGAAACACCCCTTCTACCACATCTTGATATTGCTGCCCTACCCGGACCGGAAACTATCCGCCGGGAAGAGTTACCCAATGGTGTTGTGGTGCTCATTCGCGAAAATTTCTCCAGCCCGTCTGTTGTCCTCTCCGGTTATCTTCTAGCGGGAGCGCTTGCGAATACAGCGGATACTGCCGGGCTGGCTTTCATGACAGCAATTGCCATGACCCGCGGCACACAAACGCGTTCCTTTGGACAAATTTTCGAAGCCATTGAATCCATTGGCGCACACTTATCGCTGCATGGGGGCACACACACCACAGCTTTCCATGGGAAGGCGCTTGCAGAAGATCTCGGTTTACTCTTAGAGCTCTTAGCCGATGTTCTTCAGCATCCATCCTTCCCGAAAGCGGAATTTGAACGATTGCGCGCTCAGCAGCTTACCGCGCTGGCGATCCGAGAACAGGATACCGGGGCACGGGCCCAGATGGCATTCGACACACTGGTGTATCGTGATCATCCTTACGGGCTGTCGACGAACGGTTATGTCGAGACAATCCGTGAATTGACACCCGCTGACCTACGAAGGTTCCATCGTGAATACTTCGGCGCCTCTGGTCTTGTCATAACGATCGTTGGTGGGGTTGACACCGAAAAGGTTTTGGACCTTGTTTCTTCTACGCTTGGCCAATGGACAACGAAGAAGCGACGGGAGATGCCCGACCTGCCGGTACTGAAGCCATTGAAGAAATCCAGGAGAGTAGAAGTCCGGCTCGAAGGTAAGGCACAGAGCGACCTGGTAATCGGAACCGCTGGACCCAGTCGATATGATGAAGATTATTTGGCGGCTGCGATGGGGAATAGCATCCTCGGGCGTTTCGGTCTTATGGGGAGGATTGGTGAAGCGGTGCGTGTCAGCGCAGGATTAGCGTATTACGCGTATAGTGCGATTTCAGGCGGACCGGGCCCTGGTCCATGGCAGGTGGTTGCCGGGGTGAACCCGAAAGACGAGAATCGCGCCATCGAGATTGTCCAGAACGAAATCAAGCGATTCACGTCTCGCCGCGTCAGTGAGGAAGAGCTTTTCGAGAACAAAGCCAGTTTTATCGGTCGTCTCCCGATGCAACTCGAGTCAAATGAGGGAGTTGCAGGGGCGATCGCGCACATGGAACGATATGACTTAGGGCTGGATTACTATCAGCGCTATCAAACCAAGATCGCAGGGGTAACTCGCGACCAGGTTTTGGCAGCCGGAAAAGGCTATCTCGACACTGAACGGCTTGCAGTCGCCATCGCTGGTCCGGATGGGAGTGGGGTCTGATGCTGATCTCATCTGGCATAGACATTGTCGAGGTCGAACGCATCGACCGCGCCATCATACGCCATGGTCAGCGTTTTTTTCAGCGCTTGTACACACCCAATGAATTGGTAGATTCAGGAGGGCGTACACCGGCTCTGGCAGCTCGCTTTGCAGCGAAGGAAGCGGTAGCGAAGGCGCTTGGCACCGGCATCGGCGAGGTAGGTTGGAAAGAGATTGAGATCATTAAAGGACCACATAAAGAGCCTCTGCTTCATCTCTCCGGTCGAGCGGAAGAGACAGCCCGTGAATTAGGGATCACCGCCTGGTCGATTAGCTTGAGTCACACCCATGAGCACGCGGTTGCAGTCGCTATCGCGCTGCGGCAAGCCCCATAAGCTTTAAAACGGAGAATTATTGGGTGATGGATATCCATGGGATCACCATAGGAAGCTGTATCGAGGACAACCAGCAGGTTACCCTTGAGCGAGTCGCGTCCCATCTAGGAAGCGGTTCACTTCAAGTGTATGCAACGCCAGCGATGGTTGCTTTTGTAGAACAGACATGCCGCAAACTTGTGGAACCTCACTTACCCGAGGGAATGACAACGGTAGGGATTGCCATTACCGTACGCCATATCGCCCCGACCCCGTTGGGGAGAAAAGTCTCTATCCAGGCGGAAATTGTCCTGATCGAGAAAAACGTGATTTCCTTCCAGACTGAGCTCTGGGATGAGATGGAGAAGATCGGTGAAGCAGCGCATGAACGTGCAGTGATCGAGATAGATCGCTTCACCGAGCGCGTGCAGAAGAAATCCCTTAAATCTACAATTGAGAAAACGGGTTAATCCGATTATTTATTCAAGCCCTGAAGGATCTTGAATCGCCACCAGGCACGACTCGATTTTCGCCTAAATTTTATGGATTCGCTGACCTACGCATCGAACGAGTTATTTGCTTTCTTTGACG
>CBDTTY010000106.1:0-7352 GCA_965363875.1 uncultured Anaerolineales bacterium
GTCTGCGTCCAATCCAGGTCGAGCGCCTCTTTGGCGGCGATGAACCAGGAGAAGAGCCCGGCGATCGCGGCGGCAAGGCTTATGGGAGCGGTGACGCAAGTGAGCGCTGGCGAAAACGCCCCGACGATACCGAGTACGCCGACCGCCTGCCACACATAAGCAAGACCTAACGTGCGGACGAGTTCATCAAACGTGACTTCGGCTTTAAAGACGGTCTGGCCCACCCAGGCGATAATCGCCGTGCCGACGGCGAAGCCGATGATCCCAACAACGGCGCCGACCAGCACACCGACAATCCCGGCAACCGGCTGATCGAATCCCCCTGCGCCGAATGTTGAACCGAGCGAACCAAGGAATGCAGTAGCAGCGACGATAACCCAGGCGGTTGTCGTGAACGATGTGTCGTGCTCGACCTCACTATATACTTCTTTGTTGAACATAAAGGCTTTCGTGATGCGATCGATGAGCATGATAAAGAAACTCCTTTCAAGAATTGAGATAGTATCTCATCAGCGGCGATGGCTCCTTGCTAATAAAACCCTCTTCGGCACGTTTCGATACGATTTGCAGCAAGAAAGTATGGGGCAGCGATGGTTATGCAGTCGTATAACGACGACTTTCTCGGCGGAAGCTGCGTGTGCGGGTAGGAGTCCGAGGCGACGGCGGCTGACGCCCCGCGAGCTTCGCAGGAACACCAGCGTGAAGCCGCTTTATGTTGTGTCGTCCTGCCACCAGCGTATGCCCAGGTCGAGCAGAAGCAGGCGCAGGTCGGACTTGCTGCGCAAGCCGAATTTTAAGAGCACGTTGTGTATGTGCGACTTGACGGTCTCGGAGGAGATCACCAGTGTGTCAGCGATCTGGTGGTTGGTTTGCCCGCGGGCAGCAAGCCATGTCACCTCCTGCTCGCGCGGGGTGAGCGAGGCCAGGGCGTGCTCTGCGTGGACCCGCAGCGTCTCCTGCTCCAGCCCGCGCTCCAGGATGTCGTTAACCAACATCTCCGGCGAGCGGGCGCGGGCGCGCGCGGCGCGGCGCAGGCGGGTAGAAAGCTCAGCGCTAACCTCGACTGTCCAACGATGAGAAGAAAGTACGGCGTTTTTTGGAGGCTGTTTGACGGGTTGGCGAAGGTATCCGAAAACACCACCTTGGCGGGGTGGTGCTGGGGCTTGTTCCTCGCAGTTGCGTTCCCGACGGGAAAATCGGGACCTACGTTCGAACCACACGATCGACTCCCTGGCGCTGTAGAATGGGCGGCGGGGACGCCGCTGGTAATTCGATTATATAGAACAAACGTTCTATTGTCAAACAGGAGGCCGTGTAGACCCCTCCGGTATTCCCTGTTAGACTCGGCGCGAGATTGTAGCGTGGAGTGAAGAATCGCTCAGACAGAGCGATGATTTTCGCCGGTTGTACGATCTTGAGGTACAGCGATGGATCATAATTTTCCTGCAAACAGCAACCAGCGGATGGTTGTTCACGGCCAGCCATGGCCTTATACCCGCGTGGTGGCGGCGTTGGTTCTCTTCCCAGCGGTGCCGATGCTGCTGCTTTCCATCGCTACTCTGGCATTGTTTTACTTAGCTCCCGGGCGCTTCGGGAGCTTGATCGCGCGTCTCCCCGGGGAATCGTTCATCCGTACGGCGCTTGTCTTCGCACCGGCGACGCTGTTTGCTATTGTGGTCCTGGCTATCCTCTACGCTGTGGAGAAACCGCGCGCCGGGATCGAAACTCAGCCCGTAAAGATCCAGCCTCGAAAGCGCAGCCTGCCAGTCGCAAGGATGGCGGGGATGTTGATGCTGATCGTCGCCCTCCCCGCGTTTATGTTTTCACTCTCTGTATGGGCGCTGTCCTTCGTCTCACCTTCCCGTTTTGATCGTCTGATCGAGCCGTTTCCGGGCGAGACATATTTGCGCGCAGCTACACCGTTCCTGCCCTGGATGTTCTTTGCACTCGCGCTCATCGCAGTGCTGCTTTTAGTCTCTTTAGGAAGTGGAAAAGAGGACGTAGAACGCGACAAGGTCGAGGATGCTGAGGCGCGGCTCGCGCATGGGGTACAAGAACCCAAGCGCTTGATCGACTATGCGGTCAGCGTTGTGCTGTTCACGGCAATTCCCGCGTTGCTGGGATCTCTGGCGGCATTGGCGTTTTTTTACGTTCAACCGGAACGGTTCGCTCGTGTGATCAGCCGTCTTCCGCTGGAAAGCCTGGTGCGGGCAGGCCTGCTTTTCGTCCCTCCGACCTCTTTTATCGTGGTTGTTCTGGCTGCGATCTTTCTCCTGCGTCCCCGCTTCATGGCAACTCCACGCTCACAGGGCGTGGTTGACGACGGTATTGTTGAGAAATCCCCCTTGCGTTCGACATTGGCTATATGGGTGTTAAGTGCGGGGTTGAGCCTTTCAGCAGCGCTGGGCCTGGGTTTGCTGGCTGTGATAGCGTACCTACTCTTTCGTTAGCGGAGATCTTGATGATCGAATTTATTTCATCGTATCCGTTCGTGCTCGCACTCCTCGCCGCCGCCCTGGCTGAGTTCAGTGCCATCCTCGTTCGGCGGACGGCGCCCATGGTCGGGAAATGGCTCTGGGGGCTGGCCGGGATTCTCTCGGCCCTGTCCGCAGCCGGCCTCGTTTGGTCATTTATCTGGGTGGTAGCTGTGCAGCCTCCCCAACATCAAACTCCAGCGGTAGTTTTCCAGGCGATCGGCATGTTGATTGTGGTGCCCGGAGGGATTCTTCTGATTTGGTCGCTGATATCGTTAGCGCGACAAACCTTCTATGCCTGGCCCGGGGCGCGGTTAGTTACGAAAAGCCCGTACGACTACCTGCGCCGTCCGATGGGGGCAGGGATTGGATTGATCGCCCTTGGACTCGCAATTCTCACGAGCAGCCAGGCGAGCTGGGTATGGCTGCTGACCTGGGCAATCCTCTCGCCGCTGCTCTTCGAACTCGAAGAGTGGGAATTGAAGATGCGATTGCCCGGGGCAGAGGATTATTTTAGCCGGACCCCTCGCTACTTGCCCCGATTCTGGATTGGGCTTCGCAAGTAGGCACTCAAGACCTCCAACATTACTCCAGATCTTTTTGTTACAGGCGTTTGTGTAAGTACTTGAACACACCTCGGCTGCAGCCCCCATGTTTTCTTGAGAAAAGTCCCTAGCCTTTTCTGGTTTTCCAACAACGATAGATCCCGCACTCCACACTTATAGACGACTCTCCGGAGGTATCTATGAGTGAGAGAGTTCCCCTGGCCGCGTATTCATCAGATCTTCATATAAAAGTCACCGCATATTTGAATGCTCAGGATATAAATTAAGCATCAAAAAGTCATGAAAATAAAATGACCAAAAATAATAAGGAAGGGTTATTGTGAAAAAGTTAAAAGGTTTACATACTGGTTTGTTTTTGATCGGATTGCTTGCCGTCGCGTTGGCTGCGTGCAGCACTTCGACTCCTGAAGTTCCTGCAACCGTAGATGTTCCCACTGTGGTGGAAGACATTACTATTGTTGATGAAGATAACAATACGTATGTCGATCCGACCGCGCTGGACCACGCATTCAGCGGGGTCGCAACTACAGATCTGAGCGAGGCTGAGGCGGAAGGTCTTAGCTTCATGCGCGAGGAAGAAAAATTGGCCAGGGATGTCTATCTGATGCTCTATGAACAATGGGGCATCCGCATTTTCCAGAATATTGCTAAAGCCGAAGAAACGCACATGAGTGCCGTAGCAGGATTGTTGGAGCGTTATGGTATTCCGGATCCAGCGGCGGATACGGCCGTGGGTGTGTTTACCAACCCTGAGCTGCAGGCACTGTATGACCAGTTGATGGAAGAGGGAAGCCAGTCGTTGGCTGACGCACTCCGTGTCGGTGCCCTGGTGGAAGAGGTAGATATCATCGATCTGGAGGACTATATCGACCAGACCGACAATGAAGATATGCTCCTGGTTTACCAGAATCTACTAAAGGGCTCTTACAATCATCTGCGCGCCTTTACCTCCACCCTGGAAAAGCAAACGGGAGAGATTTACCAGCTTCAGCTTTTAGAATCGGAAGTGTAGATTGGATCGTAGCTGCAGGCATTGAGCTTGTAGATTATCAATATGTAGACCGTGACGTTGGCATGCAGGTGTCCGGATGAATGGTTCCGGCGAGCATGACGGACATCACGGTCTGTTTTATTCCTCAGGGGACGGGCTCCAAGCGGAGAATTGCCCCATTGTGATCAACAAGATACACCCGACCTGCGTGGTCCTCCCCGAACGAACTGATTGTCCCTGCGACTTTGAGGAGCGGCGTGCTCAGCCACGAATCACGCTCATCACGGATTAAACCCCAGACCCGCCCGCTGCAATAATCTCCGTACAGGTACACCCCTTGCCAGGTTAGAAGGCGTGGGTCGCGAACCACTACCCCGCCGGTAACCGAGCAGCCCAGGCTGTGGTCGTATTCGGCGATCGGATCGACAAGAGCCTCCGCGTCCCCGCCGCTGTAATCGTGTGCACCCTCACGCAGATTCCAACCGTAGTTTATCGCGCCGGTCGAGTCCGCAGGTAGAAAATTGATCTCCTCCCATTGGCTCTGACCGACATCGCCGATGAAGAAATCCCCGGTCGTTCGGTCGAATGCAATCCGCCATGGGTTCCGCAGACCGTAGAGCCAGATCTCAGGCTGCCCGCCGCTATCTACAAAGGGGTTGTCCTGTGGAATAGCATAGGGATCACCTGTATCTACGTCTATCCGTAGCATTTTTCCCAGCAGTGTATCCAAACGCTGGCCATTGCCGTGCGGGTCCCCCCCAGAGCCCCCGTCGCCCGTTGCGATATAAAGATATCCATCCGGTCCGAAAGCCAGCGCCCCGCCATTGTGATTGGCATAGGGCTGATCGATTCGCAGCAGCACCCTCTCACTCTCGCTATTTCCCACATTGTGGTTCGCGTCGGCGTGAAATTCGGCGATAATGGTTTCACCGTTGACGCCGCTGTAATTCACGAAGAAGCGCCCGTTTTCGTTGAAGGCCGGGTGGAAGGCCAGTCCCAGTAAGCCCTGCTCGTTCGCGCGGTCGTTCACCCGATCGCGGATGTCCAGGAATACTTGCGGTTTGTCCTGGTCCCAATCGACCGCCCAGATAAAACCTCGTTGCTCGACAATGAAGACACGATCATCACCAGCGTTCGTCAGGGCGAGCGGGCGAGTGAATCCTGAGAGCACTTCCTTCCAGGCGGCCGACGCGGGGTTGGGCAGGGCGATGTTGCCCTCAGTCGTGGTTTCTGTAGGCTGCGCCGCCCTAGTGAAGGTGGGCGAAAGTGTCGGTGAGGGGGGCGCGGCTGTGGGTGGCAGGCGCGCGCAGCCCGTGAGCAGTACGAATCCGAACAGCAGCACGAATCGATGCATAGGGAGTGCCTCCGGCGAGATGTAGCGTAGAATTGTACCCTGACGAAATTGGTGTATATCTGGGTTGGAGAATAAGCGGGGCCGAAGAGCGTTGCCGACGGATCGCGGCGAAATCTATCAGGATGGAAATAGAGGTGAGGTTATGCAAGATCTATTTGCAGGCAAACCATACGGTAAGGAAGCGCTATTCGCCGCCCGGGTGGTGAGTATAGCGGCGAAGCTCTGCCGCGAGATTCAGAGTGAGATGGTCACCCAGGCGTTGGAGAAATCGGATCGATCACCGGTGACGGTGGCAGACTTCGCCAGCCAAGCTGTGGTCGCCAAATTATTAATGGATACCTTTCCGCAGGATCCTTTGATTGCGGAGGAGGCCAGCCAAACATTGCGAGCGGCAGAAGGAGCAAAGACGCTTAAGGCTGTGACGGCGTATGTTGCTCGCATTCATGAGGGAGCGGAACCGGAAGATGTCTGTCACTGGATCGATCATGGAGACGGGAAGACGGCGGATCGGTTCTGGACCCTTGATCCTATCGACGGCACGAAGGGTTTTTTGCGCGGCGATCAATATGTGACTGCGCTGGCTTTGCTCGAGGCGGGTCAGATTGCCGTCGGCGCGCTGGGCTGCCCGAACCTGAATCACCAGCTTGAGCCCGAGATCGGAGGCGAGGGGGTGGTCGTCGTCGCGATTCGGGGGCATGGCTGCTGGGCGCTCTCGATGGAGGGGAAGCCTTTAGGGAAACTCTCGGTTTCTACGATAACTGACCCGGGGCAGGCGCGAGTGCTGCGCTCCTTTGAGTCTGCCCATACCGACTCAGGGAAACTAGAACAGATCACAGAGCATCTGGGCACAGCGCATCCGCCAGTGCTCATGGATAGTCAGGCGAAGTATGCGCTCATGGCTGCGGGCAAGGGTGATCTCCTCTTCCGCCTGCTCTCTCCAGCGCAGCCGGGGTATGTGGAGAAGATATGGGACCAAGCTGCAGGCTCGATCGTCGTCGAGGAGGCAGGCGGGAAAGTGACAGACCTGCGCGGAAGACCGCTCGATTTCACCCGCGGACGCGGACTGACTGAAAACATTGGCGTACTCGCTTCGAATAGGCACCTGCATGACAACGCCCTGGAGATTGTGCGTTCCATCGGCGCAGACCGACGACTGGAGGGTGTGTGAGAAAAGGACGTTATCTAGACGTTCTTGCCCTGCTGCTCGCCCTGAGCGGATTGATGATCACCGCCTGGGTATCTGATGATGTATTCGAACGCATCCCCCATGTCGAGGACGAGTTCGCCTACCTATGGCAGGCGGAGGTGATGGCGGAGGGGCTGATCTCGCAACCCTCGCCGGAAACCCCCAGGGCTTTTCCCGTTCCATTTGTTGTGGATTATGACGGGCAGCGTTTTGCAAAATACCCGCCGGGTTGGCCGGCGGCTCTGTCGATCGGGGCACGGGTCAAAGTTCCCTGGCTTGTGAATTCGCTGTTGGCGGGTTTTTCTCTTTGGTTGATCTACCGATTAGGGACGAAGATTCTTGGGCGTGGTGTCGGGCTGCTGGCGGAACTCCTGGCGCTGAGCTCCCCGATGTTCCTCATGCTCTCCGGTTCTTTTTTATCGCACACACTGAGCCTGTTTCTGGCGCTTGTTTTTCAATTGGCATGGCTGGATAGCTTTCCGCTGAGAGGCGCGTCGAGAGAAAAGCAGGCTCCTGATGAGTTAGTTCTTGTTACTGGTGCAGGGTCTTTGGGGCTGTTGGCGCTCACGCGCCCGCTGACAGCGGCCGCCGTCGCGTTCCCGTTTCTCCTGCATGGAGTTTATCTGCTGGCGAGAGGGAAACCCGGGGAGAAAAAGAAGCTGCTGATTCTGGCGCTGGTGACCGGTGGTGTCGCCTGCCTGCTCCTTGTCTGGCAGTGGGCGCTCGGCGGCAGTCTCTTTCGCAATCTCTACACGTTGTGGTGGCCGTATGATCGTCTGGG
>CBDTTY010000107.1:0-7345 GCA_965363875.1 uncultured Anaerolineales bacterium
TAAATGACTTTCGCACATCCTCTTGAAGAGTTAGTCAAGCAGCGTTTCTCCTGCCGGAGTTACCTGAGTCAACCAATTGAAGAGCAAACGCGACGCAAGCTTGCCGATTATGCCGCATCGCTTCAGACGGGACCTTTGGGTGCACGGATGCGTTTTGAAATGGTCGCTGCCCGCGAGCAGGATCAGGGAGCTCTCAAAAACCTGGGTACATATGGCTTCATCAAAGGGGCAACCGGCTTCATCATCGGGGTAATACAGGATGACGATAAGAACCTGGAAGATTTTGGTTACTTGATGGAAAACATTATCTTGTTTGCGACGGATATCGGTTTAGGTACCTGCTGGCTTGGAGGTACTTTTACTAAAAGCAGCTTCTCGGAAAGAGTCTCACCGCTCCCCGGCGAGTTGATTCCCGCTGTTGTCGCATTGGGTTATTGCGCCAAGAAACCACGCAGGTTCGACGCGCTCATCCGCAGCGGTGCAGGTGCGGAGCGACGGCTCTCGTGGGAGCAATTGTTCTTCGATTCCAGGTTCGGAGCGCCGTTATCCTGGGAGACGGCTGGTGATTACGCCAAAGCACTGGAGATGGTCCGCCGCGCTCCGTCAGCATCGAACAAGCAGCCCTGGCGAATTATCAAAGATGGGAATATGTGGCATTTCTTCCTTCAGCGCACACCGGGGTATCGGGAAAGAATGCTTGTAAGACTCTTTACGGTGGCTGATATGCAGCGCATCGACATGGGCATCGCCATGTGCCATTTTGAGCTCATGGCGCGTGAGACCGGCTTGGATGGACGTTGGGAAACCAACGCGCCCACCATCGAACAATGCGACGAGTTTACTGAATATTTAGTGAGTTGGGTGAGCTGAACAGCAAGGAGGACCAATTCCACTGCGCGTGAAAGCGAGCGAAATTTGAGCTCGCCTTTTTTAATTCGTTGCGACAGTTTCGAATTTATTGGAAGGATCCAATGTTGGGAGATAAGTATCGCAATCTTAATGGAGATGCTTATTGGCGTATGTATCCGGGGGTGTTGTTTAGGGTGAGCTGGGGTTCCTTTTCACCGAGGAGTGAGACGATTGCGGATCTCAGCTCCGCCGCGGAGAAAGGTTTTGTGAGGTATGCGCTCGCACCAGCGTTAATCGCTTCCGCGCGGTCTTCCTTGAGGAACTTGGCGCTTGACATAATGACGGGTATCTTGGATAGACGTGGGTCCGCGCGGAATCTGCGGACGAGCGTCAAACCATCTACGTCGGGCATCATGATGTCTAGGATAATTAATATGGGGGTAACCGACTCTAACACTTCGAGTGCTTGGGCAGCGTTGAAAGCCTTCCGAACCGGGTAGCCGAAGGTGGTGAGAATCTCAGCTACAACTTCACAGAAGGGTTGTTCGTCGTCGATTACCAAGATCGTGCTGGCTGGCTCGTTCATACGCTTCGTTTCACTCTCAAGTCAGGATCAAGATTACTGTCTGTAAATCGGTTGTTTGCACAGGTTAAGGCTTTTTCGGTCCTTTAATCAATGAGAAAGATGGGGTATGCGGATGTCCCTTACCTTAGCAAGAAGTATGCCCGGAGGCTCGGCGATAACAAATCTGCCTTGAACTGTCATCGGGCGCACAACATGCAAGCCAGATCCATGCCGCTGTATTCTTAGGATCCTCCTGCAGCACCCAGCTCAATGCGGCTTCACCGTTTTGAAGATCTCCTCGTTCAACAGCTTCGACGGCCAGGCTGAGAGCCTCCTCTACTGAAGGAAAACTATCGGGATGAATTCTCGTTGCCATAATTACCCGCTTTCAGGAATGGTATGAATGAAATCAACCCCATGTTAACACGCGACAGCCGTTGATGAATTTACAGGAACCTTACAACTCAGCGGCGGGAAAAGTGGCTTGGCGTGAGGTTGATTGGAGATTACACTATTCTCTGTGGAAGGTCGTTTAACAAGTATAGAGGGAGCAGTTTGAAGCTTCTCGTTGAGCTCTATATCGTAGTGCACATGCTCATGGGCGCACCGCTGGATGTGCTTGTTGACGCGCGTCACCCGCTCCCGCGCTGGTTTGACCCTGGTCCTCACTCTGATGCGGTTTCAGCGCTGGAAGACTTGATATCAGAGGCGGGTGATGCCGGAATTAAAGCCATTGTTTATTCCGGATATCGGAGCTACTCAAAACAAGGCTCTGCAGTGGAGCGGGAATGGAGGGAAAAACCGTCAACTGCCAGTTTCTACGTTGCGGCGCCAGGCCACAGCGAGCACCAGCTCGGGACCGCATTCGATCTCGTGTGGCCCGGATTAAAAGTCGAATTCAGCGATCCCAGGAATGAGCAGTTGTATTTCTGGCTCGAAGAAAATGCACATCATTTCGGATTTGTCCTGAGCTATCCCTATAAGGAGATTGAGGGGTGGCCGTATAACAATCGATGGATGCCTCAGGTGACGGAGTTCATCCACGAACCATGGCATATTCGCTACGTCGGGATACCATTGGCGGAAGAAATATTCGCGGCAGGATATTTAGATCCCCAGAACTTAGTCCTTCCACAGGATTACTATCAACCCTGGACAGCGATCAGTCCGTGAGCAACGCTGCAGGCCTTGCATTCCGTTGTAGATCCAGGTGTCAGGTGTAGGAATAAAGGTTTGTTGCGCGGTTCGGCGCTTATGATACACTGGTTAGGTATCCATAAGGATTTCGGAAGGAGACCGTATGGCTGAAGACGCCAAACGTGTCGTTTGTATTGAGGACGAACCAGAAATGATTGATCTTGTCCGGCTGATCCTCGGCCGGAAGGGGTTCGATGTCATCGGTGCAAATGGCGGGATAGAGGGGCTGGAAACGGTTCAACGTGAACGTCCAGACCTCGTGCTTCTTGATTTGATGATGCCGGATATGGATGGTTGGGAAGTCTATCAACAAATGAAGGCGGATGACGACTTGCGCAACATCCCCGTCGTTGTCGTCACGGCGAAAGCCCAGTCCATCGATAAGGTATTAGGATTGCATATCGCCAAGGTGGACGATTACATCACCAAACCTTTTGGCCCACAAGAATTACTCGAGAGCGTGGAGAAGATCATCGGTGCGGTTGAGGTAGAATAAGCTCGTAGGCCGAGCATTTGCAGGGCGGCTTCGGTCGCCCTGTTTTTATATCAGGAGCAGGATGAAACGCTGGGTTCGAGTTATCAATCGTAGTCGTGGAAATTCACACTTGGGTAGGGCGCGTTGGTGCGATTCGTTCTCCTGCCGTTTGCGTGGATTGACATTCCGACGCGAGATCCCTGACGGTGAGGGGCTGATCCTTGTTGAAAGCAGCGAGGGGCGGATTAATACCACGATCCACATGCTGTTCGTTTTTTTCTCGATCAGCGTGTTCTGGGTGAACTCAGAGGGCTTGGTCGTAGACAGAACACTTGCCAAACCCTGGGGCTTCTACGCGCCGAAGCATGCGGCACAATTCATCCTTGAGGCTTCGCCCAGGATTCTTGACGAAGTGCAGATCGGGGATCAGCTGGAGTTTATCGATGAAGAATAGGTATAAAGTTATCCTGTTTCTCATCCTCGCCATGGTGGTATTTCCAGCAGCTGCCGTTCAAGCGCAGGGCGGGGGACCGATATATATTGTCGAACCTGGTGACACACTTTCGGTCATCGCCCGCCGCTTTGGCACCACCGTTGAAGCGATGGTTGCGGTAAATGGGATCGATGACCCTTCGAAACTTTACCCCGGCGCAGAACTGACGATCCCGGGCTTCGAAGACGTTGAAGGTGTCCTGACATTGCAGGATGTCGGCTTCGGCGAGGATTTGAATAGCTTAAGCCTTCGTTACAATTTGTCCGCGGATGCGCTGGCCCGCCTTAATCGACTTGTCAGACCCGATCGACTATACATTGGGCAGTCGCTCATCGTCCCTGAATCCCCGGAAGATGCGATTACAGAGAATGATGTTGGGGCACTTCTGCCGCAACCTGGGGAAACCAGGCTGGAAATCGCGGCAAACGCCGGGATAAGCCCTTGGGATTTACGGCATTCCGCTTTGGCTCCGCTGCGCGTTTGGGTAATGCCCGGGAAGCCATTGACCGATTCGATGGGATGGAGGGTCTCACTACCTGAGCCCATAACTTCAATTTCGATCGAACCCCTCCCGGTAGTTCAAGGGCATACCGTCGTGCTTAAAACAGAAGCAAGTCACCCTATTCATCTTGAGGGTTCACTCGGAGACCACCAGCTTACATTCTTTCCGGGCGATGAAGGGGGGTTCGTCGCTCTGCAGGGCATCCATGCTTTAGCAGAGCCGGGGTTGATCGATCTTGAGCTGCGAATGGCACTGTCTGAGGGGGAGGAGACCAGCTATGCGTTTATCCAACCGGTTTTGGTCGAAGATGGTGATTATGGTTTCCAATATGTCGTTGGAGTCCCTGAAGAAACCGTCGATCTGGAAACCATTCAGCCTGAAGAGGACTTCGTAGCGGAGCTTCTAGCGCCGGTCACCCCAGACAAGCTATGGGACGGATCCTTTGACTATCCCTCTCGCTATTACACCGACGAGTTCATCGCCGTTTTTGGGGACAGGCGTAATTACAACAATGGCGCCTTGATGTACTACCATACCGGGGTGGATTTCTATGGCAGTGATATTCCTATCTATGCGCCGGCTCACGGAGTGGTTGTTTTTGCAGGACCACTTTCAATTCGGGGGAATGCGACCTATATTGACCACGGTTGGGGAGTGTATTCAGGATATTTCCATCAATCGGAGATGTTTGTTCAAGAAGGCGACATTGTTGAAAGGGGGCAGGAGATCGGGATTGTAGGAACCACAGGGAGATCCACTGGACCCCATCTACATTGGGAGATCTGGGTTGGCGGGGTGCCAATTAACCCTCTGGACTGGGTTGACCCGGGTTACCCCTGATCTTCATCTTCAGTTTCGTCGACCAGGCGACCGCTGCGATAATCATCCAGACACAGTTGGGCTTCGCCAAGCATCTCCTCCGGCACGAGGATTTCCACCCGTGCCAATCGACCTACACCGAAGCCATAAATCGTCGTCGCAGCTTCGTGTGATAGGACAACTTCGATCTTCTGAGCTTCCAACATTCCCCGGATGATCTCGGCTTCGAGTAACCCTGAAACCGTCTCGGCGACAACAAAATTCTCCGTCATGATGCAATAACCTCTGTGTGTAGTATAATTGCATAGAACGTCCCCGAGTAGGGCAATCTTTCTTTAATATGGCATCTGTGCTAAGTATTTCTTCCGAATCGTATTGGATCAGTTTCGAGGTCAAAGACGATGATATCGATTTCATCATCAACCTCCTGCTAGAGCGGGAGGTTCCTCTCACGTCTGACGAGATGGCGTCCGCACTTGTTGAGCAGCGTTTAATTCAACTGGAGAAAGAGGCCCAAGAGGCAGAACAGACGGAACATGCCATTTACACCCCCGCAGAAACTTACAAAGTTGGACAGGTCCTAGCATTCTCGCAGTTAGAGTTTGAAACAGGAAAAATTGTTGGTGTGCGTGAGGGCAATAACCCGGACCTTGATTCCTTTTCTGTGATCAAGGTTGCTTTCGCAGGGGACGGGTCAGAGAAAGAATTCGCATCTGAACTGGCGGATCATATTTTGAACAGCCCACCCGAGCTAGATCCTGAAATCGAAGAGCTGCGTAAACCGGAAACGATAATGACCCGGTTTGGGGAATTCATCATCGCGAATTTGGATGAGAGTCTTGATAAGGTAGACGACATCGTCAGTATCGCCGGGAAATGGTTCCCGAGCGCCCTTGTGGCTGAGATTACTGATGGACATCTAAACCTTGCCGAGGCCGTACTCGACGTCGAAGCTGGAGGTCCTTTACCGACAGCGGACCTGCTTGAACATGTTGAACTACCCGAGTCGCTTTCTACGGGTCTCGCGGAGTTTTCGCTTGATTACGCTCTGCAGGAAGACGAACGTTTCGATGAGGTCGGACCGGCCGGTCAGGTTCTATGGTTTTTACGGCGGCTTGAACCCCCAGAAGTATTGTTTGCACCTCCACGCCTGGAAAGCCAGGATAAAGCCATTGATTCATCCATCCTTACAGATGAGTTGCAAGAGCTTATAACGAAGCTGGATGATGAAATGAGTGATCTACAAGCTCCGGATGTCGCGCCGGATGATATCACCGTCACGCTGATTTTCCCTCATTGGAGAGTCGGAGCGCTTCCATTGTCGGCTCGTCTTAAACCCCTTTTCCCAACGGCTTATGAGGCGCCAAGAATTCGTTTCATTCTTGTTGATGGGCACAGTGGGGAGAGATTCCCGGGATGGGTTGTGCGTGAGCATGGATATGTCTTCGGATTGGAAGACTGGTATCGAGAGTACAAGGTCCCAGCGGGAGGGCTTATCCGCGTTCATCCTGGCGACGCCCCTGGTGAAGTGGTCGTTGAAACGTATGATCGACGCATGAGGAATGACTGGATCCGTACGGTAACTATCGCCGAGAATGGCCAGATAGGGTTCACGATGCTCAAGCAGCCGGTTGGGACGGCCTACGATGATTTGATGGTGATCGGGCTAATTGATACCCAGGCTCTCGATGAAGTCTGGATGCAATCGCAGCATCAGAAGCACCCTCTCGATCGAACTGTAGCGCATGTATTTCGGGAGTTAGCCAAACTGACTCCTCAAAGTGCCGTGCACGCGCAGACGCTTTATGCTGCGGTGAATGTCATCCAACGGCAGCCGCCATCAACGATCTTTGCCGAGCTTATCAAGCGTCCATATTTCCAACATGTGGGGGATCTTTACTGGCGGTTCGACGCGGAAGCATGGGGTTCGTCGTGACTAAACAATCATCCTCCATCCTCGCTCGACAAACGCTGGACACAAAATATCATATTGATTTTGAGTATTGGGACCGTGCGGGCCGGGATCTGAATATCTATCTTCGCAGCCATCTCTGCCCGGAGCATCAGGAAGCGTATGCGGATGTCGAAGCCGATACGCTCGTTGACAGCGTGAATCCTAAAACGGCGGAGGTCACCCGAGTCCTTGGAATTCAACATACGCTGATTTCTCACTGCGCTTTACAACCGGATTATTTGACACCGCAAACGACCCTGGTAAATGCTATCTTCCGGGTGTTCTTATCGAACGGAAACTCACCCCTCACGCCCGAAGAGTTGGGTGAAAGCCTTAACCGCCCCGCACGGACGATCCTGCGTATGCTCTCTGGTGGGAGAGTCTATAAAGGAATTCGACCTCTGCTTGAGGATTGATCCCCGTCGATCTTTGCAATACAATTGGATTCTGCCCCCGTAGCTCAATGGATAGAGCACCGGACTTCTAATCCG
>CBDTTY010000108.1:0-7229 GCA_965363875.1 uncultured Anaerolineales bacterium
ACAATCCTGCGAACGCGTAGGGGCCGACCTGTGTGCCAGCCCGCCTTCATCACCGACCTGCACCCCTAACCTCCCGCACGTTTATAACCAGAAGGATGCGTAGAGACGTAGCATGCTACGTCTCTACAAATAGGTCGAAAGGATAAATTTGTTACAAAGACCCGGCCCACCGCCTACCCTGCGGGAGGTTTAAACCGCATTCAAATCCTTACACTGCTTCAGCTTAAAGATTCCAATTGCTGCTTAATTTTTTCAGCCGTCTCCTCAAACGAACGCAATTTCGCTCGCTCTCTTTCGACGACATCTTCAGGAGCGCGCTCGGCGAACGCTCCCGTGAGAAGCTTCTTGATTCGTTCCTGCTGAGATACGGCTTCCGCGAGCTGCTCCTGCAGCCGCTGCTTCTCAAACTCAAGATCGAGCATACCTTCAAGTGGAAGATAAATTTCGACCCCATGAATCACCAGCGCTAGCGCATTCTCTGGTCGCTCATCTAAAACACCCTCGATTTGAAGCTGTTCAGAATCGATGCCGGCGAGCGCGGCGATTGCAGCACTCGAACTCGCAAGGTATTCCGCAGCATTTCCAGCCTGGATCGCGGCCGGTATCCGCCGCCGCAGTTCAACCCCCTTCTCGAGACGCGCATTGCGGATGGCCTTAACGATATCCATCACGACCTGGAAATTCTCAACATCTTCTGCTTGCTGCGCGGCTCCTTCATCTGCCGTTGGCCAGCTGGCGACGATCAGAGCCTCTTCCCAGCCTCCTGCCGGTTGATAACCTGCGCTGTTCTCCACACAAGTGCGTTTCAAATGTCCCCAGAGCTCTTCCGTGACAAAGGGCATGAATGGGTGCAGCATGCGCAGGCATGCATCGTAAACCTGCGCCATGATCTTCGTCGTCCGCCCGGCAGCGCCCTCTTCACCATCAAGCTGAAGCTTAGCGATCTCAAGGTACCAATCTGCGAACTCGCCCCAGAAGAATTCATAGAGCTGACGCCCTGCTTCACCATACTGATACGCTGCGAAAAGCCGGTCAACGCTCATCTGGATCTGGGCCAGGCGGCACAAGATCCATCGATCTGCATTCGAGAGTGGGCTATCTTCATCAAGACTGGAAGGTTCACGCTCGACCGCGTTCATGATTAATCGCCCAACGTTCCAGAGTTTATTGGCGAAGTTCCGATGGGCCTCAAGCTTCTCGAGGTTCATCTTTGAATCCTGGCCGGGTGTCGATCCGGTCAGTAAGGTAAAACGCAGCGCATCTGTGCCGAATTCTTCCATCAGCTCCAGCGGATCGACCACATTCCCATAGGACTTGCTCATCTTCTGCCCCCCACTCACTCTGACAAGCCCGTGTAAGTAGACCGCCTCGAAGGGACTCTCACCTGTGAATTCGAGGCTCATCATGATCATGCGCGCCACCCAGAAGAAGAGAATGTCGTAGCCCGTCTCCATCATCGTCGTCGGGAAGAAATAACGGAGATCCTCGGTATCATCCGGCCATCCAAGCGTCGAGAATGGCCACAACCCGGAGGAGAACCAGGTATCGAGCACGTCCGGGTCCTGTGTAATCGCAGACGACTCGCAATGAGCGCACTGAGTGGGAACCTCACGAGCGACGGTAATCTCACCACAGTCGGCGCAGTGCCAGGCAGGAATCCGGTGCCCCCACCACAGCTGCCGTGATATGCACCAATCGCGGATGTTTTCCAACCAGTTGTAATAGACCTTTTCAAATCTCTCCGGGACGATCTGGATTTGCCCGCTGCGCACGGCTTCCAGCGCCGGCGCGGCGAGCGCTTCCATACGGACAAACCACTGCGTCGATACCATCGGTTCAACGACTTCACCGCCGCGTTGGCTGCGTGGGATCTGCATTGTGTACGGCTCAGTCTTCAACGTGAGCCCTTGTGCCTCCATATCCGCCCAGAGCTTCTGGCGACACTCGAATCGATCCAGACCGGCGTACGGGCCGGCGGCATCGTTCATTGTGGCATCCGCATTGAGCAAGTTGATTACCTGTAGATTGTGCCGCTGACCAATCTCATAGTCAGCCGGGTCATGGCCGGGCGTGATTTTCAACGCACCCGTTCCAAACTCCAGGTCGACGTAATCATCGGCAATGACCGGGATTTGACGATCGAGAATGGGCACGAGACAGGTCTTTCCTATAAGGTGCTGATACCGTTTATCCTCGGGATGAATCGCTACCGCCGTGTCGCCGAGTATCGTTTCAGGTCTGGTTGTTGCGACGGGGATTTTTTCATCAGACCCTTCCACGCGGTAATTAAAGTAATACAGAAAACCCTGTTCTTCGTGATATTCCACCTCGAGATCACTAACCGCCGTTTGGAGCCCTGGAGACCAATTAATCAGATACGTCCCGCGGTAAATATAACCTTTCTCATAAAGCCGGATGAAGGCTTCCAGAACTGCTGCGGATAAGCCCTCGTCGCGCGTAAATCTTTCTCGCGTCCAATCGCAGGAAGCCCCGAGACGGCGCAGCTGTTGAGTGATGATCCCCCCATATTTTTCCTTCCATTCCCAGGTTTTCTGGACAAACGCCTCGCGTCCGATCTCTTCCCGTGTGACTTCATCCGTCCTTAGAAGGTATTTTTCGACCTGAAGCTGAGTGGCAATTCCAGCGTGATCCGTCCCCGGCAGCCATAGCGTCGGAACGCCGGTCATCCGGCTGTGACGGATCATCAGATCCTCGATGGCGACAAACATGGCGTGCCCGATATGCATCTCTCCGGTGACATTCGGCGGTGGCATGGAGATGACGTAGGGTTTGACTCCCGGCTGTATCTCCGGCGTGAAATACCCGGATTCTTCCCACCACTGGTAAATCCGGCTTTCCACATCGTTAAAATCGTAGGTCTTGGCTAGCTTGAAATCAGACATCGCTTAATCTACCTCCTCGAAAGGATGGATATCATCCCTCGATCACAATAGCCCATTAAAGGGTCCATTAAACAGAAAAACCCCTTGTCCATGAGGACGAAGGGTTGGACCTCCGCGGTACCACCTCAGTTCGCCGCACATCCCTGTACGAGCGCTCTCATTGCCCTGGACCAGCATCCGGGCTTCGCTGTAACGGGCTCACCCGCGCCGCTCTACTCCTGTTGACCTGCTAACAGTTTCTTCGGCGGGCGCATCGGGCGACGTTCAGCCGCTGCCGCTGCGGAGGGCTCTCAATCTTTGGCCTCTCCTTCTCTGTCAGCGCGGTTCGGCTTACTCCTCCTGATGATGTACGCCTTTTCTCTTTGGTTGTTAGGCAAGATTATAGCAGAGAATGGAATGCAGCGTCAATTTTTCCACTCTTCGCTGCCTCACTCCACTGTGGCTTCTTCCGGCTCTTCCAGCTGGCGAATAGGGAACCAGATGGTAAACGTACTGCCTTCACCAAGCTTGCTCTCGACTGACACTCTCCCGCCGTGCTGCTGAATGATGGATTTGACGATCGCCAGGCCTAAACCCGAACCTTTAATACTCAAAGTCTCGCGTCCCCGGGCCCGATAGAATTTTTCGAATAGGCGCGCCTGATCCGTGGGAGCGATGCCCATTCCATTGTCCTTAACCTGCACAATCTGGAATTCCTCCTGCTGCTCGGCATGGATGGTGACATGACCGTCAGCCGGCGTGTATTTCAAGGCATTATCGACTAGATTAGCAATCGCCTGGCGGATGAGCGTCGCATCGACTTCGACCGGCTCCATCTCCTCTTCAAGCTCTACGTCTAATGTGATCTGTTTATTCACAGCCTGAGGTCGATATGTGTCCAAGACCGAATCAAGTATGGAGCCCAGCGGAATGGTTTCCACATCAAGCCCGACACCAGCCTCTATCCTGCCTAGATCTAGCACATTGCCAATAAGTTCTCCCATTTGGTCCGCGCTTGTGAGAATCTTGCTTATGAATTCCTTCTGCTGTTCATTCATTGCCCCGACCATACTCAGCATGGTGGCGTAACCGCGCATCAGCGTTAAGGGAGCACGCAAATCATGACTTACTGTTGAGACGAACTCCGACTTCAGTGTATCGAGCTTCTTGTAATGAGTGATGTCCCAGAGTACGCAAACACGGCCTGAGGTGCCTTCATTCGGTGAGTGGATATCCGAAATCGAGGCGAACATGATTTGCCCTTGACCCAAACGGATTTCCACCGAACGTGATTCAGACTCTGATTCGTCAAGCAAATCGAGCAGCTCTTGCGACTCGATACACTCTTCCACCAACTCACCTAAAGATTCTTCTGCGCTGCGCTTCAAGACGACTTCTGCCGCCGGATTAGCGAGCGAGATGCGATCATCCGTATCAATCAAAATAACTGCATCCGGTGTTGTTTCAAGCACAGCAGTGAGCTGTAGACGTTCTTGCTCCGCCTGTTGATACAGCCGTGCATTCACTACAGCAACCGCAAGCTGTCCTGAGAGAATTGACAGGAGCCGCAGCGCATCTGGGGTAAATACTTGAGGCTGCCGGTAACCCATCCACAGGACTCCGACAAAAACATCTTCATTCTGCAGCGGCACAGCGGTCATCGCTTCCAGGGGAGTCTCGAGGGATTGAATATCCAGCACCGCTTTCGCCCGTGTCGGGTTCTCGAGTGTGAACCTCCCCGAGGTCTCACAAAGTTCAAGAATTTGAGCGTCGAGTGCAGTCCAGTTTCCGGGATCATCGCCTGCAGTGTAAGTTTCCATGTGGAAGTTAATAGTTTCATCCGGGCTTAGCGCAAGGTGCACAAAATCCGAGCGAGTAAGATCCTTTATTCCTGCAAGGATCGGCGGCAGCGATTCGTCAAGGTTGAAAGAGCTCGCCACCTGCTGGCTCGCGGTGAGAAGCAAGCCCATTTCATCCAGGCGAGCTTTAAGGCGCCGGCGCATGCGCTCGAAAGAAACAGCCAGGCGGCCTATTTCATCTTGACCCTCACCTACCACCGGCTGCTCCAGATTTCCGCGGGCGATCGACTGGGCAACACTCGCCATCATTCGCAGGGGCTGCGTTAAGCGCCGGCTGATGAAATAGACCGCAAGGAGCATAACAACGCCAACTGCCAGGACGACGACAAACAAGTTAGCTGCGATCTGTAAAGCCACCTTCTGGACCTCGCTCTGCGCCACAGTTACAACAACCCGCCAAGGGTAACCGCCGACTTCATTCAAGTTGACCAGCCGGCGAGTGCCGTCGGGAGCTGTCTCTAAAACCACCTGATTGATGCCGGCCTCGCTGCTTTCAAAGGTCAACATTAAACGGCGCGGATCGTTGTGAACAAGGATTGTGCCATCTGCATCGATGATGAAAGCCTGCCCAGGGGCAAGTCCTTGAATGATCTCCATAACCGGCAGGAGGTAGGGATTGGTATCTAGATCCGTCACGCCCACAACCGCGCCAATCGGCTCATCGCTTTCCGGAGAGCGGACGGGGGTTACAAAGGCCAACCGGGCCGAGGCAGCTTCCCTGTCCGGTCGCAGGACTACCTCTTCCGAGACGCCCAGGAGCGCAGCATCCAAAGCTGCTCCCAACTCGAAAGGAGTCCCCTCAGACAGAATACCCTCCGCGGGATAAACAGCGAGTTGATTCATCTCATCATCGAAGACGGCAAGTGTTCGGAAGAAGGCAATTGTCCGCAGGAACGACTTCATCTGTTCTTCAGAGACGCTCTTGTTTGCAACTGCTGGACTCAGCTCCTCGGCTATTTGCGTTTCGATCGATCTTCCAGTTTGGATGAAATATGGGATGGTGCTCGACACTTGATCGGAGGTCTGAAGCATCTGATTTTCAATAAGGTCTTGTGCTGCTTGCTGTGCGAGGACCCAATCCCCGATGAGCAGCACGCTGCTGGAGATAACGCCTACCACCACGAGAGTTGAGAGCAACCGCGCAGCAAGCGATCGGTTATAAGGTCCAACCACAAGTCTATGCGGTGAATGCCAGGGTATGCGTTTTGAATTGCGCAGCCAAAGGCAGATCCCGCCAGCGATACCCGTCTCAATCAAAGCCGCTAGATACGTGGGTTGGAGCAGGGAAAATGCAAAATCTAAGGCGTCATAAAAACTGCCACCGCTGTATATGAAATGCTCCACACTGCCCAACGTACCCAGCGCAAGCCCACCGATTAAAGCGGCGATGAGCGGGTTGCGCCCTGCACGCCCCAGCCACTCGCGATAATTCTGGCGCAGCAACCAGGAAACCAGTGCCGCCACAAGAGCCATGTGCAGCGGAGTGAGGATGCTGTGTGTCTCCCAGGCGCTGCGCGCTAACCCGCCTACGAAGGCGATTACAAATGCAGGCCCCCCTCCCAGAAAACCAGCCGCGAGCAGCCAGGGGAATGCTCCAAAAATCGAGAAGGCAGGTCCATGTACACCTTGTGGGACCCCGGGAATGACCAGCATCGATGGCGCCGGAAGCCGAATCATGAAGAGCTGAGCGGCGAGTGGTGCGGAGAGAAGGAGGAGCAAAAAAGAGGGCTCTCGGATCCAACCGTCAACCTGACGGCGGATCTTAGCCCAATCTTGGCGAATAAAAAGGAGCGCCAGGAGCAGCGCTATTTCCCCCAGGAGGAGGAAATAGCCGGATGGACGTAGCGGCATTCCAATCGAGGGGCTCCCTGAGAAGCCCCATAACTCAATCGTCATCTAGGTAAGGTACCTTTGATATCCATATAGAACAAGATTATATAGCAGCGTTGCACGCAATCAAAACCGAATTTTCATTTTTATTCCCGCCCACCCCTCAGTTCTGTTCAAACGAACTGGATGCCCCGCCTGTAATGTCATTGCGAGCGAAGCGAAGCAATCTCCTCCTTTCTTGCGCGGAGATTGCCACGTCGCCCTATCGGGCTCCTCGCAATGACAGGAGCGGAAAGGGTCCCTCTACTTTGTCATTTCGACTGAGCCGCTCAGCGGCGAGGGAGAAATCCCTATGATGCTCCTTTTGAAAGCTCTATCTATGGAAGCGGGTTCCATTCCCATGCCCCGGATACCCCATCCTTAATGTCATTGCGAGCGAAGCGAAGCAATCTCCTCCTTTCTTGCGCGGAGATTGCCACGTCGCCCTATCGGGCTCCTCGCAATGACAGGAGCGGAAAGGGTCCCTCTACTTTGTCATTTCGACTGAGCCGCGCAGCAGCGAGGGAGAAATCCCTATGATGTTTCTGATATTGTGGGCTTCCATGAAACATTTCAACTGGATCGATGTCATGTCTGAGGAGTGTAACGGAAAATATTC
>CBDTTY010000109.1:0-7145 GCA_965363875.1 uncultured Anaerolineales bacterium
CGATTCTGGCGTTGACTGCGGCAGCGATTAAGTTGGGGGATGGAGGTCCGGTGTTCTTCCGCCAGACGCGCATCGGCGAAGGCGGCGAGCCCTTTGAAATGCTTAAACTGCGCACCATGGTGCAGGGCGCCGAGTTACGGGTCGAGGAAGTTCTCGATCAGAATCCTCTCGATGGACCCGTATTTAAGATCCCCAACGATCCCCGGGTCACACGAGTAGGTCGATGGCTGCGTCGCTGGAGTGTGGATGAGCTGCCCCAATTCTGGAATGTGCTCAAGGGGGAGATGAGTCTCATAGGACCGCGTCCTGAAGAAACTTGGGTCGTGGCGCAGTACAACGACGAGCAGCGCCAGCGGCTTGCTGTGAAGCCAGGAATGACAGGGCCGATGCAGATCTCCGGGCGGGGAGCGCTGGATATGGACCAGCGCTTGGCGCTCGAGCTGGAATATATCCACAACTACTCCCTGGCCCGAGATATGAAGATCCTGTTGCAAACGATCAGGGCGGTGTTGAAAGCGGAGGGGGCATTCTAGATGGTAGATGATAGCTCTTAACCCTAGCGTTCATGGGTAACCCTCATGAGGGTCAAACCCTCCATGCTATGCGATCCCCGAACTCGGGGATCGTCTTATTTAACTCCTCTATTCGGCTCCCGATATTCTGGAGGAATACTCATCCCCGTGGAAAATCTCGATCTGATCGATTGGCGCATGGTGGGCTTTGGGGCCATGTGGATCACTGGGCTGGCGGTGATCCTCTCCGCATTGGGGTTCGCCGACAGCCATGCTCACCAGGAAGGCGTTCGTATACGCGACCTCCTGAAGTGTAGTGGCTATCAGATGGCCATCAATGGGGGCTTGACACTCTTTTGTCTTGGGCTCATCGATTCCTCCCGAAATTGGTGGGAGACCGTACTCTGGGCGTTCCTCGCGGGGGCTTTTGCGTTTTTTGCGCTTTGGAGTACCTGACCACACTGGAAGATGTCCGAACCGTGCTGCGCGAAGAGGTCGACCGCTATACCTATCCCGCATACCATCCTGGTATCTTAGGACGGGGTAACAATCCCCAGGTGCACTCTACAACCGGGAAAATCCCTGGCCTGCGTTTCGCCAACGCCACCACAGTGGGCAACAGCCTCTTCCGCCCCTTCGCTCTACCTAAGGCTTATACCTCGACCAAGGACGTCTTCTGCATGCGAGAGCGACGCATAGTCAACGGATACCGGCGTATCTCCCTTTTCAACCATCAGATACAAGTCCCCAATGTGCCCCTCTACGAAGAAGTGGATGTGCACATGGTCCTCGATACCAAGAAACACGCCATGCAAATCCGTCTTTGGTGGAATCAGCAGATGGTCCACCAACTCTCATTGCCTCTGAGTGGTTTCAAAGTTCACCTTTGAACCAAAGAAGTGTTCACTTTTCAGCCGTTCCTAACACGAATACGATGAAACTTGTCATTTGAAATTTGGAGTGAACACTTTTCATTTCACAACATTTAACAATCCCAGGCGATGGTAAATGGTGCGTCCAACCAAAGGTTGCCGAAATTATCAGTTGGGTCAAGAATTGTATGTAAATTTGGTTCCTTCACGCAGTTCTTGTGTCTCGAATTCCCTCTCAAATCAGGCAGGAACGCTCTTCATCGGCAGTGAAGCCCTTATCTCTATCAGCTCTTCCTCCAGCACTTTCATGTCCAGGTAGTGATGACCTGACAGCCTATCTTCGGATTGCTCCATGGCCAGAGCCGTCATGAGCCTCATATAACAGGCACGATCTGGAAAGATAAGGACCACTCTGCTTCGGAGGCGTAGTTCTTCGTGAGGGCACTCCAACTCATTGTTAGTGCACATCCGCATGCGACGCGATGGCGGATGCCGTTTGCCCATTCCGTAGCACGTTACCAGGGCGCGATCTCCCCTGGTAGTTCTTGAACACCAAACTCGTGGAGAGGCCCAAACTTCGAGTCAAGTTCAGCTGTGCGCTCGTGGATTTCCTTGTCAATTGATTTAACATCCTTACCACGGTGTTTAAGAGCTTGCTCTATTGCAGTTTGAACAGCCTCGGAGGTGGGATGTACTACCATTCCGCTTCTGCAGTGGCGAGGTGGACCAGGCCGCGTTGACTGCAAGAGTAGGAATTCGTGAGTGGGCAAGTCACGGATTCGAGAAGCCATATCATTTAATTGACGTTCAAGTTCAGCGTAATGCGTCGCCGATCCAGCCCGTCTTTCCGTCTCGTCTGGACGGCAGATCTCACGGGCAAGCTCCTCTACGCCAGGACCGCTCGACCCGAAGATGAGCAAATTTGAGATATTCCCCATAAGCGTTCCATACAAGTTACGATTAAGCATAGTTTGGGCCTGGACGGCGACGGTCAGGCGTACACTCCTCTTACGCGCATGGCGAAGCAGTCGATCAAATGATTCTGGTGAGATCTCTGCCAGCTCATCAACATAGAGGCTTATAGGATCTGATCTCCCGATATTTCGAGGCACTTCGAGCAGGCGTTTGGTGATCCAAGTAATAAACAAGGCATTCAAAAGGTGGCCTGTCCTGTGGAAGGTCTCTTCACCGATGCCGACCATGAGCGGAGTCCCGGCTCGGATCTCCTTGAAGCTGAAAGTACCTCGTGAACAGCCCAACATCCTCTGGGCATCCGGATGGTTCAGCAGGCCCGAGATGCGCGTCCAGGAGGATTGGATTTGGTCATGTAGCTGAGTGCGCGTGAGGCTATTAAGCCACTGGAGCGAACTCAATTCCTGTGAACTCTCCAGCCAGCGAAGGTTTCTTGTGACCTGGAACGTCTTTCTGGCGAGGTAATCCCTAAAGTTCGCCTGCAACATCCAGCGGGTCATCTCCAACAGCGTGAAGCCCTCATCAGCAGAAGCCAGCATATAGACAGCCACTGTGACCAGGTGACGGATCCTCATAGGCACTTCATGCTGGTAAGGAAGATAGACTTGGACGAGTCCTTCCGTCACCGTCCGTGCTGCGTCCATTGGGCCATAGTCCGGCCCCGTTTCGAGGAGATTCAATGTGTTCATCCTATTGGGATTGGGCTGAAGAAGCACAGGCTCCCGGCCATAACGGAGGCAGAGGTGGGCCGTCTCCTCGGCCAATGCGGAGTGAGGATCCATGAGGATGATCGGTCGGTGTTGAAGGACATCTTGCATAGCCATGTACTTCATTTGAGTCGACTTGCCGCTCCCCATCCGGCCCAGGATGGCTAAATGACCTTCCCGCTGGTGGTCGTTCAAGGTAACCGGAGCGTGCGGCCATTCATGAGTTTCCCCGAGGAGTATTTCATCAGGCGCTAACGGTCGATTCTTATCCCGCTTGGCGAGCACCCAGCGAATAACAAGGGGCCCCCGGAGGAGTAAATTTCCTGGCAATGCAATGGGCACAGCCGCGAGGAAGCCCAAACCGGCGATCGAGAAGCCACTCAGCCAGAGAAACCCCATGACGATGGCCAAGAAGGTGAAGCTGTCTGTCATGACTTTCATGACGACGGCGGGGTCTTCTGGGTCATATCTAGGTTTGTTGTTCATCTAAGATCTCCTTTCGAGGGTCCTTGTGGGGTTTCAAGTAGGTGCCTCCGCTTTCCTGTTATGCAATCCGTCCATGACGCTAATGCCTGATCCTCCTTACTAACTTTCGACTGGAGGGCCACAAGTGCACGGACGCGAGATTTTGTTTCCCGCACTATTTCGCTGATGGTTCGGCAGCGATGTCTACTCGGCACGGTTATGGCTACAACTAAACGATTGGTATGGAATAGGCGTTGGTGATCTTGGAGATAGTAGCTATTGAGGGCGTGAAATTTCGATTTAAGCTGTGACCTTCTCTCGGTCCCTCGATCGACTTCCAGAAATAGGTGGCGGACAAACTCTTCCTCGGTCGTCTGGATAGTGAAAGCCAAGTAAGCGTCTGGGAAGTAAATCCCCTTCAATGAACTGTTCTTCATCGTGCTCCTGAGCCTCCTGCCAACGCGGCATAACTCCAATCTCCTGTCGCCGAGCCCGGCCGCTAATCCAGCGACCGCTTGACTGATAGCTGTTCGGTGATAAAGAAGGAGGGAGACACGCTCATCGATCCTCGGCCTGTATACTTTCTCATTCAACAGATTGCTTACGACCTTGGCCCCTCGAGTTGAAAGAAAATAGATCCATTGACCACTTTGCGCTTTTTCATCGGGCAGCCATGTTCTGTCCGCCAACTTGTCCCTGCGCATTCCTTCGAGAAGATTCGCGATGGTGGCGTCTTGTGCCTTCGTGATCATTGAGAGGTTTGAAGAGGTGGCGAACTCCAGTGTTGCCAAAAGAATTAAAGTTCGCTCATCTAGGTGTGGTGTAACATCTTCGCGCATCCCTGTTTTTACACATTGACCTGGCTCTTGGTCTTTGATACGTGTGACTGGAGGGAGAAACGGTGACGTAAACGGTCGTACGTTCAGGCTCTCAGTGTTGCGTATATCACGTCGAGATTCCTGCGATTTTATTATTCGCGTCTCTTTTGCCATATGGATCACTCCTGTCTCTAGATCTCCACTTACATGACCATCATTGCATGATTCCGAGGTTCTGTGCGGGACGTACGCGTCCCCTGCATTCGCTCTCGTTTGGCGTGTGATGTCAGTACTTTCTGGTATCCTGAGATTATTTCATGATTCATGTACCTTTTGCGTTATGTGGTCGTTAATTCCTCTACCTTTGGAAGAGGCCATATCGATCTGGTGATTCCTCTTCAAGCATTTGCCGGCGAACGTTCATGACCGTTGCCAATCCAGAATTTGAATGCTGCAAAGTGCGTTTTCCCCTTCTGAACCGTGTATTATTAATTCCCTGCTAACTCCGATCCCCGGTCGGTTGAACGGGATCGATCTTTACTTCTCTCCCTTATCTTGGTAGCACGGAGACGCAGGCTGACTTCACATCCTCTCACGAGCATCACCCGCCGATCGCCTTCACCTTAGATTTCGAGCAATATGAGAACCGGAAGCGATGTGATGAATTGAACAATGGCTTCTGCATCAACCTCGTTGTGCGCTGGAAGTTGAAGTACGGCGACCGCCTCGATCACAACTGAGTAAACTTTTTCGTGGTTTCCACTCGAATTGGCCTCAATATCTTTCGTAAACCATTCGCCTTCTGTAGGAACAAGGCTCCTCCCGCAGCTGGGGCAGCGCATCATTGTGGGGATGCCATCTTCAATCGAATAAGTGGTCCGGCAATTTTGACAAGCGACCATTGGCTCTACCATCACAGACCTCCCTTCAATGCATAGCCGAATGTCTATCGGCTTTCGCAAGCTCTCATTGGAAAATGTCTAACTTGATTGTAGGGAAGAAACTCTTGGGTAGGCGTTTTTTTTGGCTCGTTCAACCGCGATTCGTAAGAAGTCTGGAGGGGGGAAGCTCCGCAAGGCTCATGAAACTGCTTACTGTAAGTCAGCCCTCAAGACACCTATAGGGATCCCGGCATTCCTGCACCGCTTTACCCCCTCCCAAATTCTGCACATCAACATCCTGGAGTGCGCTACTTTTTCTCGCCTCGACAAGAGAAAGACATGCATCGAAAACGAACTACTCGGTCTTTATATTTGCTTTTGAAGGAGAAGAATATCACCCTCTTCTTAAGTGCACGTACACATAAATATGTATTGCTCCACCCTGGTTTCCCGCGCTCCGTCCGTCATGGATGACAGCGGCAAAACCCATGTGCTGCGCATGGGCCAGCAGGTACGCATCCTCGATTTGCCCGAAGACTTGATCCACCTCACCGACCTCGAACCGGGGCGCGGCATCGAAATCGTCTTTACCGGCCCCCGCCCCGGCGAGGAGCTGAGCGAGAAGCTCTGGGATGCGGGTCTGGAATACGAGCCTACCGATCAACCCGATATCGTTCTCGCCCTGGAGGACCTTCCGCTCGCGACCGAGACGCTGCGATCGACGATCGACGAGCTCGTCAAGCTGGGCAAGGAGGGGGACGAGGACGCCATCGTCGATCTGCTCAGCGAGTGCGCCCCCGGCGCGATGATCGGTTTGTTGCCGGCGTGGATGCCCGGGAATATTGACCCGTTTAATTTTTTTTTACTACGTTGGGATTGCTGCCTTTTAATATCCCCCTGGACTTGGGCTTGGCTTTTGCCGTCGTTCTTCACGCCGTTGTCACCCTTCCGGTGCTGCTCTTGGGAGGGTTGATCTTGCTGTTACATGGGGACAAGATAAGACAAGGGGAACGACTTAAGAGTTCTTGATGTGAAAGTACGATGGGTGATGAATGGGTGAAGAAGATCAGCTTCAACCTGTACGGGTATCCGTCATCGTTCCTGTCTACAATGACGAAGTTCGTCTGGCGCTTGAGCTGGAATATATCCAGAATTACTCTCTGGGTCGCGATTTAAAGATCCTGCTGAAGACAATCTCGGCGGTTTTCAAGGCGGAAGGGGCGTACTAGGTAACAGCAAAAACAGGTGACAGCTAACAGCTAAAACCTAATAGCTAGCAGCTAATAGCTAACAGCTGATAGCTTCCTGCTATAATCCTTCCCATGGAAAATCTCTCCCTCATCGACTGGCCAATGGTGGCGTTCGGCGCTTTGTGGATCGTGGGTTTGGCTGTGATCTTGAGTGCGCTGGGCTTCGCGTATTATGAAGCCGGGCAGGCGGATGAAAAACTGCGCACGCGGCTGAGTCGTCCTGGTTACCAACGTGCCATGAACGCCGGTTTGACGCTGTTCTGCCTGGGCATGATTGGCTCGGCTGATGCGTTATGGGAGCGGGTATTGTGGGGCTTGCTTACCGCAGCCTTTGCCTTCTACACCTGGAGGGCAGGAAGAGCAGGAGACAGGAATCAGGATTCAGTGGGCACGGAGTAGGGGGACCATTATCTGTATAACGCTCATAGCTTTGTAGGTTTGACCTCCCGGAGGGGAGGTTTTTGTGTTTAAGGGAATCTAGGTATCAGGAAAAACAGCAAACAGCTAATAGCTAACGGCTAAAAGTTAATACCTGAAACCTGTAATCTGTTCCTACATCCTGCTCTTGAAGTCAAAGCCTGCCACCATCTTCCCAGGGCCAAACCTGGGAGCGGTGGGGGGGCTTGTGAATCCCTGGATCAGCGCGAGTGGGTGCGACCGATCGACGG
>CBDTTY010000110.1:0-7089 GCA_965363875.1 uncultured Anaerolineales bacterium
CCATGGAAGCACAGATGTCACAGTGATGTTCCATCTGCCGCCTGGAGTTCAGCCTGATGACCCCCGCTGGCATGAATCGCCGAGCGGCTGGTCCAGCGAACCCGAGACATATTTAGACAATGAAGGACGTGTTGTTTACATGTGGCACAATCCCGCCGCGAACGCCTACACGGAATACGAGTTTGGCGCCTCCTTCCCACTCGAATACGTCCCGGCCGACAGCATCAGCTCATCATCCCTGCGATTAGATTTAAGTGCGCTGACACCCATCTGTTGTTTCGGCGGTTTCTTCTTATTGATTCTGGGGATCATCGGCCTTTCGGTTTACTCAAACAATAAAAGAAAGTTAGACTACTTACCCCCGAAGATTTCGATTGAAGGGCACGGTATCAAACGCGGATTGACCGCGGTCGAAGCAGCAGTACTTTCCGAAACACCGCTCGACCGGGTGCTCATGATGATCCTTTTCTCCGTGGTGAAGAAAGGTGCGGCCAAGGTTGTGAATGAGGATCCTCTCACCCTCGAACGCCTCGATACAAACGCGAAAATCCGAGACTATGAACGCGAATTTCTCAAAGCGGTAATCGATGAACCCAAGAAGAAAAGAAAGTCTAACCTGCAGAGTGTGACCATTAATCTTGTGAAGTCCGTCCAGAAAAAGATGAAAGGCTTCAGCCTTAAGGAAACCAAGGCGTATTACAAGTCGATCACCAAGAAAGCCTGGCAGCAGGTTGAAAATGCGGAGACTCCGGAGATCAAATCTGAACGCTTCGCCGAAGATATCGAGTGGACGATGCTCGATGACAACTTCGATGATAGGACCAAACGAGTATTCAGGACAGGCCCGGTATATGTGCCAATGTGGTGGGGTTCGTACCGACCTAGCTCAATTCCCAGCACGAAATCAGCTGCTCCAATCCCAAGCGGTAAAGGCATCTCGCTCCCGACGCTCCCCGGCTCAGACTTCGCAGCCTCCGTCGTGAACAGCGTTCAGGATACCGCCGCAGGTCTGGTCGGGAGCCTTCCCGGCTTTACACAGGGTGTGACCAAGACGACCAATCCACCTCCTCCTCGCTCCATCAGCTCCGGCTCATCCAGGAGCGGCGGCGGATGTGCCTGCGCCTGCGCATGTGCGGGATGTGCTTGTGCCTGTGCTGGAGGAGGGCGGTGAGATTGCACCTCCCCTTTCATGGTGCTCGGAGCGGTAAACGATTCGAGCCGGGGCTCTACGCCTATACGCAAGATTCTGAGGATGGGCGCGCCCAGATCCACCTGCGGATCGACCAGGATGGAACGGGTCTGCTCCTGATCAATGCCAACCGAGCAATTCATCTGAACTCCACAGCAGCCAGGATGGCCTGGTTGACACTCGAAGATCTGCCAGAACCTCACGCTATTCGGGAAATCCGCAAATCCTTCAAGGTCTCTGCCAATCGAGCCCGGAGAGATTTCAGCGCGATCCAAACGCAAATCAATGAGCTAATCAAACCTGACGGGGCTTGCCCTATCCATGATTTGGCGATCGACATCCTGCCACCTTTTGCAGCGAAACCCAGCGCTCCCTACCGTATGGACCTGGCGCTCACATATCGCTGCAACGACAACTGCCCGCACTGCTACAACGCCAGATCGCGCGACTATCCCGAGATGGAGACGGATGATTGGATTGACATCATTGACATCCTCTGGGATTTGGGAATCCCGCATATTTGTTTCACGGGCGGTGAAGCGACACTGCGTTCCGATCTGCCAGATTTGATCGCCCATGCACAATCGAAAGGGCAAATCACAGGACTTCTCAGCAATGGCCGACGTCTCGCTGATCGTAGTTTTTTAGACCATTTGCTTTTGGCGGGTCTGGATCACATACAGATCACGCTAGAATCACACCATGAAGAAGTCCACGACCGGATGGTCGCTACTCGCGGTGCGTTCCGTCAAACTGTCGAAGGCATTCAAAATTGCGTCGATGCGGGTGTCTACGTGATGACCAACACGACAATGCTCGCTGAGAACGGTCCCGAAATCGGGGAGACCGTTGATTTCCTTGCCGATCTTGGAGTTAAAACTGTCGGCCTCAACGCGCTGATCTACGCCGGGAAAGGGGCAACCGTGGGAACAGGGATGCTGGAAGCAGATCTCGAACCGCTCCTCGAGCGCGTGCGAGTGAAAACAGACCAGTACGGACAACGGTTGATTTGGTATACGCCAACCCAATACTGTCACTTCGATCCAGTTCAGATGGAGTTAGGCGTGAAAGCTTGCACAGCGGCGTTATACAACATGTGCGTAGAACCCAACGGGGATGTGATCCCCTGCCAATCTTTTTATGAACCATTGGGTCATATCCTGCGCGATTCTTGGGATAGCATCTGGAATCACGAACGCGCGATCTGGCTCCGTGAACGGAAATATATTCCTGCCGCCTGCGAGAATTGCGCCGTGCTTTCTGAGTGCGGTGGCGGATGCCCTCTTACCTTGATGAACCGATCAGATCACGAGCCCATCTCTTTTCAGAATCTCGTGCCGCACACTATCTAGCCAGAAGGACGTCATAATGGACTCAATAATTACTCGTTTCTTCACACCAAAAGAACCGCCCCCCGCCCCGGATCCTGGGATATATCAAACTATGTTCCCGGAAGATGCGGAAACCCCGAATCGACTACATCTGCGCGTGGAGAGCGATGGAACAGGTTTACTCTTGGTAAATGCGGCGACTGTGCTCCATTTGAACCAAACCGCAGCAGAGCACGTTGCGCTGTGGATCCAGGGGTTGGATGAAGAAGATGCCGCAAGAATTATGGCCGCGAGATACAAGTTGAGCCGCAAGCATGCCCTGCGGGACCAACGCGGTCTGCGAGAGGAGATACTTACCTTAGCAACAGAGCCTGATCTTGACCCTGTGCTATTCCTGGGGATGGATCGTGTTGAACCTTACAGCATTGCCCCTTCTGCTCCCTACCGCCTGGATTGCGCGCTCACGTACAAACTGGACGAACAAGGCACTCCCGATCCACTCGCGAGAGAGCGTGTAGATCGAGAGCTTTCGAAGTCGGAGTGGATGCAGATTCTATCCACAGCATGGGATGCGAATATTCCTCACGTGACATTCACTGGCGGTGAACCAACGCTGCGGGAAGACTTACCCGATCTTATTCAACACGCGGAAAGCCTTGGACAGGTCACGGGGATTCTTACGCATGGAAAGCAGTTAGCTGATCCTGCTTACCTCGATCGTCTCGACAAATCTGGCTTGGACCATATCCTTATAGCGTTCGCGCCCGATGACCCTGCTGCCAGGCAAGGCCTGGAGCGGGCGCTTGAGACTGAGATCTTCGTCGCTGTCCATCTGACACTGGACCCCACAACAACCCCCCAGATTATTGACACCCTGGAAGAACTCTCCCAGATGGGAGTAAAGGCTGTCTCTCTTGCTGCGATCGAGAAATCTGACCAAAGCGTCAACGCATTAGAACAAGCCCGGGAGAAGGCCGCAGCCCTTGGGTTAGATCTCATCTGGGACCTTCCGGCGCCCTATTCAGATACGAACCCAATTGCCATTGAACTCGAGAATGTGCATCAAGGTGCGGGACGTGCTTGGCTGTACGTAGAGCCAGATGGTGACGTCTTGCCGACGCAGGGTGTGAACCAGGTCCTTGGGAACATCTTGCGTGATCCATGGGATCAAATCTGGGATAAGGCAGTCTCAAGCTATCACGCCACTTCTTGAAGGTTGCTCGCTAGCCGTCCGGAATTGTATAAGAGCTAATCGATGCTGTATCTTTAGCGGGTCCTCATGCAGCAAGAAATTCTAGAGCGTTTGCACGCGCGCTACCTCGTTCAGGCAACTTGGACCACTTCGATCCGAGAGCAGCTTTTTGATTCCATTCAGATTCAAGGGAAGCACAAGCTTCTGGAAGTTGGCTCCGGCACGGGCGTGGTCAGTGCAGAAATAAGCCAGCGGTTTTCATTGACGAGCGTTGGCGTTGACATCGACCATTCTGCTGTAACCTTCGCCCATAATAATGATGCTACATCCTTGTATCTCGCAGGAGACGGCAACAATCTACCTTTCCAACCCGCAGCATTCGATGTGGCTGTCTGTCATTTTCTTCTGCTCTGGGTTGACAACCCGGAGCAGATCCTCGATGAGATGGTAAGAGTCACAAAGCCGGGTGGTTGGATTCTGGCATTAGCAGAGCCTGATTATGGCGGGCGGATAGATTATCCCCATGAGCTCGAAACCATCGGCCAAAGGCAGATCCAAGCGTTGCTCGACCAAGGCGCCAACCCCTATCTGGGACGGACACTGCGTGCGCTTTTCCACTCAGCGCAGCTGACCGGGATCCGAACTGGTTTACTTGGCGGAGAATGGCAGGGAAGCATAGATGAGGATCAATTGGAATCTGAATGGGAGACACTTGCTCAAGATCTGAGCGAATTGCTCCCCCCCGATGAGATCGAACGATTTAGACGGATCGACCACGAAGCCTGGGAGATGGGGACGAGAGTCTTGTTCGTACCGACATTCTACGCCGCTGGCTGCGCCCCGCTAATTTAATCCCGCCTTATCCGTTATCCATGAATTTTCCCTCGAATTTCTCTCAGTGCTCGGCATGACAGCACCCTATTTAATGTCATTCTGAGGAGCGCAGCGACGAAGATTCTCGTTCCTGGCATAAAGAATCCTTCACTTATTTGTCATTGCGAGGAGCCCACCAGGGTAACGTGGCAATCTCCGCGCACGAAAGGAGGAGATTGCTTCGCCTTCGGCTCGCAATGACATTAAGGGGTGGACTTCGTCGCCCAGGGATGGGGTCTGTTTCATAAGGAGGAGTCCTCAAGACCAACAACATAGGGATTTCTCGCGGAGTTTGTCCTGAGACCTGAGTTTGTTGAAGGAAGAGCCGAAGGGAGAAATCCCGGAGAGGACTTATTAAAGAATAAAGGGGCTGCCCAAAGCGGGCAGCCCCTTCATCGTTGTGGTAAAGAAGTTCTAGAACAAGCCGGTGATCTTGCCTGTTTCCAGATCCAGGTCGATATTCATGAACGCGGCATGCGTGGCCAGACCGGGCATCGTGCTCATCTTTCCCAGAATCGGGTAGATAAATCCCGCGCCTACGCTCGCGCGCACCTCCCGGATTGGCACCGTGAAGCCGGTGGGCACACCTTTCAACAACGGGTCATGGCTCAGGCTGAGATGCGTCTTCGCCATGCACATCGGCAGATCCCCGAAACCCGCTTTCTCGTATGTCGCAATCTGCTCCTCAGCTAACGGTTCATAGGTTACCCCATCCGCGCCGTAGAACTCTTTGCAGATGAACTCGATCTTTTTCTTGATCGGCCAATCCAGCGGGTAGAGGAATTTGAAGTCGCTTGGCTGCTCACAGGCATCGACGACCGCTTGGGCGAATTCCACAGAGCCCGCGCCGCCATCAGCCCAATGCGTGCTCTTAACGGCCGCAAACGCACCTTGTCCCTCTGAGTATTTACGCACCATCTCCATTTCGGCATCGGTGTCATCCTTGAAGCCGTTAACACAGACGACAACTGGGATACCGAATCGAACGGCGTTCTTGATATGGACGCCGAGATTCGGCAGACCTGCCTCTAGAAGCTCAAGGTTCTCCGAGGTATATGCCTCGTCGAGAGGTGCACCTGGGGACACTTTTGGTCCGCCGCCATGCATCTTCAGGGCGCGCACCGTTGCCACCAATACAACTGCATTCGGGATCAAGCCTGAGTAGCGGCACTTGATATCGAAGAACTTCTCCATACCAATATCTGCGCCGAAACCGCTCTCGGTGACGACGTAATCTGAAACCTTAAGCGCGATTTGATCGGCGATGATGGAGGAATTGCCATGAGCGATGTTCGCAAAGGGTCCTGCATGCACTAATGCCGGCTGACCCTCGATCGTCTGCATGAGGTTAGGCATGAGCGCGTCCTTCAGTAGAACCGTAACAGCGCCGGCTACACCAAGATCCTCAAGCGTGACTGGATCACCCTTCTTGTTCAAGCCGACGACAGCCTTTCCGACTCGCTCGCGTAAGTCGCCTAAGCTCGTTGCCAAGGCGAGTATCGCCATTAATTCCGAGGCAACCGAGATATCGTAGCCAGTTGCGCGCGGGAAAACCGGGCTGGGCGAGCCATCCTTCAGCTTGTCATCATTAAAACCTACTTTGATGTCGCGCAAGGATCGATCGCATACATCAACGACGCGATTCCAGGTGATCGTATCAACGTCGAAATCGATGCGTGTTACGCCTCGACGCTTGAGCGCTTCATCCGATTGCCGGCTCTCATGATACATTCGAGTATCAAGCGCTGCAGCAACTAGATTGTGGGCGACGGTGATCGCATGGATGTCACCGGTGAGGTGGAGGTTGAAATCCTCCATGGGAATAATCTGACTGTAGCCCCCTCCTGCCGCCCCACCCTTGATGTTAAAGGTTGGCCCCATACTCGGTTGACGAATGCAGCACATCACATTCTTCCCCAGATGTGTGCCCATCGCCTGAGTAAGACCAAGAGTTGTAGTGGTCTTCCCTTCACCAAGCGGCGTCGGCGTGATGGCAGTGACGTCTATATATTTTCCCTGGGGACGATCGGCAAGTTTCTTAAGCACGTCAAGATGGACTTTTGCCTTATATTGGCCATAGAGATCAAGGTCGTCCATCTCCAACCCGATTTTCTCTGCGATCTCCAGTATCGGTCTTAAATCTGCCTCCTGTGCGATGTCGATGTCCGAGGGGACCGGACGTTTTGGTTTCAGGACCATGGGATCAACCTCCTAATTAAGTAGCTGCTTGTGGACTTTCTTGCAGACGGACTTGATACTAAGTGTGCTTTGCAATCTTGTTTAAGGCAAGCGACATATTTCACAATCCCGACTGCCAACTATAACTATTGTCCTTGCAGGAGACGTCTTGTTCCTAGAACCGCGATCCCATGTTTAACTTTTATCAAGGACATTTTAATCTTGAAATGTTATTATCGAGAAGATCAATCCGATACTCAACAATGCATCCTCTTATTTCAATTGTACTTGCGTCACTTTTTGTGCGCGTTTCATCGATATCTGTA
>CBDTTY010000111.1:0-6992 GCA_965363875.1 uncultured Anaerolineales bacterium
TTGTTAAGTGTCGGCGTTCTGCTTATCCTTAAAGATCGGCTCCCGCAAGGGATACTCGGGATGGTAAGTTTAAGCTTGATAGCTACCGGGGTCTTTGTGGTAAGTTTTTTTAGGAGCGACCCCAGCCTTCTAATCGCAGGGTTCCGACTCGACACACTGGCCGCTCTGGGACTTGCGCTTCTCGGGATCGGTGGGATATTGATCGTTACACGAAAGAAATAGTTGTTCTTTCCAATTTGAGCTTGGTTGACTTTGCCTGGATGTGAGCGGAAATACCTGATGCAACCTGGAAAGGATCAGATGGATCGATGCAAAACGAAGAGCTATCCCTGATTATCGACACCGATTTGGCGCGTGAGACTCTTGTGGATTTCATCCGTAACGAGCTCTCCCGCGCCGGTTTTTCGCGCGCAGTCGTCGGCGTGTCCGGCGGGGTTGACTCCGCGCTCACTTGTTTCCTTTCAGCAGAAGCATTGGGGCCAGAGAACGTTCTCGCAATCTTCATGCCCTATGAAACGACCAGCGCGGATTCCCGCGACCATGCCGCGCTGGTGACCGAGGCTACGGGAGCCCGGGAGCAAACCGTGGATATTACCGCGATGGCAACCCCGGTCTTCGATCGGTTCCCAGAGATGGATAAAATCCGGCGGGGAAATGTCATGGCCCGAATGCGGATGATCGTTCTGTACGACCAGTCGGCTGCGTTTAACGGTCTTGTCATTGGCACAGGGAACAAGACCGAAAGCCTGCTCGGCTACACTACGCTCTATGGTGACAGCGCCTGCGCGATAAACCCCCTGGGAGATCTCTACAAAACACAAATCCTGCAGCTTGCACGCGCAGTCGGCGTCCCTGAGCCGATCGTCAGCAAACCACCATCTGCCGATCTTTGGGATGGTCAAACGGACGAAGATGAACTGGGTTTTACCTACGACGAAGTTGACCGCCTACTTCTACTTCTAGACGACCAGGGCTGCTCCGCACAAGCCTGTGTCGATGCGGGATTCGATGAGAAGTTCGTACGCAAAGTCGTAGAACGCATACGGCGAAACCAGTTCAAACGTATACAGCCTCCTATCGCCAGTCTTGGCAATCGGACCTAGGCCATGATCTCTCTGATGAAAGGGGAGAACTACTCTATACTGGTGGTGTTACTATAGATGCAGCCCACGTAGGTCAAGTTGGATAACAGTTGTAAACTTATTTCTCATCAGGAAACCAAATAGGAGAGGCATTATGAAGCGAGCAGTCAGTATCAGCTTGGGGTCTTCGAAGCGAGATAAATCTGTCGAGGTTGAACTTCTCGGTGAACAGGTTCGTATCGAGCGCATCGGCACAGACGGCGATATGGAGAAGGCCGCCCAGCTCTATCGTGAGCTTGACGGGGAAGTTGACGCATTCGGTGTGGGCGGGGCGGACCTTGCCCTCCATACTGATGATCGTGAGTATCCACTGCATTCCGTAAAGCCCATGGTGCGTTATATTAAACAAACGCCCTTTGTCGACGGCTCGGGTCTGAAAGACACGGTGGAAGCGCGCCTGGCGGACTTCGTAGATCAAGAAGTGGGTCTGGGGGATCGCCCCAGAAGGGTTTTGCACACCGGCGCAACCAGCCGCTGGGGCATGGCGATGTCTTTCCTGGATGCGGATTACGATTGTATTTTCGGTGACCTGATGTTTGGACTGGGCCTCCCGATTCGTCTACACACCAAGAGGGCATTGAAGATCCTGGCCGCGGTGCTCATACCGGTCGTCTCTCGCGTTCCCTTCGAGTGGCTCTATCCCACCGGCGAGAAGCAGGAAATCCGCACACCAAAATGGATCGGCGATTACGAATGGGCCACTGTTATCGCCGGGGATTGCCATTACATCATCCACTCTATGCCCGATCAAATGGACGGGAAGATCATCGTCACGAATACGACCACCGACGCCGATGTCCGTCTCTTTAAGAGCCTGGGGGTGAAAACTCTGGTGACTTCCACGGCTGTTTACGAGGGTCGTTCGTTCGGCACAAACATGATGGAAGCTGCGCTCGTTGCGGTGTCCGGAAAAGGACGCACGCTGACAAAGGCTGAGATCTTGAGCATTATTGATGAGATCGGGCTCAAACCCCAGATGCAGACGTTGAACTAACTCCCCACCCAGCCGAATCGGGTGCGCATTCACAGGGACATGACCATCGTTCTCAATCGCCAAATTCAGTTTGAAGGGGCACAAGTGCCCTCCCAACCGACTCAGGATTATGGCCCGGCGAGATGAGGCCCAAAGACCGGTCATCTTTCAATAAGTTTGTCTATGAGATTTGCCGTTCGATCCCATCCGGACGCGTGATGACGTACGGCGGGATTGCAGCCTGTATCGAACATCCAACAAACATGGACCCGTTTGCCTACGATCGCATTAAAGCCCGCTGGGTCGGATATGCGCTTAAGGACTGTCCCGAAGATGTGCCCTGGCACCGCGTGATCAATGCCCGGGGGCAAATCAGCGCTAGACCTGGCTGCGAATTTCAGCGCACCCTGTTAGAAGATGAGGGGATTGCTTTCGGAAAGTCGGGCGGAATTAACCTCAAACGTTACAATTGGAATCCTCTGCCACTAAAGAGCAGATAAACGGTTCCTGATTACCATTTTGGACTGATGCATATATGCATCGAGAGGCGGCGAGAACGATGGATGCAATTATTCTAGCTGGTGGAATCCCTACAAGCGAAGACCCGCTTTACATCGCGTCTAATGGTCAAAACAAAGCGCTGATCGACATCGCCGGAAAACCGATGGCGCAATGGGTTGTTGATGCCCTTGTCGGGGCAAATAGTGTGGACCGTATCATCATCGTCGGATTACCCGCAGAGGTTAATCTCAGGTCATCAAAGCCGATCGACTACTTACCAGAGAGCGAAGGAATGCTCGCTAACTTGACCGCCGGGGTAGAACATCTGCGAAGCATCAAACCCTCGATCCAACAAGTGCTGCTTCTTTCCTGTGATATCCCGACGATCACGTCGGAAATGGTGGACTGGCGTATTCAAGGTGCCGATCCAGATTCCGATCTCGAATATTCTGTCATCGAAAAACAAACCATGGATGCTCGCTTCCCGGCCGCATCACGCTCCTATGTTCGCCTGCAGGATGTTGAGGTCTGCGGCGGGGACATGAATGTCATCCACGTCAGATTGGTTGAAGACACCACATTCTGGGAGCGGATGGTCGCCGCACGCAAGAGCCCCTTCCGTCAGGCTGCTCTACTGGGTTTTGATTTACTGTTCCTTATGCTCACCCGCCGCATAACCATAGATGATGCAGTAAAGCGCGTGAGCAACCGGCTGGGCCTTAAAGGACGTGCGGTTATCTCACCCTACGCGGAGATTGGCATGGACGTGGACAAGCCACATCAGTTAGAGATTGTCATCTCCGATCTCTCACAACGATCGAGCGATTGAGATGAACTTTGCCGCCTGGGAGGAATTTGATGCCCGCTGGTCAGCTCGCTTGCGGGTTGCCGAGAAGCCGGGAATCTTGCGCACTCTGGCGATGGTGTTCGCCCACTCTGGAGATTCTTGGTTCTGGCTGCTCGGATTAGGTCTGCTTTGGGCTTTCGGAAACCCGGCCTACCAAGGCTTGATGGTTCGTTTCATCGCCGCCATTCTCGTCCTCGCGGTTCTTGTTATGGCAACTAAATTTACCATACGCCGCAGCCGCCCTGAAGGAGACTGGGGAGCAGTCTACCGGAAAACCGATCCTCATTCCTTCCCTTCCGGTCACGCGGCGCGGGCGGCGCTGATCGCCACGTTGGCGCTTCTTTGGTGTCCAATCGCAATCGGGCTTATACTTGCCCTTTGGGCCCTTCTCGTCTGCCTTGCTCGCATCGCCATGGGTGTGCACTACCCTTCTGATGTTCTGGCAGGTGCGGTTCTTGGCCTTGCTTTCGGCGCTGCTGTCCATCTAATCACTCTCTAAACGAGAACCGGACTGGCTCCCTGCCAGTCCGCATTGGTCAACCCTTCAATTTGCCAGCTCTACTCTACGTGTTCACTGCCGTGGTATTAATTCCTAATCGGATGACAATTTCGCCAAAAGCGCCTGCCAATCGTAGCCGATGACGAGGGCAACATCGACCTCGCCATCTGGAAGAGTCTGGAAGAGCACCTGGCTTTGGGTCAAATCCATTAGGTTAACAAGGTATTGGGTCGTGTAGGGATTTCCAGTGTAATCTATGATGCGTGTCGTCGGATAATCCATGCGATCGGCATTCGCAATCTCCGTAACATTGAACCCCAGATCGCGCAAAGCATCTGCAAACTGCCCGGCCAGCCCCTCCTGCCCCGCGCCGTTCAAGACAATCACGCGTGCAAATTCATCCTCAGCCGCAGCTTGCGGGTCTCCTGTGTCAACCGATGGGCCAATCGCTCCCGTTGCGGTGAAAATCTCGTCGCGCAGCATGCGGATTTTATCCGGAACGGGTTTCAGAACATCCGCCGCTTCTCCGCCATAGATAACCCGCTCAAAAGTCACCATTTCAGGCGGGCTGATAACCGCGCGGCCGATGTCTCCAGGATTGATCTGAAAGACCATTAATCCGAGCGAAATCATCTGGTCTAGCGCTAGATTCGTATGAATGCCGGAAGCCAGTTCCTGGTAGAGTGCCGGAGCCTTGGCCACAAGTGTTGGGATCATGTTCAAGCGCAGAATCTGCGAGCGGATAGCTAATGCAACCTGCTGTTGGCGCGCAGAGCGGTCAAAATCACCGCCCTCGGTATGCCTGGCTCTGGCATAAGCCAACGCGACCTCACCAGAGAGCGTTTGTTTCCCTGGCTCGAGAGTTATGTTTGGAGTCAAAATCGGATCGACTTCAATCTCCTCTGGGACGTCGATCTCCACACCACCGATTTCATCCACCATGCGTTCAAACGCCCCAAAATCGAGCTGCATGTAGTAATGAATGGGCACGCCCATGAACTTCTCGACGGTCTTAACCGCCAACTCTGGTCCCCCGCCGGGCAGGCGATTTTGTTCACCCAGGAAGTATGCGGTGTTGATCCTGCCGTGGCCGTAACCCGGGATTTCAACCCACAGGTCGCGGGGGATGGAAAGCATGCCCGCCGTCTTGGAAACCGGATCGAGAGTCACCAACATCATCGAGTCGGTGCGCGGTGCGCCTTCTCCGCTCTCCCAGTCACGCTGGTCAATCCCCATCAGGAGAATGGTAACCCGCTCGTTTCCGCTCCACGGGTCAGGGAGCGTTTCCAGAACTGGAATAGTGGGCGTCGCCGCATCGTCTACAGACTGCGTCTTCGGAACTCCGAAAGAAGGCAATCCCATCCCGGACCACGATGCGGACAAATCGCGGACAAGAACATAGACGAGATAGGCGGATAGGAATGCCCCAACGAGAAAAGTGCCTGCCAGGAGTCGTATCATCCAGGTCGGGAACGATTTTCTGCTCGAGTTAGTGTGTTTTTTTACTGACATTGTTCTCTAGGTTATCTGGCTTTGATATGAAAACATTTCATAGAACCGGCGGATTATATCACGTTGGTTCTTGCCCACGAGCGGCTAGCTCCCAGAACTGCATCTCCGCCTCTAACGCTGCTTCTAGCGAGGCGTATTTCTCGCCCAGCTTCACAAGTTCCTTCATGTCGGTCCCTGCGTGTTCCAAGGACAAGGAAACCTGCGCCATATCGGTTTCTATGGCAGCAATGCGCGTTTCAATGGCGGCGATATCGGGCAGTTTGGGAGATCGTTTCTTAGATTTCCATTTGGTTGGTGTGGAAGGTTGCTCTTTGTCAGAGCCTTTGACTCGTTCCTGCTCGCGGTCATCTAAATAGCTCTGGTATCCATAGGGAAATACTCTCAATGAACGCTCGTCCGTTGAAATAACCCATACCTGACTGGCCAATGCCTGGACCAGATAGCGGTCGTGGGAGACAAGCAGGATCGTCCCCGGGAAGGAGCGAATCGCATCCTCGAGTGCTTCCTGCGAGGGAATATCGAGATGATTGGTAGGCTCGTCAAGTAAAAGGAAATTCGCTCCCTGCACGATGAGCTTGAGCAAAGCCACGCGTCCGCGCTCTCCTCCAGAAAGTACCGCCATGGTTTTCTTCACATCACCGCCAGAGAATAAAAATCCGCCCAGCAGGCTGCGCGCCTTTGAAGTTGTGATATCTGAAGAAGCAGACATCACCTCTTCTAGCGCTGTCCTCTCCGGCTGCAGTCCACCCTGCGCCTGTTCAAAATATCCCAACTGGAGACTTGCGCCAAGTTGGACCTCTCCCGTAAACGGTTCCACTTCTTCTAGCAGCGTCTTGAGCAGAGTCGTCTTACCCGAGCCATTGGGACCAATCAGCGCCACGCATTCCCCGCGCCTGAGGGTGACATCTGGAACATCGAATAACGCCTGATCATCCTCTCGAAAACCCACGACCAGATCCCTGGTCCTCAAAACAAGATCGCCAGACCGGCTGGGTTGTCTAAAGGCAATGTGGGCGGTTCTCTGTTTTTTCTGGAGCTTGATTTCATCATCGCGCAGCATGCGATCCAACCTCTTTTGTCGCCCCTGCGCCTGTCGGGTGTTCTGTCCAGCGATATTGCGTTGAATATAATCGCGCTCTTTGCGGATATGCTCCTGTTGGGATTTGAAGCGAGTTGAAAGGTTTTCTAACCTTTCACTTCTCTGCTGGACGTAAGCGGAGTAGTTGCCTCGATAGGTTTCAAGCCCCGCTGGAGTGAGATCCCAGACTGTATTGGCCACCCGATCAAGGAAGAATCGATCGTGCGAAACAACAATCACGGCACCCGGCCAATCACGCAGCCATCTCTCTAGCCACTCAATCGCATCGATATCCAGATGATTGGTCGGCTCATCCAAAACAAGCAGATCCGGATCCTCCAACAGCAATCGAGCAAATTGAATGCGTGTTCTCTCGCCGCCGGAAAGTTGGGACATAGGCCGGTGAAAATCATCCTTAATGGAAAAACCCAGGCCGCTTA
>CBDTTY010000112.1:0-6950 GCA_965363875.1 uncultured Anaerolineales bacterium
CGTGGCTAATCCAATCGACCATATCGAGTCACAAATTGAGAGATTCGTCGAGGGTGCCCTGAGTAAATTGCTCGGGGTTCAGTTTTCGCCTGCTCTGGTCGCCGCCCAACTCTCGCGGGCGATGGATGAGGGTATTCGCAGGACGGAAGATGGCAAACCCTTCATCCCTGATCAATACGCGCTCACGTTGAACCCTGATGATGCGCAGGCAATTCTGGATCAAGCTCCACATCTGCAGGAGAGCTTCTCGCAAGGGCTTCTACAAGTTGCGCAGGATTGTGATTACCTGGTCTTTCGTGAACCGATTGTGACAATCGCAGTCGATCCTACTTTAAGCCCGAAAGAGGTGAGGGTTGTCGCCTGGCACAGCACCAGCCCGCTTGAGTTCACACAGGCGATGCAGAGTGAGCCCAAGACAAACCCGGGTGTGCTGCCTAAGGGCGCGTACTTGATTGTCAATGGGGATCGCCACTTCCCCCTGGATCGACCTGTTATAAACATCGGCCGTCGGCTGGACAATCAACTCATCATCGATGACCCGCGAATCTCGAGGACTCATTCTCAAATTCGAGCAAGAGAAGGGCGGTTTGAAGCATTTGATCTAGGATCCTCCGCGGGCACTGTGATCAACGGGCGTGCAATTAAGCATCATGTCCTCCAGTCGGGAGATGTAATCAACCTGGCGGGAAACCGGCTCGTATACGGAGAGGACCCTGGAGGGCCACCCGGCGAAACGCCTGCTTATTCACCTCCATTCCCACCGCGCCCTTCCGGTGACCAACGAACCCGAGTGATCCCCAAGAAGAAAAAACAGCAGGAATGACTCCAGGGTTGGTACTGCTTGTGATCAGGGTTGTCTTGGGTCTTATCCTCTACGCTTTTCTGGGCATGATCCTTCTCTTTCTATGGAAAGAGATTCAATCCCAGCGAGTGTCTGAAATACACTACCCTCCCGCAGTTCTTGTATTAGTTGACGGTTCGAATATTGATGTAAGACACGCTCTGATTGCAAATAATCGGATTGGTCGAGCAGCTGATAATTCATTGGTGCTTCAGGATGAAACAGCATCAGCGCATCATGCGCGGTTATCCTTTCACGAGGGACAATGGTGGTTGGAGGATTTAGGCTCGCGGAATGGAACGGCAGTCAACGGTATAGCACTCGAAGGACCGTTGGTCCTCACATATGGCGACCAGATTGCCTTCGGTAGAGTTGAATTCCGAATGGAAGCACCCGTTATTGAGGATGACTTGGAATAGTAGAAGCGACATCTTTTTGTAATAACGTCATTCACGTGATCCAAGAAAATCCGTATAGCCATATATGCTACAGGGCAACGATTGCATGAAGGTGGAGATTATTAACTCGAGCCTATGCTAAGATAGCAAGAAACAAGAGAGAGATTATGGATGAAAAACCTGTTCTCGGCGTGATTGGTGGGTCGGGCTTATATGACATGCCAGGTCTGACTGATGTAGAGATGCAAGAGGTCTCAACACCTTTTGGTGAACCTAGTTCGCCGCTTGCGATAGGCAACTTAAATGGTCGAAAAGTAGTCTTCCTGGCCCGCCACGGAATAGGGCATATCTATCCACCAACTTATGTTAATTACCGTGCGAATATATATGCCTTGAAAATGTTCGGTGTGGAGCGCGTTCTGGCGGTAAGCGCCTGCGGATCGCTGCGCGAGGATTACGTACCGGGCGAGATTGTCATCCCTGACCAGCTCTTTGACCATACAGTTTCTAGGCCACGCTCGTTCTTCGAGAGCGGTATAGTGACACATATAAGTGTCGCCGACCCATTTTGCCCTGATCTCTCCGAAACCCTTGCTTCCAGCACTGAGGAAGTAAGCGGGAGCGTCCATCGGGGAGGATGCTACATCACGATCGAAGGACCGCGTTTCTCCACCCGTGCAGAATCGAATATTTATCGTGCTTGGGGGATGTCCATTATTGGGATGACGACTTCTCCTGAAGCATTCCTCGCCAGGGAGGCTGAGATGTGCTACGCCGTAATGGCGCATGTCACAGATTACGATGTGTGGCATCAAGCCGAGGAGCCAGTCACCGTGGAAATGGTATTCCAAACCGTCAAGAAAAATACCAACCTCGCCCAGGAAGTAATCGCGCATCTTGTTGCAGAACTCCCTGAAGAGGTGGGCTGCGAATGTAACACAGCGCTAGAAGATGCAATTGCTACTAACCCGGGCATCATTTCAGAAACGGTGCGTAAGAGGTACTCTCTCCTTGTGGATCGATATCTTAACTGATCGAGAACGAACAAGCGAGGAGCGCGAGGTATTCCTAGGAAGCCTCGCGTTCCTCTTTTTGCTCCTCACTGCTTTTGCATTGTCTTTCGCAACTGCAGCCCGCCTAAATCAATGGGTGGCTTTTGGAGATCGCTGGGGCCATTTTCTCGTTCTTCCCGTTTGGGTTTTTGGTTTTTGGCTCACGCGCCGGGCGCTCCAGCGCACGAATCCTGAGCGCGATCCCATCTTACTGCCAACGGCTTTTCTGCTCACTGGCTGGGGCTTGCTCGCAATTTGGCGGCTATTTCCGAGCTTCGGCCTTCGGCAGACGGGCTGGTTCATCGTTGGTATCACCGTCCTCTATGCAGTCCTCCATGGGGATAGGCATCTGTCATGGCTGCGGCGCTACCGGTATGTATGGATGAGCGTGGGCTTGGTGCTGATGGTATTTACACTGTTTTTTGGCACCCATCCTACTGGAGGTGAGCCCAGACTCTGGCTCGGATGCTGCGGGGTATATCTCCAGCCATCAGAACCTCTTCGGCTGCTTTTAGTTGCCTTTCTCGCATCCTTTCTGAGTGATAAGCTGCGTTTCACATTCCATCGAGACGAGGGCCTCACGTCGTTTTCCACGCTGCTTCCCTTGATTGTCATCTGGTCGCTCTCGGTTGTTCTACTGCTCGTCCAGCGGGATCTGGGGATGGGAATGCTCTTCCTGGCGCTCCTTGCTCTTCTACTTTATCTGGCAACCGGGCGATGGTGGATCATCATCCTTGCCTCGATTTTTGGAATACTGGCTGGCGCACTGGGGTATTTCCTATTTGATGTAGTTGGCCAGCGGATTACAGCATGGATTAACCCTTGGCCGGATCCGATTGGAGGTTCGTACCAACTGGTGCAGTCGCTGATCGCGCTAGCCTCCGGTGGTGTAGTTGGGAGCGGTTTTGGTTTGGGGTCACCAGGGTTTGTTCCCGCTGTTCATACAGATTTCATCTTCATCGCGATTACAGAAGAATTTGGGCTGCTTGGTGGCTTGGCTGTTATCGCACTATTTGCCGTCCTTGTAAGCAGGGGATTGCGCGTTGCTTTTCTTTCACGGGATCCATTCGGAGCGCTGCTCTCTGCAGGCATCAGTATCTCACTCGGGCTGCAAGCAGTGTTGATCATTGGCGGGAATATCCGCCTGCTTCCGCTGGTTGGGGTGACTTTACCATTCGTGTCCTATGGGGGATCATCGCTTGTTACGAGCTTCCTTCTTCTGGGCTTTCTTCTTCTACTTTCTGGGAAAACCGAGAGGAATGAAATCTTCACACGCCCACTTACAGCGCTGTATTATGGGAGTCTCATCGCATGGGGAGCGCTGGCGGTCACTTTAGGTTGGTGGACGGTTTATCGAGCGCCCATCCTTGTGAGCAGGACCGATAACCCGCGCAGGGCGGTGGAAGAGCTCTATACGAAACGAGGGTCGATAATGGATAAGAGCGGAGAACTGCTCGCTGAATCAATGGGCAGCCCCGGCTCATATCAACGGTTTTATCCACATCCTCAAAGTGCGACGGTTGTTGGATATGACTCCTTCACCTATGGTTTATCCGGTTTAGAAAGCATCATGGATGGGCTTCTGCGAGGGAGTGAGGGGGATAATCCGCTTGCGATAGGGTGGTCACAGCTTACGAGCGGACATCCTCTACCCGGCAGCGATCTCCGCTTGACACTGAATAGACAATTACAGGAAGCCGCCGCGGATCAACTCAATGGCTACCAGGGCGGAATTGTCCTACTGGATGCACAATCCGGTGATATTCTTGCCATGGTCTCGTCGCCTTCGTACGATCCAAATCGATTCGATCAAGAGTGGCAGGACATCGTGACAGATCCTGCATCTCCATTAATAAACCGGGTCACTCAGGGAAGATATCAACCCGGAATGGTCCTAAGTCCTTACATTCTTGCGTGGAGCATGCAGACGGGCATCGCTGAAGCGGGTGATTTGGCTCCGAATTTGGAAACCTCCGTAGAAGTGAACGGTCAATCACTTACATGTTTGGTAAAGCTTCTCCCTGATAACAAGGCAGACTTCGTAAAGGTCCTCCAGAATGGGTGTCCAGCACCTTTCTTCAAACTCGGCTTGGAGTTAGGCGCTGATGATTTTAATCACATGCTCGAGGCATTTGGTTTCCTTGAGCGCCCGGAGATTCGCCTGCCAATTGGTGATTCGTCGGATTCTGGCGACCTCTCCAGTGAAGGCGCGTTAGGATTGGCAGCGGTAGGTCAGGGGGATTTAACGATAAGCCCGCTGCAGCTCGCCCGGGCATTTTCAGGATTAATTTCAGACCCGGGCCTGCCAGCGCTGCGGGTCGTGGACGCCTACCGACCTCAGGGAGGGGATTGGAATGAAATCCTTCCTTTGGGAACAGATCGTCAAGTTTTGGATCCAAGCGTCCGAAAGCGGGCCATCGAGATGCTTGGTGGTGCAGCAGGGCAACCCTTTGGTCAGCGTTCAGAAGCCCTGACGGGTGAAGCCGGTGAGAGCCTTGGCTGGTATCAGGGCGGGTACTTCAACCACGGAAACAGCTATGTGGTAGTCGTCGTAATCGAAGATCAGAATTCGATTGTTGCGGAGCGTATTGGTCGAAATATCCTCGATCACATGCGTAGCGAAGGTATCCCTTGACCAAGACCAAGGAGCAGGCTACAATTCTCAAGTTATAAAGTCGAATACGACTTACGACCCGCCGGACGGTCGCTGTTCGTAAAATGACCGATCGGCGGATTGCGTATTGGGGTTATTTACGGACGTGTTTGAGTCACTTTCGACCAAACTACAAACTGTCTTTAAAGAGCTCAGCCGGCATGGCAAACTAAGGCCAGAGGATATTGATTCTGCCCTGCGTGAGATCCGGCTGGCGCTCTTAGAAGCAGACGTACATTACCAAGTTGTTAAGGACCTGTTGGAGCGTGTTAAAGAACGCGCTTTGGGTGAAGATGTATCGCGCTCATTGAATCCGGCGCAGCAGGTGATTCGCATTATCCACCAGGAGTTGGTCGCTGTATTGGGTGAGCCGGAACATTTGCGGCTCCAAGGCGCCAAACCACGCGTTATCCTACTGGTAGGTTTGCAGGGATCTGGAAAGACAACAACGGCCGCGAAGCTTGCTCGCAAACTCAAAGGGCAGGGCGAACGAACCATGCTCATCGCTGCCGATCCTTATCGACCTGCAGCAGCCACACAGTTGGAAGTCCTGGGTGAAGAGATCGATGTTCCTGTCTTCACAAGCACGGATCGAAACCCGGCGAAGATTTGCGTTGATGGCTTTGAGAAGGCGCGCAAGGGTGGGGTGAGTGTCGTTGTCATCGACACTGCAGGACGCCTGCAAATCGATGAGCCGATGATGGAAGAGCTGCGAACGATCAAAGCGGCTGTCGATCCTACCGAGACTTTACTCATCGTGGATGCGATGACGGGACAGGAAGCCGTGCAAATCGCGCAGGGTTTCAATACAGCGGTGAACCTCACGGGTTTAATCCTGACGAAGATGGATGGCGATGCCCGCGGTGGTGCAGCGATCTCGATGCGTGCGGTTACGGGCATGCCGATCAAGTTTATCGGTGTTGGCGAAGCACGCGATGCACTGGAGACGTTCGATCCTGAGCGGCTTGCCTCAAGAATACTCGGGATGGGCGATGTGCTTTCCATCATCGAGAAAGCTGAAGCTGCGATCGAAAATGGAGCAGCGGAAGCGCAAGCAGAGCGGCTCTTGCAGGGGGAATTTACGCTCGAGGATTTCGCTCAACAGCTAGCAATGATGCGTCAAATGGGGCCGGTGAGTAAATTGCTAGAGGCTTTACCAGCAGGCGTAACGGGCAACCAGATCGATAGCCAAGATGCCGAAAACCAATTGATCTTCACGCAGGCAATATTGCAGTCAATGACCGCTCAGGAGAAACGAAAACCGGAAATCCTGAACGCAAGCCGGAAGAGACGCATCGCCCGGGGATCGGGTACGAGCGTCCAACAAATCAATCAGCTTCTGCGTCAACACCGTCAGATGCGGAAGATGATGAAGCAGATCGGGAAACGCGGCCTTCCAAGAATGGGATCCTGGCCGTTATAATCAAAGCCTGTTGGTGGTTGAAAGGTAACAATTGCCTCCCTTCCGAGGCAGCCCCCTCTCGACCCCGAAACACGAGCAGGCAAAACGAAAAAAGAGAGGGACGATAAATGGTTCGAATTCGATTACGCCGAGTGGGTGCTCGTAACCAGCCGAGCTACCGAATCGTCGCTGCGGACAAAGAAAGCCCACGAGATGGGCGCTTCTTGGAGATCCTCGGCAACTATAATCCTCGCACGGAACCATCCACCGTAGTTGTGGATGAAGCGCGTTTGTTCCACTGGCTTCAGCATGGAGCACAGCCGAGCGACGCCGTCCGTCAAGCACTTAACGCTCTGGGAACCTGGGAGCGTTGGGAACGCTTTAAGCAAGGAGAATCACTCGATAAGTTGTTAGAGGAAGCTGAAAAGGCGCTCCCGGAGATCGATCCGCGGACACGTCGGGATGACCTTATCGGGAAGCGTAAGAAGAAAGCGAAAGCGCGCAAGAAAGAAGAAGCGGAAGAAGCTGTAGAAGAAACGCCTGAGGTTGAAGAATCTCCAGCTGAGGAAAAGGAAATGCCTGAGGCTGCAGAGGAACCCGAGGC
>CBDTTY010000113.1:0-6836 GCA_965363875.1 uncultured Anaerolineales bacterium
TTACGCATTGAACGCTTTAACCCCGACGTTGACGAGAGACCAGCATTTGAAGAGTTGCAGGTGGAACTGGTACCTGGAAAGACCATCCTGGATGCCCTGCTCGAGATCAAAGAAGAACAGGATGGCAGCCTCACCTTTAGGCGTTCCTGCCGCCACGGGATCTGCGGCAGCTGCACGATGAACATCAACGGCACAAACATGCTGGCCTGCGAATCGGCGCTCATAGATCATGTAAATGAGGATGGGCTGGTAACGATCCGACCTCTGCCCTCTGTGCCGGTCATCAAAGATCTGGTTACAGATCGCAGCAGCTTCTGGGAGCAATATCAACGAATTAAACCCTGGTTAATCCCGCCGGAGGATGTACCGGAGAAAGAATTCCGCATCAGTCCAGATGAAGTCAACTCGCTGAACAACGCGGAACGATGCATCATGTGCGGCGCATGCTACTCGGCATGCCCGGTCATCAGCATTGATAAGGGTTTCGTCGGTCCACATGCCATGCTGAAGGCATTTTTACGGGTGTCGGACTCGCGCGACAACGACCACGATGTGCACATGACGGACATCGAAACTCTATGGGACTGCACAACCTGCTACATGTGCGTTGAGCAGTGCCCCAAGGAATTGAGTCCGGGCCAGGTTGCCAGTACTTTACGCAGTTTGCTGGTTGAGGAGGGCAAAGTCCCGCGCACTCTCGGCGTTGCCCTGACCAGCGCATTCCGCAACAAAAACCCTTTCGAGATGATGCACGCAGACCGCCTTGCATGGGCTGAGGGTCTACCTCTTCAAGACGGATTGGCGGAGCCGGTCGATGCGCTTTACTTTGTGTGCTGCTTAGCCTGCTATGACCCGCGGGCGCAGAAGATCGCACAGGCGATGACTACTTCGATGGACGCGGCCGGGGTAAACCTCGGCACACTGGGCAGTGAAGAGGTTTGCTGCGGAAGCGAAATGCAGCGCATCGGAGAGATGGGGTTGTTTGAGATGATGGTCGAGGAATTAACGGAGTCGCTAAATAAGCCCCAGACCCAACAGATCGTTACGGCATCGCCACATTGTTTCGATGTTTTCAGCAATCACTACCCCGACCTCAATCTCAATGCAGAACATTACACACAGTATGTTGCCCGTTTGATCGCAGATGGGCAGGTTGAGTTCAAGGGCGAGGTTAACAAGCGCGTCACCTATCACGATCCTTGCTACCTGGGCATCCAAAACGACATCTTCGACGAACCGCGCTCCATCCTCCAGAGCATTCCCGGCATCGAGTTGGTTGAGATGGAACGCAACCGAAAGCAAAGCCTATGCTGCGGCGGCGGTGGTGGCCGGATGTGGTTTGAAGGGCACGCCTCCGGGGCTCACTTATCCCATGAACGTGTACGGGAGGCGGTCAGCACAGGTGCGCAGATACTTGCCACAGCCTGTCCTTTCTGCCTGAACATGCTTGATGACGCCGTCAAAACGCTTGCTCTGGACGATCAAATCGAAGTCAAAGACATCATGGAGTTGGTTGTCGAGGCAAGTTGACTTTATCTTCACAACAAAAGGGTCGTATCAGGGGCTGTCTAAAGCTACTTCTCGGACAGCCCCCTTAATTTAAGCCGTAGGGGCCGACCTTTTAGCTCAGCCCCTTTTACTTTTCTATGTTTAATCCATGGCTTCCTTAGCCTGTGGATAACCTATTTGCCCGGCAACAAATTTCCTTTTTAGGGGGCAATATCCCCGATGACAATCACCTGGCCCGCACCTCCGGGGATGTAATTCTCTCCGTAGGCTTCGGCAATTTGAGCGATCTGCTCTTCTCCAGTGCAGTGAGTCGGCGTCACCTGCTTAACACCCATGCTGCGGAAATCGGCGATGATCGCATCAATTTGACTAGCATTGTAATTTCTAAGGTGGAAACCACCGACAACGATGGCAATCTCGCCGTCGACGATCTCGCTAGAACGCTCCACCATCTTCACGATTCCCGGATGCGCGCAGCCTGTGATGACGACGATGCCTTCGGGGGTCTTCACCACCAGCCCCTGCTCAGGCACTGACCCGCTGATCTCGCCCGTGGAAAACATCCCCGGGACGATTTCCACAGGATCCGAGACATCTACAACAGTGTACTGATCCCGCTGCGCCTGGGTGATCTTGCCGGCCATAGCGGCGGGGATGTATATATGAGGATGAATTCCGGTCGCGAGCAGATCCTGTAATCCGCCGGTATGATCCCCATGATCATGGGAGAGCACAATGGCTTCAATCGACTCCGGAGCGACTCCCAAGACTTCCATATTGCCCAACAAGGACGGTCCATCCAACCCCGTATCAAAGAGCACAGTATGGCCCTTGTATTCGACCAGCGCTGCGAACCCCCACTCGACAGTCAGGCGGGGATCTTCGGTCGTGTTGTCGTACAGGATCGTTAGACGTACGCTGGCGCTTGGGATGTCCGTCGGTTGGGGTGTTGGTGTGGGTTCAGCTTTCGTGGGTGGTGGCGGTACAGTCGGTGTTGGCTCAGAGACAGCACACGCGCTGGATAGCAGCAGGATAAAAGTCAAGCTGACCGTAATGGGGCTTAGAGACTTCATTTATAAACATCCCTTCTAAGTGAGCGGGCTTGGAGAAATTCCATGCGGAGTGGTTGTAGGACAGCCTACACCGCCCTTCCCTCTACTGCCACTACTCCCCTGGGTACCCAAGAGGTTCAACGAGAATTCTAACGCAGCATAACAAATGCCGACCTGCTTAAGAAGATCTGCAGGCCGGCAGCAATACTCTTGATGGACTTTTTCCAATCTTGCAGGAAACCAGGCAAGGTTGAGATGTGTGACTACCCGAGCGTTAGAACTACTACACTGTCTTTCGCCCCAGATACATTTTATATCCGTAGTAACACACGATACATAACACCGCAACGATTCCCCAGATTGGCAGCCCCGCACGTAAAGCCATAAGCCAATTCTGATTTGTAAACATGCCGATGTATATTGTGATTGCTGTCCAAACAATGATAAATGTCCCGAACAGCCAGAAACGCATCAGGTTAAGCAGCTTGGTATTTTCCTCGGACATCTCTATTCTCCTTTTTTTTAATTATCCATCGCTGTCTGCTGAGGCATGGCAGATCAACATCTCCGACCCTACACTTCGGAGTACGTCATGACTCCAACCCTATAGATGCAAGTTTGGTGCCAAATCATTGAAAACACAAGGGAAGCGTAAAAGGCACGCTTCCCATTATGCAACGGCCCGTCAAGTGATCTTCGAAACAGCTCACGCGAATGTCAGGTATGCTCTACTTCAGTTCACGATCGCTGTTTATTGGAGCACTCGCGAAAGCTCATCGAGCCGGGCCATCTCCTCATTTGTTAGTATAAAATTCATCACCCCCGCGTTTTCCTCTGCCTGCTTCACCTTCGAAGCTCCAGGAATGGCGACGACTATCTCCCCCTGGAAATGGATCAGCCAGTTTAATGCAATCTGAGCCGGTGTGGCATCGTGATTGATGGCAACTTCTTCTAAAGCCTGGATCAGTGGACGACTTCGCTCGATTTCGCGTCGCAATCGCATCCTCCGACCCAAAGGTGTCTTGTTGAGGATTTCTGGATCCTTATGGAACTTGCCCGTTAACAAGCCCGATGCAAGCGGCGACCAGGCGGTGATGGTAATCCCTAATTCCTTTGCAGCAGCCAACACACCATTGGTTTCGATCTTCCGATGGAGCAGGCTGTATTGCATCTGGTTTGCCGCCAACGGTAGTCCACGTTTTTGCAGTGCTGTATGGGCGCGCCGCATTTGCTCAGCGTTGAAGTTGCTCACACCAACCGACCGGATCTTTCCCCCTTCTACCAAATCAGCCATGGCATCCATCTCGGCCTCCGGAGAGGAAAACCCCCAGGGCTGATGCACGATATAGTGATCAATGGAATATCGATTTAGGAAGCGGATGCGGTCATGGATAGTGCGGGAGATATTACGCGCTGTTCTGAACATCGGGAACCACTTGGTTGCAATGATGACTTCATCATCTTTTTTCTCAGCAGCTCGCAAAGCGTTAGCCAGCCCCTGCTCTGAGCGGCCGCGACCGTACATCTCCGCAGTATCAAACCAATTGATGCCGCCATCCAGAGCAGCTCTTATGATCCCATCCATAGTCTCCTGGGAGATTTCGGGGAACATCATCCCTAATATACCTGCACCGCCAGCGAATTGCATCACGCCCAATCCGATGGGTGTGATTTCGATATCTGTTTGACCGAGGCGTCGCTTTTTTCTGGGTTCACTCAATGTCATACCCTTTCTCCACAATTAAGATGCGGCTTCGTCGATCTACCTGAGTTTCCGATATTCCGATCAAGAATTATTAAGCTTAATTTGGCCCGGCAGTAAGAAAACCAGAGGTACTCCGAGCATCATGATGATCGCGCTGTACATAAAGCCCTGCCGTAGGCCGACCAAATCTCCCACCCTGCCCAAAATGACAATTACAACAGCGCGGATGAGAAACGACATGGCCATGTAAACACCGTTCGCCAGGGCGCGATTCTCCAGATAGCTCTCCTGCACCCACGCCATGATTACCGGCGTCGGGGATAGTGCAAAAAAGCCGAGTGCAGGCAGCAGCAGCACCTGTATCCATCCACTCGTACGCAGGAAAGCAAGGGCGAGGATGGGTGTAGCGACCATCGAGATTAGAAGAATCACCTTGCGCCCCACCCTATCGCTGATAGACCCGCCGACCATCGCTCCCACAACAGCGGCCGCCTCCAAAATTGTCAACGCCGCTCCCGCTAGCCATAATCCCACACCTTCGTCAACGAGAAAGATGGGCAGGTAGGTGGTGAGTGAGGCGCTCATGAAAGAACGGGCGACAAGAACTCCCGAAAGAGGCAGCATCATTGATCTCATGGCACGCAGCGCAGCTCGCCAAGGAAGAGCATCTGCTGCGCCTGGATCTCGCCCAGGGATAGATCTCAGTCGAAGATAGAGAATTACAGAGACGATCCATCCGCCGATCATCAGCCAGGTCAATCCCCCCAGAGTTAAATAGCCGATGGCGGTGACCACCAGTATGGGACCTACGGTCCGCCCCAATTCACCGCCCACCATCCAGAAACCCATCGCCCGGCCCAAACTCGAACCGGAGACCCGGCCCGCCATAACAGGACCGACAGCGTGCAATCCTGCCGAGCTGAACCCGGCGATGAACAGGAAAATAGCCAGAACCGAATAGCTCGGCGCAATTCCCAGCAGGCTCATCATTGTGCCTGTTATTGCCGGTGCCAGGATCACGGCATAGCGCATGCTGATGCTGTCCGCCAGATGGCCGATAAAAGGTTGGAGGATGGAAGGGGCCTGCATGAAAAGCGAGAGTAAACCCGCTTCGGTTTTCAATAAGGAGAATTTTTCTATTAAGACAGGTAGAAGGGGCGCCAAAAACGCGGTGTAGGTGTCGTGGACAGCGTGACCCGCCGAAAGTGTGACTACATGGTCGGCCTGGAAGGGGCCTAACTCTAATTCATCATTCGTAAGATCGGCATCATCTGCCCTATCCATTATTTGGTTTGTTTCGGTCACGGAGTCTCCCTGGCACGAAAGGGAATTTTACCATCGTCCACGGCTAGATATAAGAAGATCGTGAGTCTTGGGGCATGAAGACTATCCGAGACTTGATAGAGAACATTAGCGTTTCCGCAGGGCGCAACCGGAAAGAGTCTTTCGTATTACGGTGTGGGTGTTGGGTGAGCAGGCCAGGCGATTGCCACCCACTCTGAGTACCCGTGTTTCTCTGCAGTATAGATCCTCGCGCTGGATGGCTCAATACACCCTGGCTCGTCTAACAGGATGGCGGGGGGGGACCAGAACTGAAGCGGCGTGAAGCGTAACTGACCATCCACGCAAAGCCAGCCCTCAATCAGATAACCACGGTTATCATCTAAACTCATTGAGATCAGATCCCAATTGACCATGACCTCGTCGCCGAGGCGACTGGCTCGCACGTTGCGAGGTGCGTAGTAGAACTCTGTGTATGGGAGCAGCGTGCGTATCTGGGCAACACTTGATACATCGTAAGTGAGCTCTAAGAACTCGGTCTTCACCCAGCAGTAATCCATATAGGTCCAGGGATCCACATAGACCCAGGTGCCTTCCTGGTTGCGACCCAGGACCGTGACGCGGTTGCCAGGGTAGAGACCCCATTCATAGAGATAGGCGGAGCCGGGACCATAGCGGCAGTTTGCCTGGACGATGACGCTACCGCGGAGTTCCGGTGTGGCGGTGGGCGTGGGTGTAATACTTGGTGTATACGTGACTGTGGGGGTAAGTGTGATTGTCGATGTAAAAGTGGGTGTAGGGGTAAATGTCGCCGAGGGTGTTGTGCTCGGGGTAAAGGTTATTGTGGCTGTTTGGGAAGGAGCGAGCGTTGGTGTAATCGTCGCCGTCGGTGTGGGGGTGGGCTTATGCGCCCAAATCAAACCACCGCCAAAACCGATAGCCAACAAGAGCAGTCCGAAAGGGACAAGGAGAATCAACCAGCGACGCATAATCCCCATTCTTGGCGCGGATTATAGCCCACGCAAGCCGTGTTCTTCCAAGATGCGGCGTTAGCGCCGCAGCAAAACGAATTAAACATAACGCACATATATCGGATCTTTTCCTGGATTTCCCGCCTCGTGGAACGCTCAACATAAAAAGAAGAGACCGGATTTGTCGAGAGATCCCTCCAATGAGTAGGCCTTCGATACTGCCTAGCGTACCTCCGCATTTTGACTTGCGTAATCCTACGAAAGTACTTGTGTTCCTGGTCAGGTTCTAAATTTACATTTACTGAGCGGAAGAGGATC
>CBDTTY010000114.1:0-6717 GCA_965363875.1 uncultured Anaerolineales bacterium
AGCACGCCGAATCTATAGGTGTGGTGTGTCGTCCACCAGGGGTGGGGGCGGGTGTAGGGTGGCGGTGGGCCAACACACGGGTCGGGTCTTACGCGTTCGCAGGATTGTAGGGGTGCACCTAATGGATGGTTGCCGCCTCCTCTACTTGTCATTGCGAGGAGCCCGCAGGGCGACATGGCTATTTCCGCGCGATTAACGAGGAGATTGCTTCGCTGCGCTCGCAATGACATCTAGTTGGATGGATTTATTATCTAAACGGGCTGTCATGAACACGAAAATCTGCTATCGTTGTACTTAATCGTCGTATGAAAACATTATTTCCCCCCGCCACAGCACGCAGCAGCTATCTACCCCTGAAGGCGATCGCGCCAGGATTGGTCCTCATCATCGTGATGAATATCATGGCTGTGACCGGAGTATGGCCCTCCGATCCGCTCTGGAGCATGGCCCCGTCAATCATGCTTTTTGCCATACCCTGGGCCACATTGATCGTACTCCGACAATCACCAACCGTATTTGCATACCGCCGCGACCGAGCCGGGTTGAATTTCGCCTGGGGTGTTCTCGCTGGGGCCATCTGGCGCGGGTTGAGCATGTACTTTAATTACCGGATTATCTACGCCGGAAGTGTTCCCACGGACGGGATCAATCTGCTCTTTTTCGGGTTGATTTGGGTGCCATTTGTCGAGGAGACCTTTTTTCGCGGGTACATCGGAAAAACACTGAACGCCAACTTGGGTCCGGCAATGGGGATCTTTCTACAAGCGGTTCTTTTTACCTTCCAACCTGTTCATTGGCAGCAGGGATGGCTCCCGCTCATCAGCATCTTTGGTTTTGGCGTTATCGCCGGGTGGCTCGTTGAGCGCTGGGATTCAATCTGGGCGGGATGGGGCGCACATGGTTTTGCGAACGTGCTCCCCGGAATCTTGCGCCTATTCGTATAGTCAATTTATTAGCTGTAATTCGAGACGATCTCATCGAGTTCTTATTATTCAACCCTGCTGTGTATGATATACTCCTGCGCTTGGAGGTTTGATGAAGCGAAACGGATTCAATTTGCAGCGCTGGGTTTCAATCGCGTTGCTTTTGACATCTGTCGCGCTTTTTTTCTACCAACTTGTCGCCTATAGCCGGCATAGATCTCATTTGCCCCTGGAGTTAACGATCGCGGGAATTCCTGTTGGGGGGCTCGATCAATCGGAAGCGCACGAACGTATCCTGCAAGTATATAGTTCCCCCCTCGAACTATATTATGATGAAAACCTGATCCTGCTCAATCCTGCGAATGTGGGTTTCCGCCCTGATACGGATGTCATGTTGGCAGCAGCTGAGCTTGAACGAACAGGAACACCTTTCTGGGCTGGTTTCTGGGATTTCCTGTGGAATCGCGCCGGCGAGCCGCAAAGCGTTCCATTAAAGGCAGATTACTCTGTTACTCAACTGGAAGAGTATCTTCTAGACATCGCCGCGCGATATGATGAACCTCCAATTCCTGCTGAACCCAGACCTGGAACCCCCTATTTTACTTCGGGAACGCCAGGCCGCTTGTTGGATCAGGCGCGCTCGGAGGAACTCATCACTGCAGTTTTGCACTCACCAACAAGCCGCAGTGTAAATCTACCCGTTGTGGGCAATGTAGTTCCTAGACCCACACTGGATACACTTGAAATACTCCTCAAACAAAATATCGAGGTTAGCGATTTTGATGGATTGGTCGTTATCTATCTAACCGATCTGAGCACTGGTGAGAATTTCCACCTCGCGACATTCGGTGGAGATGATCTCGAGGTTGAGCCCGATATCGCCTTCTCGGCAGCGTCGATCATCAAGATCAGCATCATGACGGCTTTGTATCGCTATCAGGATGAACCGCTAGACCCGGAGGTCGAGCGTTGGCTTGTCGAGATGATAACCGAATCAGGGAATGACCCCTCCGATTGGATCATGCAGCAAATCGAGACATACGATGCTGCTGGTCCGATCCTCGTCACTGAAACAATGCAGGAATTGGGCATCGAAAACACATTCATCGCCGGCTATTATTACCTTGGCGCTCCCCAGTTAAAGATCTATAGAACACCTGCCAATCAAAGGGTGGATATCGACACCAATCCAGATTCCTACACTCAGACAACGGCGTCTGACATGAGTTTGCTTCTTGGGGATATCTATGATTGCGCAGAAGGCGGTGGGACGCTCCAGGCGGTTTTTCCGGAGGAGATTACTCCACAGGAGTGCAGCCGGATGTTGGATCTGCTCTCTGAAAATATCCTGGGAACTTTAATCAAAGCAGGGCTGCCGGAAGGGACTCGCGTTGCCCACAAACATGGTTGGCGAAGCTCACCTCTGGATATGATCGGTGATGCCGGCATCGTGTTCAGCCCCGGGGGTGATTACGTGATCACGATATTCCTCTGGAATGAAACCGAGATGGTTTGGGAACCTACATCTAAGCTCATCGCCAATCTCTCGCGCGCGGCTTATAACTACTTTAATCCGCCTATTGAATAATCAAAGGGTATGGTTACGCAAACGTGCGTCGGGTGCGTTTAAGGTCAATAGAGCAGGTCATTGTGTGAGGTTTTTGGGACATTGAAAATCACATCCCGGCAGCGGTTGTGCGAACTGGACAGTAATACTCCAGAATGGGATATTTGTTCTATCTGGCGGTGACGGTCAACACTGGAGACAGGTTCCCGCTGGATGTAAGTTATGAGCGGATTGATCTCGGAGGAAAGGAATGGCAAAAGGACGTATCGTCGTCAACGAGGACCTCTGTAAGGGGTGCGAGTTGTGTATATCGGTTTGCCCGCCAGGTGTGATCAAGATGGCTGCCGACCGTTTTACCCCGCAGGGTTATCACCCGGCGGAACTGGTCGACCCTGAGAATGAATGTACAGGTTGCGCGATTTGCTCGATCATCTGTCCGGACGTGGCGATAACTGTCTTTCGCTGGGTTCCGGCGGATAAAATTAAATCAACTGCGCCTTGAGGAGGGACGAAAACGTGGCAAAGGAATTGCTTAAAGGCAACGTTGCTTTCGCCGAAGCGGCAATACGCGCCGGTTGCGAGGCTTATTACGGTTATCCGATAACACCGCAAACCGAGGCTCTCGAGCACATGGCCAAGCGGATGCCGGAGCTTGGGCGCGTTTTCCTCCAGGCCGAAAGCGAAGTCGCGGCGATAAACATGGTATATGGCGCCGCTTGCGCGGGTGTGAGGGTCATGTCTTCCTCGTCTAGTCCGGGCGTGAGCCTGATGATGGAAGGCTTATCCTATATCGCCGGCTCTGAAGTGCCGGTCGTACTTGTGGACATCATGAGGGGCGGCCCCGGTCTGGGGAATATCGCCCCCTCACAAGGGGATTACAACCAGATCGTCAAGGGGGGCGGTCATGGCGATTATCGCATCATCACCCTGGCGCCATCGACGATCCAGGAGATCATCGATCTGACCTATGAGGCATTCGACATCGCCGAGAAATATCGAGCGATCGTCGTAATTTTAGCGGACGGCAGTATTGGCCAGATGATGGAACCCGCTGAGCTGCCTCCGATGCAGGAGGTGCGCAAACGCGAGGATCGAGCTGAGTGGTCGTTGACGGGTGCCAAGGGGCGCGATCCGCGTGTGATCACCTCGATCTACATCGATCCAGCCGAAGAGGAAGTTTTCAATCTCCAGCTTGTTGAAAAACAGAAGAAAATTGAGGCGAATGAAGTGCGATTTAGTTCTTTGCTCTTGGAAGATGCGGAAATCGCCATCGTCGCTTATGGGACCGCGGGGCGTATTTCCCAATCCGCTATCAAACAAGCTCGTGATGAGGGAATCAAAGTTGGGCTGCTGCGACCGATCTCGCTTTACCCATTCCCATTTGAAGAAATCGGGAAGGTCGCAGATCAGGTCAAGCGGATCCTGGTTGTTGAGATGAGCGGCGGGCAAATGCTCGATGATGTCCGTCTCGCGGTAAATGGCAAAGTTCCGGTCGATTTCTACGGACGAATGGGGGGGATGGTCCCTCTCCCGGATGAGGTTTTCGAGCAGATCCAAGAACTCAATGAAAAGGCGAATGCCTAGCCTGGTTTGGAGGCTTTTTAATGACCGAAAAGAAAATGGCGGAAGCTCTAATTTTCAGCAAACCGGAAAGTTTGACTGACGTCCCGACACACTATTGTCCCGGGTGCACACACGGCGTGGCCCATCGCCTAATCGCCGAAACGATCGACGAGATGGGCATGCGTGAGAATACGGTTGGCGTCGCACCGGTTGGCTGTTCCGTCTTTGCTTACAATTACTTCAATATGGATTTTGCCGAGGCAGCCCATGGGCGTGCACCGGCTATGGCGACCGGCTTCAAGCGTGTGAATCCGGACATGAACGTTTTTACCTACCAGGGGGATGGGGATCTAGCCTCCATCGGCGCCGCCGAGATCCTGCACGCTGCAGGGCGCGGCGAAATGATTACCGTGATCTTCATCAACAATGCTATTTATGGGATGACCGGTGGACAGATGGCGCCGACAACGCTTCCCGGGCAGAAGACGACATCCTCGCCGCTTGGCCGCGACGTCGAAACACACGGTTTCCCCTTGAAGATGTGTGAAATACTATCGCAATTGGATGGTTCCGCGTACATCGTTCGCCGGAGCTTGCACGATCCGGCGAACATCCGCAAAGCGAAGAAGGCCGTCAGGCAGGCTTTTGAAGTGCAGCGCCAGGGACTTGGCTTCTCGATGGTCGAACTGCTGTCGAATTGCCCGACGAACTGGAAGATGACTGCGGAAGACTCACTCGAGTGGATCGGAGAGCATATGGTACCGATGTTCCCCCTTGGTGATTTCAAAGTCCATCCAGCCATTGTTGAAAGCAAGAAGGGATAGCGACACTATGCAGACAGAGATCATCATTTCTGGCTTTGGCGGCCAGGGAGCGCTCTTCGCCGGACAATTACTGGCCTACACGGGATTAGATAACGGCATGCATGTGACCTGGTTCCCATCCTACGGGCCAGAGATGCGCGGCGGTACGGCTCATTGTGTTGTCATCATCAGCGACGACGAGATCGGTGCGCCGATCGTGAAGAATCCGGCGGCCGTGATCGTGATGAACATTCCCTCGTTGGATAAATACGAAGAGCTTGTAAAGCCGGGCGGGGTGCTCGTTGTGAATACCTCTCTCGTGGATCGCAACCCGGAGCGAGATGATATTCAGGTTGTGCTCGTCCCTGCCAATGAGATCGCTGAAGAGCTCGGAAACCAGCGGTTGGCCAACCTCGTCCTTCTAGGTGCCCTGCTCGAAAGGCTGGATGTACTTTCAATAGAGCAAGTCGGCGAAGGTCTGAAGGGACACATCCCCGCTCATCGCCGGAACTTGCTCGACGCGAATATCGAAGCACTTCGCCGCGGCGCGGAACTCAGTAAAGAGCAGCTAGAGCCCGCATAAGTTGACGGTGTAATTTCAAGGCTCTAGATTCGTCCCGTGATTAGACAGAAAGCCCGTCAGGCACAAAGGATGGTTTAAGGATTCCTGACCCTTGGCCGGTTTTATTATGGCGCACAAGATAATCCAATCCCACCCTTTCGTTCTATGCTTGTTCCTCATTCTCTCGTGTTCGCATTGCTCTGCAGCTCCCAACTCGTCAGCCACTGTCTCCCCTGGGATTGAGGGAACACAACCTCGAACCACACCCGTGATGGCCTCGCCAACCAGCGTAGAATCAACGTCTACTGACATCCCTACTCAGGTTTTGCATACCGCGACACCGAGGGCGACAGCTACGGGCAGTCCAGAGCTCGCTCCAGGCGAGTGGAAGTCGCTCCCGGTCGTGCCGACGATGAGCTCTCGAGCTGTCGATATTTTCCAGAAAGGGATATCACTGGGCAATGACCCGCAGGCTTTCTCCAAGGTCGGAGACGGTGAGGTTGCTACATCCTGGTTTTTAACGACGTTTGACCTCGATCCGTCCCAATATGATTTGGGACCTCACGAATACCTTGAGCCGGTCATCGAAACCTACGCAGGTTCCTTCGAGCACGTCGGCATTGCCGCACGCGCCGGCTTTAGCACGACGCTCATCCTCGATCCACTCCTGGCGTCCAACGACATTTGCGAAGTTGAAGAATCACCACTTGAATGCGAACTGCGCCGGCACCGCCCGAGTTTTGCTTTCATCTCGTTGGGGACAAATCAGGTCTGGACGCCCGATGTATTCGAGACGGAATTACGCCAGATGGTTGAGATCTGCATCGAACGAGGGGTAGTGCCGATCCTGGCGACGAAGGGTGACAATTTAGAAGGCGATCACCGCATTAACGCCATCATCGCCGATGTTGCCCAAGAGTATGAAATCCCCCTATGGAATTTCTGGTTGGCGCTGCAATCACTCCCCAATCAAGGCTTGCAGGAGGACGGTGAGCATCTCACCTGGGCAGTGAACGATTTCGACGATCCTGAAGCCATGGCCCACGCCTGGCCGGTGCGCAATCTCACCGCGCTGCAGGTGCTGAATAATTTGATGACTCAGCTTGAATTGGATTGAATGTGGGCTGTGCCCCCTGAATCACCTTGATTTCATCTCGAGGACGATTTTCTTCCCCCCTGATGTCCCCCAAAGGGGGACTGTGGGGACTTAAAATCCATAGAAAAGTGAGTTGATATTCCAGCGTCAGTGTTAGCGCTGGCAAAGTCATTTTCTTTTTATTTCCCCCCTAATGTCCCCCC
>CBDTTY010000115.1:0-6663 GCA_965363875.1 uncultured Anaerolineales bacterium
GAGAAATACGATATCGTGATCTACGGGGGTTCCCCCAGTGGACTGTCGGCTGCGATACAAGCGGCTCGGCTCGGTTCTCGAGCGATCGTTGTGGATCCCTATCGCCACATCGGAGGAATGATGTCAGCTGGACTCACCCGGACTGATATTGGACATCCACCTACTACTGGCGGCCTGTGCATCGAGTTCTATGCTCGCATTGCGGAGCACTACGCGAAACTGGGCGTGAAACGCCAGCGCCGCTTCGACTTCGAACCGCACGTGGCTAGGATCATCTGGAACCAGATGCTTGCGGGAGAACGGGTGGGAGGTCGGGTGACGGTGCTAGGCCATACCCGGCTCACCGAAGTGGTGAAGAACGATGCGAAGATCAGCGAGATCATTGTGCGTGACTCAAAGGGAGTGTCCCGCAAGATTGCGGGTAAGGTCTTCATCGATGCCACCTACGAGGGCGATCTCGCTGCGATGGCTGGAGCCCCGTATATGCTCGGACGCGAAGCGAAGTCTGATTTCAACGAGCCGCACGGTCTCGAAAAGGCAGACCGTCTGCTGCAGGCGTATTGTTTACGGTTGTGTGTCACGGATGTGGCGGCCAACCGCGTCGCCATTAAGAAACCCGCCGGTTACGACCCGAAGGAATTCGCGCTACTCGCTAGGTATGTGAACGAGAAAAAGATCACCAAGTTTGTCCGAGACTGCCTTTTAGCTAGGGAGAAAACCAATGGGAAGGCCGATGGCAATGCTACATGGCCTTGCTGGGTGTCCACGGACTGGGCCAGCTTTCATCATGATTACCCGGAAGGAAGTCATGAAAGGCGTGAAGAGATCTACCAGGAGTATAAGAGACGGACATTGAGCTGGTTTTACTTTCTACAGCATGACCCTGCGGTTCCTGAGGTGCTGCGGCAGGATGCCTTGAGATGGGGCTTGGCTAAAGATGAGTTTCAGGACACCGATCACGTGCCATTCATGCCCTATGTTAGGGAAGCGCGCCGGATCACGGGTGAGTATATTTTCAAGGAACAGGATACACAGACGGACACCATCAAGAAGGATTCCATCGGCTGTGGTGGCTATCCCATCGATAGTCATCAAGTGTATGACTACAACATCAACAACCTGCACATGAAAATCCCGGAAGGAAACTTTCAGATCGGTGTCACCCGTGGCTACCAGATTCCTTATCGGATTCTAGTTCCTAAAAAGGTGGACAACCTGCTGGTCAGCCTGTGCGTCTCCTCGACCCACCTCGGCTATTGCTCGCTGCGGTTGGAGCCTGAGTATATCAAAATGGGCCAGGCAGCTGGCGTAGCAGCCACCCTATGCATCAAGCATGATGTGACACCTGCGAAAGTAAATGTGCGAGAGCTTCAAGAGATCCTGCGAGCAGCGGGAGCCATCCTCAGAGGGCCAAAACCAAAATAAGAATCCACTAATCTAGTAGCGATGAAATCAGGGGGATTCGACCTCAAATAAGAAGAATTCAAGACGAATCACCCTTTCTACCCTCTCCGATCTCCTCAACTACGTCCTCAGGGACACCCGGCAAAAAAACTAGCCCCTTAAAAGTATTCTAGTAACCTCTTAGGAAACAGTAATGCTTGAGGAGACTCAACTGCAAATCACCGCACTAGCCAAACTTTAAAAGCCATGAAATCCACCATCATTAAAACTCTGGTAATCATATCCATGATGAACAGCATAGCACCATCCGCTAGTGCAGACATGCTGCTGTCATGGCAGCGTAAAGATGACTCCATTGCACTTGCCAAGGACGGGCAAATATTATGGCAGTTCAATGTTCAGCGAGGTGACCACAAACCCTACTTTCATCCGCTCGCCACAGCGAATGGTGCCGTCCTCACACAAGCAAAGCCTGCAGACCACGTCTGGCACTATGGTTTATGGTTCTGCTTCAAAAAAATCAATGGCGTTAATTTCTGGGAAGAAGACCCGAAAACTGGTCGATCAAAAGGCTACACACAGGTCATTAAAATTGATGCTCAAACAATGGATAACTATGGAGCCCGCTTTGATCTTGAGATTGACTACACTATTCCAAAGACAGCGAGTAAAGCAGCCCAAAAACTCATCAGAGAGCGACGCAATGTCACCATTTCAGCACCAGACGAGGCAGGGAATTACCACCTCGATTTTGACCATCACTTTCGAGCGCTGAGCGACGTCACGCTCGACCGAACACCTCTTGAGCATCAGCCTGAGGGCAAGTCTTATGGTGGCTACGCGGGCCTATCATTTCGTCACCATGGTTTGCCGGGGGACTGGAAACTACGCGAAAACTGGAAGTTCTCTGCACCTAAGCCAGCGAAAAATCTTCACGGCACTCGCCAGCCATGGCTTGCCTACTCCGGTAAGCTAGGATTAGGCACCGCGGGTACAGCCATTTTTGATCACCCCACGAATTTCAACCATCCCAGTAAATGGTACACCTCAAATTCCCTCGTCTTCTACAGCCCAGCTTTTATTTTTGACTCCAAGCACACGCTTAAAAAAAATGAAACCCTCACTCTGCGCTACCGCGTTAAAATTTACTCCAGTGCACCTGAGAAAAAAGATCTCGAAACTGAATGGAATCAGTTTTCTAAAAAAGTATTTCAGCCTATCGAAGTCAGTAAACCCGCTCGTGATAGCTTCGGGAAAATAAACCTCGTCGAGCATGGTCGTGCTATTTATGCCCAGCACTGTATCGTTTGTCACAATAATAAGCCAGACGGAGCGCCGGGAATAGTCGCTAAGCTCGGACCTTCATTCTACGGACTACTCCGCAAAAATCCTTTACCACACGCAGTTTACCAAAACAAGGTGCTGAACGAAATTCTCGTGGATGATGCTTATATCAAGGATTCACTGAGTGACCCTATGAAGCATATCGCGGCGAAGGTCACCGCAACTAATAGCAGTCCCTATCCGGCCGCCATGCCGCGTTATGATTACCAAGGGGATGACCTTAATGGACTCATTGCCTACCTACGCACTCTCAATGCACCAAAAGATCGTGGAATTGACGAACTGTGGGTTACCCCAGAAAAAAAGACTAAAATTGATAATGATCAGTTTGAAATAGATGCTTCCCAAAAGATACGTATCGTCCGAGCCGTTTTTCCCGGTGTTAGCACCCGTGCTATTGCTGTAGGTGACCCTGTAGGGATCCACTACTTTTTTGATCCTGCTTGGCTGAGTGTTAGGCAAGTTTGGAAAGGTGGCTTCGTGAATATGAAAATTGAGCACACTGACCGTGGTGCAGGCCAGAACTCACTTGGCAAAGGAGCGCAACTGATCGAGTTAGGTTTTATTGTTCGCCCGCTCATTGGGAATACTCCAGTGGATTTTTCAGCCCGTGATTTTCCCAGCCAAGGCACATACGCGGTCGAGCAACTGCGCTCTGACCTTTCGGCTAAGGAATCTCCACTAAGCCGTCTTGTCAAGGATACCGCCTACAGTGGCTACAGCCTGAACAAAGAGCTACAGCCAACCTTCAAATTTAAAATCGATGGTGTTGATTTCCAGCAAACTGTCACACCACTTGAGAATGATCAGCTCAAAATTGATTTTACTTTTTCAAAATCCTTAAAGCCTATTCGCTTTATCCTCGATCAAGATAAGGCACATATCTCCAGCAGTGCAGGTGAGATTTCAGAAGGTATTCTCCGTCTTCCCGCTGGCACCAGACAGCTCACGCTTTACGTAAAACGCCACCCATGAATAAATTACTCACATTACTCTGCCTCGCCGCTACCACTATGGCATGGGCCGAGCAACCTACGATTAGCCCGAAAGGGTACACCGTAGAGACCGTTAAAACGCCGCTAGACGAGCAGGGTAAACCTCTCTTCTTTGATGTTGGTGGCATAGACTTTGCCGAAGATGGTACCGCGTACATCGCTTCGCGTCTGCACGGCATCTGGACCTATCGCAAAGGTAAATGGCACTGTTTTGCAGAAGGTCTGCATGACCCCCAAGGTATCCAGCTTCTCGATCCTAAAGGACGCTCAATGATCGTCGCTCACAAGCCTGAGTTAACTCTCATCGAAGACACTGATGGCGATGGTACAGCTGATTCTTACACCTGCCTATCGAATAGCTGGCGCTATGCAGGTAACTACTGCGAGTATGTTCACGGGCCAGTAATCGATAGCAAGGGGAATGCTTATGTCAGTTTAAATCTCTCTCACATCGACTCTAAAATGGCCCGCCAACTGCCATCTCTCAAGTCTGGACTCTATATGGGAACTACACTCGGCTACGATGGCTGGGCGGCATGCATTTCTCCCGATGGTACCTTCACCCCCTACGCATCTGGTCTGCGCTCTGCTGCTGGGATTGGGATCTCGCAAAGCGATGAAATACTCATCACGGACAACCAAGGTGAGTGGGTGCCTACCTCCTGCCTCTATCACATTGAAAAAGGAAAATTTTACAGCCACCCATCGTCGCTTCTCGATAAAGAGGTGTATCGTACGGGTGAGAAAAAGCATCTCATTTATGACAGGGAACACTTGAAAACGATCCGCACTCTGCCTGCTATTTGGATGCCTCATGGTGAGCTTATGACCTCACCGAGTAATCCTGTTTTTGATCTTAGCGATGGCAAATTCGGTCCTTTTAAAGGTCAGATTTTTATCGGCTGCCAGACACTTTCTAGCGTGGTCCGTGCCACCTTGCAGAAAGTAGACGGAGCATACCAAGGAGCCGTTTTTGGTTTCATTGACCATCTCCAGTCAGGCTGTATCCGCCTCGACTTCGCCCCCGATGGTTCGCTCTGGGTCGGCCAGACTGGACGCGGCTGGAAATCACGTGGAGCCAAAGAATATGGATTGCAAAAAATTAAATGGGACAGCAAGAATGCCCCATTCGAAATTAAGGATATTAAGCTCACGAAGACTGGCTTCAAAGTAGAGTTCACCGAGCCTGCTGATCTGGACAATTTTAGTGCAGATGATGTTTCTATTTCCCACTGGACATACAACTACTGGGAGAAATACGGGTCGCCCAAAGTCGATGTGAAGACCCTAAAATCCGTCATTACGGAGAAAGCAAGCGATGGCTTATCCATTCACTTTGATACCTCCCTCGTCAAGGAACGCGTTTACGCCATTTCCCTCGCTATAAAAAGTCGGACAGGGAAAGCTCCCACTACAAACAAAGGGTATTACACCCTCAACCGTCTTCTACCGCACAAGTAACAGGAAGTCACCATCCTCGCAAAATTTCATTTAATAATTAACCACTAACAATAGAACCCAGCAATATGATAAAAATAGGTTGTTTCGCACTCATTAATCCGTTTAGCCCTCTCTCCGCACAATTTCAAGCCATCCGTGAGATGGGCATCGACTATGTTGATCTGACAGACAGTCACGATGGAGCAATCCTCGGTAACGAGTTTGGCTTTACCGCTGCCGCAAGTCTCGATGGACATCCCTCGATAGTCCGAAAAATGGCAGCCGACACTGGTCTAGGAATTACAGCTGTATGCGCTCATGCAAATTTGTTAGATCCTCCTGCTCCTGATGTCTATGGCACCAGCCAGATTATTAAAGCCATCAGGCTTGCTCGTGATCTCGGCGTCAATCAAGTCATCACCACCGAGGGTGATCCAAAAACAGCTTTCGGTGAAGCGCTCACCTACGAGCAACGCATTTTTACAATCACAGAAAAACTCTACTGGCCAATCCGCTGGGCAGAGGAGCTTGGAATTCAGCTCCTTATTGAGCCACATGGCATCGTCACAGACTCTGTGGAGGCAACAGCTGAGCTTCTTGAGCGACTGGGCCACGAAGAGACTGTCGGCCTGAACCTCGATACCGGAAACCTCTGGCTTGGTGGTGGCGACAATCTAGAATACATCGAGCGATTTGGTTCCCGCATCAAGCACGTCCACTGGAAGGATCTTGGTGCTGAGTGGGAATCAAAACGTGGCAAGCAATTCGGCTGTGGGATGGGGGACATCGCGCTAGGCGATGGTGTCATCGGTATCCCAGAAGTTGTAGCTGAGCTCAAGCGCGTCGGATTTGATGGCCCAACCACTCTTGAGGTCTTTGGGGCAGATAATGTAGTGCCATCTGCTCAGCGTCTCCGTGAATGGTTTGCATAAACAACTCATCATTGAGAACTAAGGGTCACAGAAATAAATAAACACCCTAATATGTGAAGGTGAAATTAGGGGGATTCGACCTCAAATAAGAAGAATTCAAGACGAATCACCCTTTTTACCCTCTCCGATCTCCTCAACTACGTCCTCAGGGACACTCCGCAAAAATCAAATTCCTAACAATAATAATAGATGAATTTTAGAACAAAACTATTTAAGCAAGCTTCGCTGATGATGATCATACTTGTCACCTCACTCGCCGCCGCGCCCAAGGGCAAGATGACGAACCCGGATTTCACCAAGGGTGATCCGATCCCGAAAGGGGCGAACCACGATTGGAACCTCGGCGCCACCGGTGCCCGCGGCTGGATGTTCAGCGAGAAGATGGTCACCAGCAGCTCCCGCCAGATCCGCATCACTAAGGTGGAGAAGGGAGCCCCCGCCACCGGTATACTCAAGGTTGGCGATGTGATTCTGGGCGTCTCCGGTAAGCCCTTTTCCTACGATCCGCGCACCGAGTTCGGCAAAGCTCTGAGCATTGCGGAAGCCAA
>CBDTTY010000116.1:0-6552 GCA_965363875.1 uncultured Anaerolineales bacterium
GAAGATAGACCCTCGCCAACAGGACATCTAATGCGTTCCATTCTCTTCATCATCCTTGGACTCGGTGCGGTAATCCTCTCAGGTCGACCGCGATTCAAGCCTCGCTCCTACCGTTTTTTTCGCTTACTCGCGTTTGAGGCGCTGCTCCTGCTCGTGTATGTAAACAGCCCCTCATGGTTCTTTGCACCATTCTCAACCCAGCAGATCTTCTCCTGGATTCTGCTGCTCGGATCCATGGCCCTCGCAATCCACGGCTTTTGGATGCTGCACAAGTATGGTCAGCCAACGAATGGGATCGAAACGACGACACAACTTGTTAACTCTGGTGTCTACCGTTTCATCCGACACCCTCTATATACATCGCTGCTCCTCTTTGGCTGGGGCGTCTTCTTTAAACACCCTACATGGACTGCAGCGGGGATCGCGCTTGGTGCTACAGCTTTCTTGATGGCGACTACGTTGTATGAGGAAGAGGAGAATCTTGGCCGGTTTGGAGAGGCTTACGTAGATTACCAGAAACGCACCTGGCGGATGATCCCGTTTGTGTTCTAATTAGATTTGTTGCCCAGCCCCTCTGACCACAGAAAGTTCACGGAACGCAACGATTTCGGATTCGATTCTATGGGAACGACGTCACCGAGCTTTCAAAAAATAACTCGTCGGTGATTAACGAAGAGTTGAGGTCTTTGTGCGTGTAACTGAGACGATCTTCATCGACGAACGGGAACTCACGGAACGCTATATCCAATCACCCGGTCCTGGAGGGCAGCATGTAAATAAGGCTGCGACCAGCGTGCAGCTGCGTTTCAATGTCCAGGGATCTACATCCCTCCCTCCAGATGTTAAAAACCGATTGAAGCAAATCGCCGGAAAGCGCCTGACCAAAGATGGGGTGCTCATTATCGCTGCGCATTCCTTCCGTTCGCGGGAGCGAAACCGGCAGGAGGCGCGCCAGCGATTAGCCCATTTGATCCGTCTGGCGGCGCAGGTGCCCAAGCGCAGGATGAAGACCAGGCCGCCGAGGGGAGTAAAAGAGAGGCGTCTGCAGCAAAAGAAGCATCACAGCATGAAGAAACGCCGGCGCCACCCACCTCTCGTGAGCGACGATTGATAGAATGGGATCTGCCCACCGAGTCCTGGTTATTCTCGGAGCGATCGCGGGCGACATCATCGGCTCTGTGGTTGAAACTCACCCCCTGAAAATCAAATCCTTCCCGCTTTTCTAACAGGCGTTGAGATTCATCGCCAAAATCGAAACAGCCGTGCATGCACGGCTGCCAATGGATTCATCCAGATCCTCGATCAATTACAGTTGACGACTAGCCTCAATTTCCTGGCGTCACGGCGCCGGCCAGGGGTTGAACTCCTCTAGGATCGATCCACCGATGAACTCGCGCATAATCGAGTTGTCCGGGATCAGCCTGGTGTCGATGGGTATGAACCAATCCAGGAAGGTGAGCAGGCGTTTCGCCTCCACGTGCTCTTCCGTCCCGAAGGGAACCTGCCGGATCAAAGGTTCCGCAAGCGGCGAAAGGGCAGAGCCTTCATACATCAATGCGGAATTGAACATCACATCGGCGTTTTCCTGGAATGGGAAGATATACCGTTTCTCGCCGCGCCGCACAGACTCCCAGCGGTGGATCGTCTCCGCCGCAGAATATCCTCGTCGCGCAGCATCACGCACAATACGGCGGATAAGACGTGTATCCGTTGTGGATACTCGGTTCAAGCTATCCAGATTGAGTTGGGTCAGCGCGGAGACATAAACTCGAAAGGTGTTCTCGGAAGGGATCTCCGGGATAAGCTCTGGATTGAGCCCATGGATGCCTTCCAGGATGATCAGTTGATCGGGAGCCAGCTGCACTTCCTCTCCTGGCTCGCGTCGCCCGGTAATGAAGTTGTAATCTGGCAGATGTACTCGCTCCCCCCGAATTAACTTCCGCAAGTCATGGTTCAGCCGTTCAAGGTCAAGCGCCTGGAGCGATTCGTAATCATACTCGCCATTCTCATCTACCGGTGTCTTATCGCGATCGACAAAATAATGATCCAGTTCGAGTGGGAAGGGTGATAAACCACGCACCAGTAATTGAACCGAGAGCCGCTTCGAGAATGTTGTTTTCCCGGAAGCGGATGGACCAGCGACAAGGATCAAACGTGTTGCCCCATGTTCTCTGGTGAGTCTCGCCGCGATTTCGGCAATCCGCCCTTCATGCAGGGCTTCAGATACGAGGATCACTTCCCTCGCCCGTCCGGTGAGGATGGCATCGTTCAAGGTGCCGATGCTGGAAATCCCCAATGTATGCAGCCAGCGGCCATATTCTCGGAATGTATCCAGCAGTAGCGAGTAATCCGGAAGCGGCAGGAGTTTTGTGGGTTGGTGTCGTCTCGGAAAACGCAGTGTAAAGCCGTTGCTAGTTTTATACAGAGCGAACCATTGGAGATAGCCAGTTGAAGGGACCATATATCCATGGTGGTAGTCCCGGTGCGATTTGAGTTGATAGAGAACCAGGTGTGCTTTTTTCCGATGCGTCAGCAGTCTAACTTTGTCTTTGTATGCCTTCTTCGTGAAGTGTTCGATCGCCTCATCGATTGAAGTGACCGTCTTGGCAAACGGCAAGTCTTCATCGACAAATTCCCGCATGCGGTCTTCCACATTCTGAAGCTCTTTTTTGGTCAGTGGGTCGTGGTCACTTACTTCGCAGTAATATCCCCCCGAGGAGACGGAGTGGTCCACGGTCAATCTCGCATCTGGGTGGAGTTCCTCAAAGGCAGCCGCCAGTAGAAAGGTCAACGAACGGCGGTAGATCCGCATACCATCGGCTGATCCCATCGTTACCGGCCGAACACGGGAGTCCATCTCAATCGGATATGTTAGTTCACGCAATTCGCCGTTGACCACAGCGCCTACGATCGGCGCAGGTGGTGTGAGCACTTTTAGAAAAGTCTCCAGTTGACTTCCTCTGGGACCTTCAAGGATGCCATTGTCCGGCAAATGAATTTGGACTGTCTCCCGCTTCTTGACCTCACGGATGACCGCATCTGATTTACGAGTCATTTGGAGAACCTCGTTTCGGTGATTGCATTCTACCGCATTCCGCAATTCCCTCGATACTACCTTTGACCTCCTGCAGGTTCAGACTTCATTGAGAGTAATCTCCTATAATTCAGATGATCAATGCATCTTCTTGACCTCGGATTCATTGGGGAACCGAGGCCGCTTTTATTCATCGGGGACAAAGCGCCTGCCCGGTCCTGGGCAGGCGCTTTGCTTTTTTGGGTGCGTGCTCAAATATTCATCCTGGAATTCATCTTCCAGAGACAGCTATTTGTTATCAGGTTTATCCAGATAGAGCGGGCGGCAGCACAGCACCAGCTGCCGTGCGGCTTGCACTTCGTCCATTCTCCCAAACAACGTTTTATGTGGAGCGTTCTTCAGGGTCTCAGGATCCTCGCGGGCTTCCTTCGCTATCGCGAGCATCGCTTCTATGAAGGCATCGAGGCTCTCTTTACTTTCCGTCTCTGTGGGCTCGATCATAAGTGCTTCGGGCACAATCAACGGAAAGTAATTCGTCGGGGGATGGAATCCGTAGTCCATCAACCGCTTGGCGATATCCAGGGCATGGATGTCAGGCGCATCATCCCAGTGCCCTTCAGCGACGAATTCATGCATGCAGATGCGGTCGAAGGGGACTTTGTAGGTATCGCGCAGTTTCGCCAGCAGGTAATTGGCGTTCAGCACAGCATAATCGGATACCGCCCGCAGTCCCGATTTCCCCAGCATGCGCATATAAGTGTATGCACGCAAGATGACGCCGAAATGTCCGTGGAAAGCCTTCACCCTGCCGATGCTCTTTTCAGGTGTAATAAGCCCATACAATGGCGGTTTGGCTTCATCGCCTTCATCAACAATCCCCACCACCGGATCCGGAAGGAAGTCGACCAGCTTCTCGACGACACCGACGGGACCCGAACCTGGTCCACCCCCGCCGTGCGGTGTGGAGAAGGTCTTATGGAGATTGTAATGGAGCACATCAATGCCGAGATCGCCTGGCCTGACCACGCCGAGCAGGGCATTCATATTCGCCCCATCACCGTAAATCAAACCGCCGCATCCATGGACCAGATCGATAACTTCCTGAACGTTTTCTTCGAAAAGCCCTAGCGTATTGGGGTTCGTGAGCATCAAACCGGCAACGCTCTCATCACAATGTTTCTTGAGCTCATCCAGGTCGATATTGCCGCGTGCGTCGGAGGGGATTTCGATCACATCCATTCCGCTCATCGTCGTGCTGGCAGGGTTGGTCCCATGCGCTGAGTCGGGGATGAGAATCTTGTTACGTTCCTTATCTCCGCGGTCTTGATGGTATGCCCGGATGATGAGGATCCCCGTCAGCTCTCCATGTGCTCCCGCCGCGGGTTGGAGACTCGCTCCGGCAAACCCGCCGATCTCCATGAGCCAATCCTGGAGAGCATACATCATCGCCAGGTTACCCTGAGCTGTATCAGGATCCTGCAGTGGATGTGTTAATGCGAAACCAGGAAGGCGGGCCATGTCCTCATTGACCTTGGGGTTGTACTTCATCGTACATGAGCCCAGGGGGTAGAAGCCCGTGTCCACACAGTAGTTCAATTGAGAGAGACGCATAAAATGGCGCACAACGTCATTCTCAGCGACTTCTGGCAGGGGTAAATTCTCCCGCACCAGGCCTTCCGGGAGCGCCGTTTCGGGAACATCTACCGCCGGCAGCGATACACCTTTGCGCCCGGGTGAGGATAAATCATAAATCAGAGGCTCAGTCATTGGAGACCTCCTCCAGCGCAGCTACAAGGTCATCGATCTCCGCCTTGGCGATCACTTCCGTAACGGCGATTAACATATGATCCTTCAGATCAGGATATTCCCGACCCAGGTCATACCCGCCGAGGATATCCCACTCGAGCAGGCGGTCATTAATCTCCGCGACAGGTCGCGGGCATTTGACGACGAATTCGTGGAAGAATGGATGCTTATTCCAGAGCGTGAAGCCCTTCAGCGCATCGATCCGTTCTGCGGTGTAATGTGCTTTATGGTAGCAAAGTTCGGCGACCTTCCGCAGACCCTGCTTGCCAACCACGCTCAGATAAACTGCCGACGCGAGCGCCATCAAACTCTGATTGCTGCAGATATTCGAAGTCGCTTTGTCACGGCGGATGTGCTGTTCGCGCGGGGTGAGCGTGAGCACGTAGCCGCGCTGCCCACGGCTATCTACTGTTTCGCCCACCAGGCGTCCAGCCATCTTGCGAACGTATTTATCCTTCGTCGTGAAGATGCCCACGGTGGGCCCACCATAGGAGAGTGAAATACCAAGAGGTTGACCATCACCGACGACGATGTCGGCGCCGAAGTCGCCGGGGGGCACGAGCATACCCAGCGCCAGCGGATTGACTACGACACAGAAGAGCGCTCCGCTTGCCTGCGCAGCCTCGCCCAGAGCCGAGAGATCGGTGATGTTGCCGAAGAAATCCGGGTACTGCACGGCCACGAGCGCGGTGTCATCGTCCAGCATCTTCACAAGTTCTTTGGGTTCGGTCTCGCATTTCTCATCGCCCGTGATCGCCAGCCCCATGCCCTGTGTGTACGTACGCACGACCTGTCGATAGTGGGGGTGGATCGCTGGCGAGATCACGATCTTGTTTCGTTTGCCACGATGGTGATTCAGCGCCAGGATCACGGCCTCCGCCAATGCCGTCGCTCCATCGTAGTGGGACGCATTGGAAACATCCATCCCGGTCAACTGAGTCATCAGGCTCTGATACTCAAAGATCGCTTGAAGCGTCCCTTGGGAGATTTCCGGCTGGTAGGGGGTATAGGCTGTATAGAACTCGTTGCGACGCAGGGTGTGGTCGACGACGGAGGGGATGAAGTGGTTATACGCGCCGGCGCCCAAGAAACAAGATGTGTGGAAGACCTCTAGGTTAGCCTCCGAAAGTGCCTGTAGTTCCTGAGTGATTTCCAATTCCGAAATTGGATCAGGGAGGTTAAGATCCGGGAAACGCACGTTCTCGGGGACAGCCTCATACAGGTCATCTAGATGATCCACGCCAACCACCGCCAGCATTTCCTGGCGGTCTTTATCGGTATGGGGGATGTAGGTCATTAGTGATCACGCTCCTCGTTGAACTTCTCGTAGGCTGCCGCATCCATCAAGCCGTCCAGCTCCCCGGGGTCGCTGATCTCGAATTTCACCATCCAGGCCTCGCCGTATGGTTCCGTGTTCACCAGTTCCGGTGTGTCAGCAAGGTTCTCATTGATCTCCGTGATGACCCCGCTGATAGGCATATTGACATCAGCAGCGGCTTTCACCGATTCCACCGCCGAGTGGGTCTCACCCTTCTGTACAGATTCACCCACGGGTGTGTTGGTCTCGACATAGACGATATCCGACAGCTGATCCTGGGCGTAGTCGGAAATTCCGGTCGTGCCGATCTTCCCTTCAACTCGGACCCATTCGTCGCTCTCGGTGTACTTCAAATCCTTTGGGTACTCCATGCTGACCTCCTTGAAAAATATCT
>CBDTTY010000117.1:0-6500 GCA_965363875.1 uncultured Anaerolineales bacterium
GCCAACGGGTACAGGACGTAATCGACGAATTGGATTACAGCCCTAACCCCATCGCACGAAAGTTTTCTCTCGGAAAGACGTTGACTATTGCTGCGGTGATACCCTTCTTCACACGACCTTCCGCAGTTGGACGTTTACGGGGCATCGCCAATGTGCTTGCAGACACCGAATATGATTTGATCGTTATAGACCTTGAAGCCCCGGAACGGCATGAAGCCTACTTTTCGAAATTGGCGCGTGGCGTTCAAGTGGACGGTGTTCTATTGATTTCCCTCGCACCCGGACGGGAGACGCTCGAGAAAATTGTACAAGCGGGAACGCCTCTGGTCTTGATCGATGTCAATGATCCAACCCTGGATGTGTATAGCCGTGTCATCGTCGACGATGTGGAAGGGGGGCGTCTAGCGACGGAACATCTCGTCGGATTGGGCCACCGGCGGATTGGCTATATCAGTGATAGTTTCGCAGACCGACATTACTTCACCTCCAGCAAGCACCGGTTTGAAGGATACCGATTGGCGTTAGAGAAAGCCGATATCCCGGTACGAGAGGAGTACTGCCGCCATGGCCCACACGGGCGCTACGATGCGCGTTTACTCGCCACCGAATTACTCCAGCTAAAAGACCCCCCCACCGCCATCTTTGCCGCGAGTGATACGCAGGCCATCGGGGTGTTAGAGGCTGCCCGAGAGGCAAACTTGCGAGTGCCGGAGGACCTCTCCGTCATCGGCTATGACGACATTGAAATCGCAGAGCATCTTGGTTTAACCACTGTCCGGCAATTACTGTTCGAATCTGGCGAGCAGGGTGTGAAACTCCTGCTCGAGAGCATCCAGAATCCCACCGAAGAAGCCCGGACTATTATTATGCCCACCGAGCTTATTGTGCGGAAAACGACAGCGCGCGCGAACAGCTCGTAGTTGCTTCAAGCGGCGCGGACTGGAAGTCTTTAGTTAACTCGGCGCAAGGAGGGAGAAATTAGAGAAGCCAACGAATAGGGTAAACGAGAATTACAATTGTCTCGCTAAAAAAGAATTCGAGATGAAAACGAAAGGAGGATAAGTTCAGAAAAAAAACCATATTGATAAATCTGAAGCGAATGTTCGAACGATTACCTTAGAAAGGGAGAAATCGAAGAGATGAAGAAGATATATCTACTACTCAGTCTCATGTTAGTCTTCACCGTTTTACTTTCAGCTTGCGGTGGAGCCGAAGAAGCCACACCATCTGGACCTGTGGAGATCGACGTATGGTTCCACTCTGGAAAGGGCGAAGAGCGCGATGTGCTCAATGCCCAGGTGACGGACTTCAACGGTATGCAGGATGACGTGATCGTAAACGCCATCTTGCTGCCAGAGGGCTCCTACAATGACCAGGTCAATGCAGCCGCCCTTGCGGGCGATCTTCCTTGCCTGCTCGATTTTGACGGTCCGTTCCTGTACAACTATGCCTGGTCGGGCTATCTGGCACCCCTCGATGACTATGTTTCCGCTGATATGAAAGCTGATTTCTTGCCTTCGATCATTGGTCAGGGCACCTACGGTGGAAAACTATACAGTCTGGGCACCTTTGACTCAGGTCTCGCGATTTGGGGAAATAAAGCCATGCTCAAGGAAGCTGGCGTGCGCATCCCAACAAGCATCGATGATGCGTGGACGATGGACGAGTTCATGGCGGCTATGGAGGCCTTATCCGCGCTTGAGGGGGTCGAATATGTGATCGACTTCAAGCTGAACTACGGAGCAGGCGAGTGGCAGCCCTATGGCTTTTCTCCGATTGTCCAATCATTCGGTGGCGACCTGATCGACCGCTCTGATTACCAGAGCGCGGATGGTGTCTTGAACGGCCCCAAGGCAGTGGCAGCGATGGAATTCTTCCAGGGCCTGTTCGATGCAGGCTACGCCAATCCAGCCCCTGCAGGCGATGATGACTTCTACGGCCGCAAGGTCGTACCGCTCGCCTATGTGGGACACTGGATGTGGGGACCCCACAGTGAAGGGCTGGGGGATGATCTAGTCCTCATGCCGATGCCGAACTTCGGTGGTAAGGCTGTGACGGGCATGGGTTCCTGGAACTGGGGACTCACATCATCTTGTGGGAATCCTGACGCTGCGTGGAAGTTCCTCGAATACCTTGTCGAGCCAGATCAGATCCTACGCATGACGAACGCCAATGGCGCTGTCCCCGCACGCAAGAGCGCGGTGGCGAAGTCTGATCTCTTCGGTGAGGGAGGCCCTCTCAACATCTTCGTGCAGCAACTCGAAGGTGGGGTGGCCCTCGAGCGACCGGTGACACCGGCTTATCCGGTAATCAGTTCCTCGTTTGACGTAGCGGTGCTTAACATCATCACGGGCGCGGACGTTCAAGCGGAGCTTGATGCCGCCGTAGCGGCGATCGATCAAGATATCGAGGATAATCAGGGCTATCCACTCCCTGAGTAGTCTCGATCTTACTATCTGGGGCGTGAAAATCTACTTCACGCCCCAGATTTTCTCACGGAGGGACCGCGATGGCTACGGAGCAAAAACGCACTTCAACCCTATCTGGCCGCCGAAGAGAGGAGACCGTAATGGCATGGGTCTTCTCAGCACCAGCAATCATTCTCCTTATCGTTTTTCTCGTCATCCCATTCATCATGGCGATCGGACTGGGTTTTACAAATCAACGTTTGATTCCAAACCCCAATTTACCAACGCAGTTTGTTGGCTTGAGAAATTTCATCCGTTTACTTGATGATCAAGCCTTTCATCGGGGCATTCTTAATAACTTTTATTTTGTAATAGTGGTCGTCCCCATTCAGACTTCACTCGCCCTGGGACTGGCAATATTGATCAATCAAAAACTGAAGGGGATGAACTTTTTTCGTACGGTGTATTTCGCGCCAGTTGTCACGGCGATGACAGTTGTGGCGATTGTGTGGGCTTTCCTCTACAACCCCGGTCAGGGAATGATTAACGCCATTTTAGGAGCCGTGAGCTTCGGGTTGATACCCCCTCAAAGCTGGCTACTGGACACCAGGTTGGTATTCCCGTCCATCATGGTTCTATCCATCTGGCAGGGGGTTGGTTTTCAAATGATCATCTTCCTCGCCGGACTGCAGGACATCCCGGGTGAGCTCTATGAGGCCGCTGATGTGGATGGTGCCAATAAATGGCAGCAGTTCCGAAATATTACTATTCCACAACTGAGAAACACCATCATTTTCGTCGTGCTTGCAACGACGATTCTTGCCTTCAAATTGTTCGATCAGGTGAAAGTGATGACCAATGGCGGCCCGCAAAATGCGTCCATGACAACGATGCTGCATGTGGTTGAACAAGGGTGGGGCCAGTTGAAAGTAGGATACGCTTCAGCCATCAGCATCGTATTTTTCCTCATCGTGCTCTTGATATCGATCGGACAACGATACTTCCTCCGAGAAGAGCGGGAGGTGAACTGACATGACCCAATCAACCCAACCCTACAGCACAGAGTATCGAGTCCGAAAGGCATCCAGACAAACGCTTCAATACGCCATCATGGTCCTGCTTGCGTGCTTCTTTCTCTTCCCGATCATCTTCATGCTCGTCTCATCTGTGAAACAAGACGAAATGCAAGTGGTTCGTGATATGAGTTCCTTGCGAGCATTTTTACCAGTTGGAGATGTTGGGATACAGAACTACCTAGATGTTTTCAACAGCTTGAGTTTTGGGAAGCTGATGTTCAACTCGGTATTCATCATGATCGTGACCGTGATCCTGGGCTTGTTGATCAACAGTATGATCGCCTATGCGCTTGCTCGTCTACGCTTCAAGGGGCGGGGCATCCTGTTGGCCATCATCGTCGCCCTGATCATCATCCCCTTTGAAGCCGTAGCTGTCCCCCTGCTGCTGGTCGTCAATGCGCTACCCTGGTTTGGAGGGGCTACGAGCTGGCTCGATACCTATCACGTGCAGATTATTCCTTTTGTAGCCGACGCATTCTCAATCTTTTTGTTTTATCAATTTTTTATCAGCATTCCTAAAGACCTTGAAGAGGCAGCTCTCGTCGATGGAGCGAGTTACTGGAGAATATTTTGGAGCATTGTTCTACCGCTCTCGAAACCAATTTTTGCAACCGTCGCCATCCTTCAAGCGCTTGCGGCCTGGAATCGCTTCATGTGGCCATTGATGGTTACCCGCGGGGAGGATGTGAGACCTTTGACTGTAGGAATTCAATCTTTCTTCGGCCAGGACCCCAGATTATGGGGCGATCTCATGGCCTTTGCAGCCATGATCACGATCCCGGTGCTGATTGTCTTTCTGCTGTTCCAGAGATGGTTTGTTCAGGGGGTAGCGAGGACTGGTATTAAAGGATAAGGTCCAGAGTTCGAGGAAATTGACCTCGCATCATTCATGCGAGAAAGCCACCAAATACTTAGGTTAATGGGCTACCGTGACGGTTGAAACATATTCCCGTGAATTCAGGCGAAAAATATGAGCCTATCGCTGCCGGATCGCTGGGTTTGGGACTTCTGGCTAGCCCATGACGGTCTTGACTTCCATATTTTCTATCTTCAATCGCCTCGATCTTTGGGAGATCCCGGTGAGCGACACTGGCATGCAACGATCGGGCATGCGGTTTCGAGCGACCTTATGCATTGGGAGATCCTCCCAGATGCGATCGGGCCCAGTCCAGAAGATGATGGTTGGGATAACTACACAACCTGGACCGGGAGCATCACTCAACATGCAGGGTTATGGTACATGTTCTACACAGGAGGGAATCGGAGGGAGAACGGGCTCGTCCAACGGATCGGATTAGCGATTTCGCGGGATCTCATCAACTGGAACAAGTACGATGCCAACCCTGTGCTGGTATCTGATCCGGATCGATACGAAGAATTGGATTTGGATCTTTGGCATGAGCAAGCTTGGCGCGATCCCTGGGTTATTAAACACCCAAGTGAAGAACAGTTTTTCGCTTTTATTACCGCTCGCGAGGATCATGGGGCACCGGATGGCCGCGGAGTGATTGCCCTCGCAAAGTCATCCGATCTCCTGAGTTGGGATGTATTAGATCCGGTGACGAGCCCCGGGGATTTCGGGCATCTAGAGGTCCCACAGGTGATCCAGGTAGGTGGGTTGTACTATCTGCTATTCTCCACGAGCGCGGAGAACTATTCGGAGGATCGAATCCAAAGATCAGGCTCAACGCCAGTAACGGGCACGCATTATCTTGTGAGCGAGGATCTGCTGGGACCCTACCGATATTTGACTGATGAGTTTCTCATCGGAGATCCCACAGGTACACGTTACGCGGGAAAACTCGTCGCGACCTCCGAGGATCAGTGGGCACTGCTCACAATGCGGCACTTCGATAAGAATGGAGAATTCATCGGGGAATTGGATGATCCCATGCCCGTGGGGTTTGGGAGCGATGGGGCAATCTTGTTGGATCGCGGTTGATGCCAGACGTGGTTTGCTTTGGAGAAGCCCTGATCGATTTCGTCTCGACCGAGCCGGGTGTGTCGCTGGTCGAGGCGTCGGGATTTCAAAAAGCTCCAGGAGGGGCGCCCGCGAATGTAGCAGTGGGTCTTGCACGCCTGGGGATTTCAACTGGATTCATGGGTCAAGTAGGCGATGATCCATTTGGTCACTTTCTATTGGATGTGTTGAAGCAAGAGGGGGTGGATGTCTCCTCAGTACGAATGTCCTCTGAGGCGCGGACTGCGCTGGCGTTTATCTCTCTTCAAGAGGATGGCGATAGAGACTTCATGTTCTACCGCCATCCGAGCGCAGACATGCTCTTTACGCCCGAAGAAGTGGATGTATCCCTCCTACGCTCAGCGAAGATATTCCATTTCGGCTCGATCAGTTTGATCGGTGAGCCATCTCGCAGTGCCACTCATCGGGCGCTTGAGATCGCCAGGGGGGAGGGGATGCTTGTATCCTATGATCCCAATCTTCGCTTTAATCTCTGGCCGGAGGCGGAAAGCGCAAAGGCACACATCCTAGAGGTGTGGGAGCTGGCGGATGTGATCAAGATCAGCCAGGAAGAGTTGATTTTCTTGACCGATGTGAGCAATCCCGAAAAAGGAGGCCGTAGGTTGTGGCATGAGGACCTGCGCTTGCTCGTCATCACCCAGGGTCGGGATGGATGTACTTATCTTACGGCGGATCACTCGGGCTATTTGAACGGTTTTCACGTGGAAACCATCGATACAACAGGCGCGGGAGATGCCTTTGTTGCGGGTCTTCTGATGGGACTCCACCGAGAGCCAGAGGCTTTTCAGGACGAAGCGATTCTGCGAGAGATCTGCCAATTTGCCAATGCCTCAGGTGCGCTGACAACGATGAAACGGGGCGCTATTCCTGCCCTGCCAACGACGGAAATGGTAGAAGCATTCCTCGAGCGCAATTGATTCGGAAGGTCTTTTCCTGGAGAAATATAATTTTGGACGCATCGGGGACAACATCGACAAATTCTGAATTTCATAAGGCGTTCCACAGCTCAGATACCGTCCACATTCTCATGCTTAC
>CBDTTY010000118.1:0-6319 GCA_965363875.1 uncultured Anaerolineales bacterium
CTCGAAATGACATGTTTCTGGCCAATGTCATTCTGAGGCACTTCGTGCCGAAGAATCTCGGTTATGGCATGGAGAACCTTTCGTTCCAAAGAACGAGATGCTTCGCTCCGCTCAGCATGACAGATTCCTGCGTAATGTCCTTCCCTCATCGCTTCATGGCTCGCAAAAATCAACAAAGCAGAACGGGCACAGGATCCCGTTCTGCTTTTCTATCCCATAAGTATCTTGCGGTAAACTTTAGTTTACAGCTTCGGGAATCTCCGCAACACGGTTGCCGCGGTGGGGATGAAGATTCGATCCCCCGGTTTCAAATCCGGCCTGGTTTCACCATCTGCTTTCATCGGCGTACCCTGGAAGATGAAGAAGGGCGTTCCTTCATCTGCATACTTCTTATAGATGTATGCCTGCCCGGTCAGATAATTCATCCGATCTGCAGCACAGCTCGTCACAACGCCGATGGTAAGCCCTCGTTTATCTAACACAGGATCACCGAGGTGAACCATGGGAATACCCTTCACATCACATCTGAAACGAATAACAACACTATCGCGCTCAGCTTCTCGCTCCAGGAAACTCTCTCGTCCAATGAACCATGGTTTATACGTCTTCACATAGCTGCGGAATCCTGCTTCGCCCACGCCCAGTGTTAACTCGCCGCCCATCTCGTGCCCGTATAAGGGCAGCCCGGCTTCGATGCGCAATGAATCTCTCGCCCCTAATCCGATCGGTTTGAGCCCCATCGGTCCCCCAATATCCAGCAGAGCTTTCCATAAGACTGTCGCTTTGTAGGGGTGCACAAACAATTCGAAGGCCATTTTCTCACCGGTATAACCCGTTCGTGACACAACCAGGTCGACGCCTCCGAGTGTGGCTTCACATAGCTCGGCGCGATCCAGTTTCTGGATACGTTTGCATGTGGCATCATCACATTTTAGAGCCAGGAGGATGTCGCGCGACAAAGGTCCTTGTAAGGCGATATCCACCAGCATGTCCTTCCCCTCAGCCGGATCGCGCAGGTTGCGGAGCACAACATTACGTCCAAACGCTCTCGCCCAAGGACGTTTATTGTCAACGAGCACTTCACCATCGCGGACCGCACAGAGATGCGCCCAATCCTTATCGTCGTTCGACGCATTCACGACGATAAGGTATGCTTCCTCTCCGCGCCGATAAACAATCAGGTCGTCGATTACATTTGCGTCCGGGTCCAGGAAATGCGTATATACCGATTGGCCGATCTTGAGATAGCCGATGTCGTTTCCACAGACGCTGTCTAGGAAAACCGCCGCATCTGGCCCTTCTGCCTGGTAGATCCCCATGTGAGATACATCGAACAAACCGGCGGCGGTGCGGACAGCTTGATGTTCCTCTCTAACGCTTGAATACCATAGGGGCATTTCCCACCCGGCAAACGGCGCCATCTTCGCTCCCAACTCCAGATGGATCGCGTGGAGAGTCGTCCGTTTTAATTCCGCCGATTCGGTGGGTTCCTCCCAGGTGAAACCTGGTAAAGGTTCACCTGATCCCTCAGAAATACCGATATAGAATGGCTTTTCGTTAGCTGCTGGATCCCCCTTGACGGATTTCGCGGGCGGCTCCTTCGATTCCCGAACCCACGCCGGTCCCGGGGGCTTCGCCAGAAGATCATCATCTTTTATGCTGACAAAACCATCCGATAGAGCACGCAACCAGGCGGCGGCAAGATTAGCTTCGCTTGATTTTACGCTTAGCTGAAATTCATAAGGAGACTTACAAGTGAGCGTACCCTCGATTTCACCCTGCGGTGTGCTTATTCGTGTGACCTGGCTTTGGTCAGGATCCAGTGCCTCGACGTCGCTGCTCAATGCTGTATTCAAGAATTCGCGGACGCGTTCGCCGCCAATGTCAAATGCTGCCCTTGGACCCTTCCCGGGCGGTTCGTCGCCCATGTAATAAAAGTGCGGATATCCATGAACCGTTGGATCGAAGTCGATACCCGCCGACTCCGCCAACGCGCACACGCGCAGCTTTGCCTCTTCCATGGTCTTGAAATCTACCTTCGCCCGTCTATTTCGGCGCTTACGAGATTTCAATGCATAGGGTGTTGTCGCCATCAAAACGTCGGCAATGATGTCCGCGAGTGTGATCGTTTCCTTTTCTCTAAATCCGCGCTGGGTGATCCAGGATGTGCCCATGCGAATACCGGAAGGGTCAAGTGCAGATCTGTCGCCCGGTATGGTATTTCGATTTACAACGATGCCCGCCAGATCCAATATGCGCGCGGCCATGTCACCGGAAAGCGTTGTGCCATCTGGCCCGGTTACGGATCTACAATCCAAATTCATAAGGTGGGTGTCGGTGCCGCCGAACGCTATCGGAAAGCCCCGCTCCTCCAGGCGTTTAGTCAATGTTTCGCAATTCTTTATCACCTGGTGTTGAAGAACGCTGAACCTCTTTGTCTGCGCGAGTTTAAAAGTGAGCGCGAGTGCGGCAATCGTATTTATATGCGGACCACCCTGCTCTCCCGGGAATACCGCTCGATCAATCTTACGGGCTAGGGCATAGTCCGCCGTGATAATCACTGCTCCCCTTGGTCCATTGAGTGATTTATGAGTAGTCGTCGTGACAATATGGGCATGTCCGATCGGAGATGGATAGGCGCCGGCAACCACCATGCCGGCAACATGGGCGATATCGGCCAATAGGTACGCACCAACCGAGTCGGCGATCGCCCTGAACCTGGCCCAATCGGCCGACCAGGGGTAGGACGAAAAACCGGCGATGATCATCTTGGGCTTGTATTCGTTCGCCAGATCCTGGACTGTCTGGTAGTTTATGCGTTGTGTCTCGGGGTCTACATTGTAATGGACGATGTTATAAAACTTACCTGAGCGATTGACTGGAGATCCATGGGAGAGGTGGCCGCCATGCAGCAGGTTCATACCCATGACGGTGTCGCCGGGGTCAACCAACGCGTGATACACCGCGTTGTTGGCTGGCGCTCCCGAAAGCGCCTGCACATTTACATACAAGTCGTCTGCCGTCAAACCATTGGCGGCAAAAGCTTCGGCGCAGCGCCGGCGTGCTAAGGCCTCGATCGTGTCAACATACTCGACGCCCTTGTAATAACGCGGGTCGGAATAACGGCGATAGTGTGCAAGGCGGTTGTCATAATCCAGGATTTCTTCTTCACTCATCCAGCGGGTATCCTCATCCGGATAGCCTTCCGCATAGACATTCTGGAACGCCGAATCCAAAGCATCCCGCACCGCTAACGGTGATGTGCTTTCGCTTGCGATCAGAATCAATTTTCGATATTGACGCTCGGATTCCAGCTGAGTTAATTCGTATACATCTGGATCTAGTTCTTCCAGAGTCCCTCGAAAAAGTGAATCAGGCATTTGCAGCTCCTATTAACAGGGCGGCGCATGAGTTTTTGGCCGCAGCATGAGAATTTTTATAGTATGGATTGTAAGACCTTTGGGGAAGAAGGGTCAAGGATAAGCCTTCATTAACTAAGAGAGAGCACCGTTAGACTACGGGCTGACACAAGTATTTGCTCTAGTTACCAAAGAGAAACATAGGATATTCGCGGGTCCACCCTTCAAATTAACAGAGGTGTAGGAGGGGATAAACTGCGGGTGGTGTCTATTTCTCAAGTTCAGGGATGACGCCCCCTTCGTAAACCCACAGGTCGAAAAGGTCCTGCAAATCACAACGACAGGTTTCTTCTGCAATATCCTGGAAATCGCTCCCGCTCGCAAAGCCATACTGATACTGCTCGTAATACGCCTTCAGGAATTTATCAAAGGACCGATCGCCGAGCTCGCCGCGCAGCGCGTCGAAGAAGAGCGCGCCTTTCAAGTACACGAATACGGCGTAATCAGCATCGGATGTATAGTCCCCGACAGGCAAGCCGATCGGTATCATCGGGTCCGGGTGATCCCGCACGATGGCGCGCAAATCGCTCAAGAATCCAGTCGCACGTCCCGATCCCAACGCGTGTTCGTAATACAGCGCCTCCGCGTATGTCGCCGCAGCTTCATCCAGCCAGGGTTCCGAAATTTGGTCATTGCCGACAAGGCCATAAAACCACTGGTGCGCGACTTCGTGGACGGTTGGCTCCACAACCCAGTGTGTCCCCAATGTGCCAACAAAGACCAACCCCGGGTATTCAATGCCGCCGAATGCATGGGGTGCGTCGACGATATCCAACTCCGGATAGGGGTAGGGACCCACAAGATCGCCCAGGACCTGCATTTGCAGAGTCGCTGAATCGAGCACCGTATCAAGATCGTCAGCATGATCCTGCAGCACCCAGGCTGTTACGGTAACATCGCCAACCTGGCGTGACTCATCGACGAAGTCGGCAACGGCGATGGCCACATCCCGCATTGGTCCGGTCACATACGTCAGGCGTTGAAGATCGCCCAGGGTCTCGTTCAGGATCTCCACTCCGGAGGCGACGAGATCAAAGGAAGCGGGCGCGGTCACTTGCAGTTGATAGAGAGCTATCTCGGAGTTAGTCGTATCCCCGCCCGGCGGCGCCCGGCGGATATCCCACTCATCATCGACGATGCGCGGGATCAATGGATAGAAAGTCGGGGCGATCAACACCCCCTCGGTGATCCCAAAACGGCGGGGGGCTGAAGGACGCATCGATTCCACTTCGATCCGGAACGGAAGGCCAAGATCGATCGTTTCCCCCGGGGCGAGCGGCAGCGCCAGATCAACCCGCAGGGCCAGCCCATCCAGCTCCTGCCTGGGATCGATGACCTTGTCCCCGATAAATACAGGACCTGCGACCATCGCAGCCTGATACTGCGGATCGTTTGGCCAGAGCATCAGATAGATCTCATGCAATGGATTGTCGAGATGATTCTTGAATTGAATCTGAGCCCAGCCATCGAGAACAGCGGTCCTCATCTCGGAATCAAACGTCACCTCCACCTCGATCGAATAGCGAGTAGCGCCTCTGAGCTGGACGAGGTCACCGACATGATCGGCTAATAAGCCCGGATTTTGAGCGGATAATTGGATCACCGGAGTCGGTTGAGGGGTAACAGTGGGTGGAGGCACCGGCGTCGGAGTATACGCCGGAGGAAGTCCAACCGTGCTTTGAGGACCTGACGTACCCGGCAACCCCTGCGCAGGGCCGGTTAGCGGCGCACAGGCGGTTAGGAGAAGCAATGAGATGAAGATGACCTTCTTCATGAGCAACCCTTCGTGAATACAGTTAGGAATAATTGGTGCTCATAGACATCGACGCAAATAAGATCCGAAGATGTCTTTTCTACATTTTCCAGAAACAGGTCTAGAAAGACTCCCGGGGAATGATGATGCCATCATTAATAATTCACCTCTACATAATAACCCGAAGGTGGTGTAACTTATTAAACTCCTCCGAGTGGGAAACGGTTAGGGTTCGATCATCTTTACTGAAAGGACTATAAGACCATCCGAAAAATGAAAAAGACCATTGTTCTAATCCTTCACCCGAGCCAAGCGTGCAGGGGTGAAGGGCCTCGGCAATATTGCCCGATCACATGAGCAACCATCTCACCAGTAAATTCCGTAAATGGATGACCCAACAAGGAATTGGGCCAGGTTGGTCAACCGCCAAAGTTGAAGCATTACCCTCTACCCCTGTCTACGCATGAATCACCGGCAGTATTCCGGGGCGGGAGCAAGACCTTCCGCTCGCTCCTGCCAACCGTGTGCATTCGAGCATGGTAAACGCTCGGTTATCGAGCGTCAAGCAACCAAGAGCCTGGCAGTAGTCCATGAAATGAATGTAAGTACTCCAACAGTAACCTCGTCTAGATGATCGCAGGACAAATCACTGGAAATTATTCAAGGAGGATAAAATTCATATGAATACAACACTATGGATCGTTCAAGGATTGTTAACCTTCGTATTTCTCATGGCTGGCTTCATGAAAGTGTCCCGGTCTAAGGACCAACTGGCTAGTCAAATGGCCTGGGTCGAGGATTTCAGCCAGAGCCAGATTCGCATGATCGGTTTTACTGAGATCCTGGGCGCACTCGGGCTAGTGCTGCCCATGATTACCGGGATTTTGCCCATACTGACCCCTATCGCCGCGATCGGATTTGTCTTGTTGATGCTCGGGGCAACGACCACTCATCTACGCCGCGGTGAAAATCCGATGGCGATGATGACTATCGCACTGGCCCTAATGGCGGCTTTCGTCGCCTACGGTCGCTTTTAGCTCGGGTTACTGGATGCTTGAAAACCTCGGGCACTGAAAGCGCCTTATAAACCCAATTATTAAAAGAAGCACCCAGCTTCCTGTGGGTGCTTTTCTTGTTAAGCGGAAAC
>CBDTTY010000119.1:0-6289 GCA_965363875.1 uncultured Anaerolineales bacterium
AGTAAAGGTTGATGGGAAACAACACCCAGCCGCCGTCGTACAGCAGCAGCTTCTGCTGGTAAATGATGACCGGCCACAATCACCTCGCCCATTTTGGGGCGGGAGAGGGTGGCAAGGATGCGCAGAAAAGTCGTCTTCCCGGCTCCGTTAGGACCCAACAAAGCGACAAACTCACCTTGCCCAACCTGAAAATCTAAGCCGCGCAGAACAGGTTTCGGACCGAACGTCTTTACCAAACGCCTGACCTTAATCATGCTCCGCCGCCGACTCAAGGAGTGCTTTTAAGGTACGCTTTAGCTCCTCACGACGTTCCTTGTAGGCCGTTTCTTTGATCTCTCCTGCCTCAAACCTATCATCTAGCGCGGCGATTGCGCGAACTAGTGCTTCGCGATCGCGGGGTTCCTCGGGCACGGTTTCATCGTCGTATTCAACGGTTGACTCCAGTCGTTGCGACCACCTCCACCAAATAATGAAGAGGGCGATTAAGGTTAACCCCAAGGCAACAGCGCCGACGATCAGGTTTGTTGTTGAAGAAGAGTCCGTCTTTGCAGGGTGCCTGCCCGAGAGGCGCAATTCCAGTATTTCGCCCCGGTCAAGCGGGTCCATCCTGTAACTTTCCATGACCAACCCGCCCATATCGCGCGCGCCCACTTCGCTCAACCCCTCACCACTAATGGATGGGGGGCCCTGCGTCTTCAAAATGACGATCGCTTCAACTGGGTAGTCTACGGGCTGCTGATACTCCAGGCTGCGTTCATAGGGCAGCGTGAAACTAAAGTAGACCTCTACTGCCTCCCCAGGGATGAACGCCTCGTGGATCACAAAGCCGTCCGCGTCTTCTGTGAAACGCATCAACTCGGTCGAATCAGCGAAATACAGATTACTAAAACCTTTCGGCAACGGCACCCGAATATCATTAACCCCATCTGGTTCAGCAATCGTTCGGTCGCCGGTATTCGTCATGAGCAGTAATTCGGAAACTTCAACCACACCTTCGATAGAGTAATCGAAGATCAAATGCAGTCGGTCTACAACGAGCAGGCTGTCATCCGTTGTGGTTTCGAAAACCGTTAAGGGAAGTTCAAGTGAGAGGCTGTCCTCCAGCATATGTCCTGCCGTGTTGAAATACCGCACCCCTTGATACTCCGTTAATGCGCCAAAGATACGGCCAGGGACGATCTCCAAATCCTGGACTTCAAACTTGCCGTCGGCATCGACCGGGATTTCCTCTTCGAATACCAGTTGATTCCCATCGAAGGCAATAAATGTAACCATCAAGCCGTGCGGGAGATCCGCTCCCTCCGTTCCGTTTTCGATTGAACCGTAGATTGACCCCGTGCTCACGTCAGTAGCTGGTTCCGCCGCTGTTACTTTCTCGCTAAACGCGAGTGTGCGCACATAAGCTGCTGCGGCAAAGCGTTCGCTCTCGCTAAGAGCTCCCTCCAGCGCAGGCATCGAGCCTTTGCCCTGGGTGATCACTGCGTAATAATCATCGAGCGATGTATTGGTGAAAAGCGCTGCACCACGCAGGTTCACAGCAGGCGCCAGGGCTTCCCCGCGCTCACCATGGCAGTCGACACAAGTCTCTTGATAAACAACCGCACCCTGCTCGAGTTGGTCTGACGAAACGCTCAGGGATAGCGCGTAGGCGACAACATCCCAGCGCTGCGTATCGGTCAAATTCACGAAGGGAGGCATGAACCGCTCCATCCTTCCCTGTGTGACGGTAAGATACCAATCGGAAGGCAGCACGCTAGAGGCGAATTCAGGATCTCCTAACAGAGGAGGCCGGACATCCAGATTCGCGGACATCGAGCCCTCCCCCAGCCCTGCGGAGCCATGGCAGGGCTCACAGTTTTCCAGATAAAGCTGCTCCCCCTGGCTCAGATCCGGCGGCGTCTCCGGTGTTGAGCGTTCTTCCTCCTTTGTTGCCTGTGTCTCAGGTGCGGGGCGCTGCTGCGTCGCTTGAGGTATTTGTTCAACGGCCTGACGGGTCGCCAGCTCCGGGGGTGGTGTGACATCCTCGGAGAGTGAACATCCTGTCAATACGAGAAGAATACTTAGGAATAGGAAGACATTTCTTTTCACGCTTGCTCCTCCGCTTCAGCCAGCGTGTTACCGCAGCGAATGCAGAACAAATCATCCACCTTAACTTCAGATCCACAGGAGGGACAGAAACCACCGCTCCCATCTTCCTTCTCACTCCTGATCTGAGCTATGGCCGCTTCAATTTCGTCGTCTATTTCGTCCCCTTCAAGGGACACATCACCACCTGCATTCAATACATCGATCCGGCGCAAGATTTCTGCTCCCTTTTTCATCAGAGCTTGGCGCTGCTCCTGGTAATCCTCCTCCAGGATCTTCCCGGTATTGAAGTCCATTTCCAGCTCCTGCAGACTATTCAGCACTCGATCGCGGCCGGCTTGAAGCTCAGAGGACAGCCGTTCCGTATCGGTTACGCCCTTGCCTCGATGCTGAATTAAGGGGAGGGCGACAAACGCCACCGTCAGCAGCGTCAACGCTAACCCAGCGAGTATCGAGCCTATATCCATATTTGTACCTTCTCCTCGTTCATCTCACTTCGTCCCATTACTGCGCGCCTTGAATCCGCCTATTTCGTGATGGGAAACGTGCAATCCTCAAAGCGACTTTCAATTGTGCTCAGCCATAACCGTTTCGATTTGATTGACGATCTCGTCAAGCGATAAATAGGGTCCAATCTTTACAGCTGCCAATCGACCATCAGGGCCGATGATGTAAGTCTCCGGCACACCGAGCGTGCGGAATGCCTGCGAGATTCGTGTACCCAGATCGGGACCATTCGGATAAGTAATTCCAAATTTCGCCAGGTAGCCTCGGGCTTCAGTTTCCGTATCCACGTAGTCCACCCCCAGAAAAACCACACCTTGATCCTTATACTGCTGGTATGCCTGTTCCAATTCAACAGCCTCTTGCTCGCAAGGTTTGCACCAGGACGCCCAGAAATTGACCACAATAATCTGGCCACGGAGATCGGCGAAGTCGATCTCATCCCCTTCGAAAGTACTCAGGATCAAATCGGGAACACGATCTCCAACCTTGATAGAACCTCGTTGGGAACGCACTAAACCTATGCCTAGAACGGCCAGAAGCCCCAGAACGAACACCCATACGAGCAGAACGCCCCATTTCGGTCGCGATGTTTTCCCGGGTGATTCTTCGTTATTCTCCGTTGTTGAGTTATCGCTAATTTCCATACGGCAAAACCTCGCTCCTATTCATCCCGCCGGCGCAGTTCCTGCTCCAATTGAGCAATATAGGGATCCTCACTCTCTACACTCACACCCTTACCCTTAGACGTAGGTGGCTCAACCTTCCAAGCCCGCATAACCATGAAGAGGATGAACGCCCCGATTGCGAATAAGACCGGGGGCAGGATGTAAACAAGCGCATTGAATCCCTCCGCTGGTGGCTCGGCCAATACCCGCGGCCCATACTGGTCGACGAAGTAGTCTTTAATCTGATCATCGCTCCAGCCCAACACCAGCTTCTCGCTAATGGTGGCTCGCCACTGTTCGCATGCTTGCGTCGGACATACATCCAACGGTATGTTTTCACACACCGGGCAATAGAGCTCACGGGCGATGGCATTGACATCATCGTCGGTTGGACCGCCACCTTGAGCAAAAGCAGGAAGTGCGAACACCTGCGAGAGCAGAATAAAACCCAGAGTCATTCCCATCGCCATTTGCAGCTTACGCATTAATAAACATCTCCTCACGTTCGGGTGCTCCTTGATTCGGGCGACGTCTTGTTCACCCGCCTCCGGTCGCGACTGACCCAAACCGCCACGATGGTTCCGATACTGAAGACAACTCCACCGATCCAGATGAAATTGACCAGCGGGTTATGATAAACCTTGAAAGTCGCATCGCTCCGGGAATCCGGATCCAAACCCACCAGGATCACATAGAAATCGTCAGCCAGCATGGAACGCGTGCCCGGTATGGTCACCGCTTGCTGCGAGTCGTAATAGTAATCTTTGCGCGGGTATAGTTCGTCCATAAGGTTCCCGTCTTGATAAACAGAGACCACGGCTCGGGCGACGTTGCGGCCATCGTTAGTGTCAAATACCGTAATGTCGTCATAGGTCATCACGTATCGTCCGAGCGTAACTTGCTCACCCTTAGCAAGCGTTGCTTGAGTCTCCGTCTGGTATACCTCAATTCCGATGATGCCAAACGCCATCAGGACCACACCAAGATGGATAATATAGCCTCCATAGCGTCGGCGATTTCTCCCCACTAGACGCCATAAGGCCAGCGGCAGGTTTTCGCCATGCCGCCGATGGCGCGCCATTACCCCTCGCCAGAATTCATACAGCGTTACAAATGCGACCAATGCTGCCGCCGTATACCCCAGGAGGGCTATCGGATTTTGAATCCCGACGAAATACAGGGTGATGGGAACTAGCAAAGAGACGAGAGCGGGTTTCCACAGTGCCCGCCCGATAGTCTTCCAGGTGGTGCTTGCATAGGCAGATAGAGGGGCAATAGCCATCAGGATTAGCAGCCCAAGACCGAGCGGTCCATTCGCCCGCTCGTAAAAGGGCGGGCCAACAGTGATTTTCTGACCTGTTATCAATTCGGATATCAACGGGAAAATCACACCCCAGAAGCTGACCGCCAGGATACCCATGAAGAGAAAGTTGTTCAGCAGGAAGAGCGCCTCGCGTGAGAACACCGAGGTCAGAAAATTTTCGCCCTTCAGCATCTCCCAACGGTTAATCAACAGGCTGAGTGAAACAATAAATGTGACCCCGATGAAAACGAAAAACATCGGCCCGATTGCGGACTTGGCGAAAGCATGCACAGAGGAGAGCACACCAGATCGGGAGAGAAACGTGCCGAAGAGCACCAGAGCGTAGGTTAGAATGATCAGCACCACATTCCAGTGCTTGAGCATGCCTTTCTTCTCTTGGACCATTACAGAGTGTAGGAAGGCCGTCCCCGCGAGCCATGGTAATAAGGCCGCAATTTCAACCGGGTCCCAACCCCAGTAGCCACCCCAGCCGAGCACATCGTAAGCCCAACGTCCGCCCAGTATTAGCCCAAGCGAGAGGAATATCCAGGCAACCAGCGTCCAGCGGCGGGTGATGCGTATCCAGCGGTCGTCGCTGCGGCGAGTGATCAATGCGGCCATCGCGAAGGCGTAGGGGATCACGTAGGCGACAAAACCCAGATAAAGCGCCGGGGGGTGGATGATCATGCCCGGGTGGCGCAGAAGAGGATTCAAACCCCGACCGTCAGGCGGATTGAGCGGAACCGCGCCCGTAGGCTGCAGCATCGCCGTCACTTGCTGTCCATCTGCAGAAAGCCACAATCGAGCAAAGGGATTCTCAAAGAAGACCACCAGGCTGAGGAAGAAAGCCAGGGTGATCATCGTGACCATGATGAACCACGGAAGCAGTTCTCGATCACGATCCCACTTGCGCAGGCTGGCAGCGCTTGTAAACGCCGCCATCAACCACGCCCAGAAGACCAGCGATCCCTCCTGTCCACCCCACAGGGCGGTAACTTTCAAGTAAGTGGGCATGGAATTGCTCGTCACTGAGGCTACAAAGCCAATCTCGTAATGTCCCGTAGTGAGCAGCCATATGATCGCCACTGAGGCGACAGTTAATAACGGCCATGTCAACAGCATTGCGTAGCGGCCGCTCTCGACGAATTCCGGCTTATGTTTTAGCGCGCCGTATGCTGCCGCACCGGCGCCATATAGCGAAGCCAAGAAAGTAAGTACCAGCACATAATAACCAATGTTCGCAACCACGTTTTGTCTCTCCTCTTAAGACACAATTTTATAAGTACGGTAGGCGACACTCACCATGAGGAAACTAGCGCCGCAGGGGATAGACTTATCCGTCTTCGGCTTGCAAGGGGACATCCCCTTCATAGCGGGTGGGGCACTTGAGAAGTAATTCATCGGCATGGAAGATGCCGTCCTTGCCCATTCTGCCCGTCACAATCGCCTGGGCTTCATCACGGAGCAGATCCGGCATGACACCGATGTATTCCACCTCTAGCCGTGTGGCTTGCTGATCTTCCAGGGCAATGTGCAGCGCCTCGGCCAGTCCGCCTGCTTTCTCAATCTCGTCCAGATCCGCGGGCACGTTGGCTATGGTGAAACTAAGCGTTAGATTCTTGACATCGTACTGAATCGTGTCGCCATCTACTACACCAGAGATCTTAATATCCCGATCTCCTAAGTCTTCACCCCTGGCAAATAATTCGTCAATCGTCAAATAATATTG
>CBDTTY010000120.1:0-6191 GCA_965363875.1 uncultured Anaerolineales bacterium
TGCACGAATCGGGTCCGCTTCCGCGCCGCCGATCACGCTTCCCTACGCACAGTCGGAACTCACCGGCTGCGTTTTGGGCGCTAATCGTCAGCACCACAAGTTCACACTCGATGGTATATTCCAAAGGGTCAAATCCGATGACACCAAGCGCTCGCTTTAGGTATAGAATTGAGCGCTGGATAACAAACCTTCCTCGGGTCCACCAGGGTGGCTCGATGGATGAAGAGGCATGATTTCGACGGAGGCACAACGTGATTGATATTCGCATGATCCGCGAGAATACCGAGGATGTGAAGGATGCGATTCGCAGCTTGCAAGCGGAAGCGCCGATCGATGAGATCATCGCGCTGGATGAGAAGCGCCGCCAGAATCTGCAGGAGCTCGAAGATCTGCGCCACGAACGCAACGTCACCTCCAAGGAGATCGGGCGGATGAAAGACGCCGCCCCGCGCGAAGAACTCATCGAAAAGATGGGCGCTGTGAACGAGCGGGTTAAGACGCTCGAGTCCGAACTGCGGGATGTCGATGCGGATCTCGAACAGGCGATGTACCTGGTGCCGAATTTGCCGCATGAGAGCGTCCCCGTCGGGGTAGACGAGAGTGAAAACATCGTCGTCAGGCAGGAGGGCGAGCCTAAGACGGAGGAACAATTCGGGTTTGAACCGCTTCCGCATTGGGATCTTGGACCCAACTTAGGGATCATCGATTTCGAGCGCGGCGCAAAGCTCTCCGGCAGCCGCTTTTATGTGCTCTTTGGTCTGGGGGCACGTCTCGAACGCGCGCTGATCCATTGGATGCTGGATTTTCACACAGAGAAGCATGGCTATACCGAGGTTTACACACCAGCCATCGTGCGCGAGGCGTGTATGTGGGGCGCGGGTCAACTCCCGAAATTCAAAGAGAATATCTACCACGACGTGGAAGATGATCTGTGGCTGGTCGGGACCGCCGAGATTCCCCTGACCAATCTGCATCGAGACGAGATTCTCGAAGCCGAGCAGCTGCCGAGGAAATATGTGGCCCACACCCCCTGCTTCCGCAGGGAGAAGTTCTCCGCCGGTCGTGATGTGCGCGGGATTAAGCGCGTCCATCAGTTTAACAAAGTCGAAATGTATCACTTCGCCACACCCGAAACCTCCAACGATGAACTTGAGGCGTTGGTCAAGAATGCAGAGGATATCTGCCGGGCGCTGGAGATCCCCCACCGGGTGATCGAGATGGTGACGGGCGACCTTGGTTTTACGGCAGCCAAAAAATATGATGTGGAGATGTGGGCTCCTGGCTGCGGGGAATGGCTCGAGGTCAGCTCATGCAGCAACTGTGAAACCTTCCAGGCCAGGCGGGCGAATATCCGCTACCGGCCGGAGCCGGATGGGAAACCGGCCCACTTGCATACGCTTAATGGATCGGGGCTTGCACTGCCGCGTACGGTTATCGCCATTCTTGAAAATTATCAGCAAGCGGATGGCAGCGTAGTAATACCAGAGGTGCTGCGCTCATGGATGGGCGGAGTGGATAAAATTACACCGGAGGCGACATGACGGATATCGTAATCACGATTCTTTTGGGGCTGGCGATGTTAATCGGGCTGGCGACTACGATAATCCCCGCAATCCCTGATCTTGGGCTGATTCTGATCAGCGCGCTCGGTTACGGTTTGCTGGTCGGCTGGGGCGAGAACGGCTGGTGGCTCTTCACCATAATCGTTGTGCTGGGCTTAGCCGGGCAAGCCGCGGAAATGGTTTTGAGTGGGATGGGGGCTCGGCGCGGAGGGGCATCATGGTTGAGCACCTTTGGCGGGTTGGCCGCGGGGGTAATCGGTCTATTTGTGTTCGGTCCGCTCGGCTTGATCGCCGGACTTCTTCTGGGGACATTTTTGCTGGAGTTTGCCCGTCATAAAAATGCCGATGAAGCCCTGAAGGCGATGTTTGGAATGGGGGCCGGATATGGCGCCTCGTTTATCGTTAAATTCTTGCTCGGGTTGGTGATGATTGCCGTCTGGATTGCTTGGGTTGTTGTGAAATAGTGTCAGGAGGGCTTGAAGAAAACCATCCCGACTCCCCTGCGCTGCAGACCTTCCTCGGCCCAATGCGTTACAAGCGAGGAATCGTCGTCCAGGGCGGTGAACAAGGGAGCGATTACGGAAGGGTCGTCTATGGAGGCGAGGGCGCGTGTAGCTTCGATGCGAACCGCGGCATCCTCAGAGCGCAAAGCTTCAGTGAGCGGGGAGACGGCGCACTCACCAAGCGCGGCGAGAGCATCAGCGGCCAGTCGGGCGAGCAGTCGGTCTTGGTCCCCGAGTAAATCGATCAGGATCGGAATAGCGTCAACAGAAGGATGGCGGCGCAGACCAAAGGCCGCACACTGACGGACAGCAGTATCCTCATCGGCAAGAGACTCGAGCAGCGCTTTCCGCGCCTCCTCGCGATCGATGTGTGTGAGAGCGGCCGTCGCCCACCAGCGCTGATCCGGTTCCTGGGACTGTAATTGTTCGAGGAGCAGCGGCAGCATGCGCTCGCCTAATTCGGCGACCCGGTGGACAGCACGCTCCGATCGATCATCGTCACCCGATTGGAGTTCGCCCAGTAACGTCTGCGGGTCGTGATTTTTCCAGTCCATTAATCTCCTGGTGGGGGAACGGGAAGATCGTCCTTCTTCACTTCAACCCACTTGTCCCCCTCCTCGATCAACATCACAGGAATATCATCCTTGATTGGATATTTTCTACCGCAATCCGGTTCCTGGCAGATTAACCAGGTCTCCTGATAAAGCTCGAGGAGCCCCTCTTTCTCGCGCACACAAGCTGGACAACGTAGGATTTCGAGCAGGTCTTCGCTAATCATCATCTACTCCTGCGGATGCTCTAGGCATGATTTGGTTGGCATGAAAATAGCCGAGGTCGGAGAAGTTGTCAAACAGGGGTTATTTGGGCTATTTGGGGTGGGGTGTTAATCCTCTTCCACTTCGATATCATCCGGGAGATCGCTCCCAGGGCCGAATTCGTATATTGCCCGCCAGGGGAGATAGTGAGTCTTTATTGTGTCGTTGTGTATTGTCTCTCCATCCCGGGTGACTGTGCGGTATACGATGACATCTAACCCATCGGCCTCATAGTCGATCTTTTTGAACTCGTTCTTGTCCAGATCCGGGTTTTCCTTGTACAAAGGTTTGGGAGCATCTACTTTGCCCGACTCGTGACTGCTCCACTGAACTGTCCGGCCATCGGAAGTTGAATAAAACTTCCACAGTAATTGGTTGCCGTAGATATAGGTCTCCATGAGAAGCCAGTCAGGCGTGTCGTTGCGGAATTTGAAGTCAACCATGGGAACGAACACGGTTGCGTCCAGGCCCGGCCCCGGCGATCCTGGTCCCCCCTCGTAATATCCAACCCGATAGGCATGGGGATGGCGTTCGACGATTTCATATCCGCCGAAGAACACCGCACGAAAGAGGGTCGTGCTCACCTGACACACACCGCCGCCAACACCTTTGATCGTGCTATCGCCAAAAATAATCAACGCCTCGGCGTAACCGTTATCGAGGCTGATATCTCCCAGGACATCGGCCATTGAAAGCGTTTCGCCCGGGGGGACGAGCAGCCCATGGAAAACCGAGGATGCGGTCTTAATATTCTGAATGCGTTCGGAGCTTGAGCCTGGGAAGTATGTCGAAACGATACTCACGTCCTCGCTGATGCCTAGTTCCTGCGCGGTCGCCTCGCTGCCGACTACAGGCTCTTCGTATTCGAACGTCAGCTCAATGGCATTCAGGCCTTCACTCACTCCAGCATTGATTGTATCTATCGAGGCAGCGATATCCAGGGTTCTTCCAATCACGGCCGGCTGAAGCAGATCTAGTTCGCGCGTTTCGTCGTTGAAGATGAAGCGTGCGTTCTCAGGCTTGCGCTCCAGTTCAGCTATGCGAGGGGCGAGTAAATCCGCCAGCAATTCGGGATCAAGCTGTACCGCGTATTCTGAGCCGGGAGCATCTCCCTGAACCTCAAAACGGATCATGGGCGCAAGTTCCGCTGGTTCAAGCACAAGGTCTTCGGCGCCCTCGGCGGTTATCCGCAAGGGTTCGCCCAGAATCAGACGTGCGCTTTCCGCTGCAGCGGAGGCATCGAGGACCATTGGATGCGTTTCTGCAACCACAACCGGGATCACTGCGTCGTGCATGGAGCCGAAAGGTTCCTTGAGGGCATCAAGTGTCCCGATTGCGTCGACGGAGCGACCAATTTGGCCCGGACTTACCAGGACCTGTGTCCCCTCGATCTGGAGTGCCGCCTCGATCATCGGTTGATCGATCGCTGAAGCGACAGCTTGAAGGTAGTGTGCTCCTACTACCTGATCGAAAAGTACAACGGGCGATATGGCAAGGCCCTGATACCAGGCGTCCACCTGCTGCTGAATGCGCTCCAGGAATGTGCCCTGTCTACCAACGGCGAGGGCATTGCTGGCGATCTCATGAAAGTCGATTGAAGCACCGAGTTCCGCCGGTTTGGCCATCCAGGTTTGTTCGTTATCCATGAGCGCGACGGCGCCGTCCTCCGGGTAGGTTAGAACCGGGTTCAGCGCAGCGACGATTTCCTCAGGAGACATTCTGCTCAGGTTAACTTCTTGAAGATGTACACCGGGCAGGGCGCGATTGAAGAGGAATAAGCGCGTTCCGAGCAGGAAAAGTGCGAAGCCGGTAAACAACACAAGCGAGGTCGCGAAAAGCGCCACTAAGGCTCGATTGAGCCAGATAATGATCCTTGATGGACGTCGGCGAAAAGCTTGTGTCGTCTCCACAATTTCCTCAAAAGGATGCGGATTATATCACCGTCAAGTGCGGTTTCTGTGAGGTTGAGGTTCCAAGGTTCGTGCCGCAAACAGGAGCGCTCATTGGCTTGCCCTACCGTCAGGGCCCCAGCCAGATCCCGACACTTGTGTAGTGCACCAAACCGGGCACTTCGTCGTGCAGCTCATATACGCCGATGCGGGCCCACTGTTGATGCGAAGTTTGATAGGCGATTTCCACCGAGAATGTACCCAATTGACCCACGGCTGGCGCGTCAAGTTCCACCTGGCCAGATCCAAGGACGTCGCCAGCTTGATTGATGATCTCGATTCGCAAGGGTACGTCTTGATCGACCCACCCCGCGCCCTGGATGAGCACGCTTCCTCCCGCGATTACGTTCTCCTCTCGCGGCTGGAAAATGGTGAGTTTCTCCGCTCCATGGATGGCAGGGTAGATGCGGTCGCTGCCTGTGGAGAGAATCGTCACTTCCACAGTCATCAGGTGCCGGAGCATACCGAAATAATCTTCAAAGGACCGGACCTCTAACCAGGCTCGCTCGGCTACAAGCTGGGACTCGAAAGGCATCTGGATATAGAACAGACCTGGGCGACCCGGGAATGAGTAGAGGAATGAGTAACCCTTGGACAGGAGGCGCCCGTCCTCTGCAATCAACTGTACCTGCACCCGGTTGTTCTGGCTGGGTCCGCCATAACCCTTGACCTGGATCGGACTGTTGACCATTGAACCTGGACCCGGCAAGAGAATACTCAGCTCTTCTAGCGGTACGCCAACAGAGGGGGGAATGCTTGTTGGGGTTGGCGCCGGGAAGGATGGTTCAATGATGATCGCCGGCGTTGCCTCGGTGAGTGGGGGAGGGGCTGATTCGCCATCGATGGGATCGACCGCCGCCGGAGCCAAATGTGTGCTCTCCGCTTGATCCGGCGCGATGATGGTCATGGGAGGGTCTGTTCTTGAGGTACAAGACGTCAGCAAGAGAGCGATGAGGGTAAATAGAAGGTATTTCCCTGACCGCGCCTGCCCAGTGAGGGGTGTGGGGATAGATGTTTCACCCGCAAGGATTACGCGTTGATCAAACGAGCGGGGGTTGGAACGTGTGTTCATCTCGTTCTTCACTCTACTCAAGGAGCCTGCGGAGACATGGCCCCTTTGATAAGCTTGATCAGACATCTTTTTTTACTGTACATTCGCTATAGTTCGTAGATTTCGCCGAATTTACGCTCCAGGTATTGCAAGTACGGTTCCGCATCCAGGCTTTGCCCTGTGGCTCGTTTGAGCAGATCCAGAGGATCGTACTTCGCTCCGTGACGATGGATGTTCTCCTGCAGCCACGCAAGTAGGTCGCCGAATTCAGCCTTTGCGATCTTCTTCTCAATCTCTGGGATGTCGTCGTT
>CBDTTY010000121.1:0-6190 GCA_965363875.1 uncultured Anaerolineales bacterium
AGCGTAGAGACGCAGCATGCTGCATCTCACCATGTTGCCTCCCTGTATGTAGGCTAGATCGTCGATGAAGAATCATCCTTGACATCACCCCTGATCGCAGCGAAATCCTCTTAAATAATGTTATACTGCTTATAGCATCTTGATAGTAGACGCACGGGGAGTCCAACCGGACTGAGAGGAGGGCTACGACCCTCGACCCGCAGAACCTGATCCGGATCATGCCGGCGTAGGGATGGCAGCACACGTTGCATCACCAACAACAGCCACTCCCTACCCAAGGAGTGGTTTTTTCTATGCTGCATCGCACGCTCATCCTCACAAACGGAGACATCCTGGATGGCTCCGCGCTTAAAGAGCGCATCGACGCCTGGAGCCCCGAGCAGGTAATAACCGCAGATGGCGGCAGCCGCCACGCGTCTACACTTGGATTGAAGATCGATCTTGTAGTCGGAGATCTCGACTCAATAGAACCCGCGCAGCGCGAGACACTTCTAGAGCAAGGCACGCAATTCGAACACTTTAAAGCCGAGAAGGACGAGACCGATCTCGAATTGGCGCTGCTACGTGCTGTCGAGCAAGGTGCAACCGAAATCGCTGTCATCGGCGTTGTCGGTAATCGGCTGGATATGGTCCTGGCGAATATTCATCTGCTCACACTAGATGCTTTAATCCCAATACATGCAGAACTCTGGCTCGGGCGCCAAACCGCCTGGCTGATTCGCCCTCCCGGAGACGAGTTCAAGGGCGCTCCAGGCGATACGCTGAGCCTGATCCCAGTAAAAGGGGACGCAATGGGTGTTACCACCACCGGATTGGCTTATCCGCTGCAGGGGGAGAAGCTTTTCTTCGGGCATGCCCGGGGTGTCAGCAACGTAATGGAACAGGAGGTTTGCCGCGTGGATTTGGAAACGGGGATCTTGCTTGCTGTGCATACACAAGCGGCATAACCCCTGCGGATCCTGCGCTATTCACCCCCGGATTTGTGGTTGTCCACACGTTTCGTATGGAAACGGAGACAATGGAGGGTTGTAGAACATGACTATCGATCCCGAACGCACAGTGAATGTTGCCGTTCAGGTGCTGCCACTGCATGAGGATGTGTACCGAATTGTTGGCCACTCCATCAGTGTCATCGCTGAGAGCGGCGTAAAATACGAGGTCGGTCCGATGGAGACCGTAATGGAGGGGCAGCTAGACACCCTGCTTGAGGTCGCAAAACAGGCTCACCTGGCCTGTTTCGAGGCTGGTGCAGAAAAGGTGGTTACGCTGATCAAAATCGGCGACAGCACCACCGGGACATCCATCGAAGAGAAGGTCGCCAAATATCGCAGCCGTTGACCATGACCTCGGCATCAACCGTGGAGATCCCCGTATATGGACGGTAGAAATAAGGTTATCCAGCCTCGAGCGACACGCTTCTGGCATGAGGCTCTTCCGCCGCTTCTGCTCGTTTGCTTCGTTTTGCTCGTATGGCAGACCGTCGCCGTTCGCAGCGGCCTCTCGGCTTTCATCCTCCCCTCGCCAATCCAGGTCGCACAAGCCACATACGAGACCTGGGACATACTGCTCCCCGCGATCGGGACGACGATGGTGGAGACAGGTGTAGGTTTGAGTATCGCCATCGTGCTCGGCGTGGTAATCGCCGGCGTGATGGACGTCTCAAACGTGCTGCGCAGATCGCTCTATCCAATCCTTGTCGCTTCACAGACCGTGCAGATTCTGGCGATCGCGCCGTTGCTCATCATCTGGTTCGGATTTGGGCTTCTGCCGAAGGTCCTCGTCGTGATACTAATCTGCTTCTTTCCGTTGGCAGTCAATACGGCTGATGGGCTCGCCTCAGCAGACCCGGATCTGGTCGCCCTTCTGCGTTCTATGGGGGCAAGTCGCAATCAAATCTGGCGCATGGTCCGGCTTCCCGCCGCGCTGCCCTCCTTCTTCTCCGGACTGCGTATTGCCGTCACCTACAGCGTCGTTGGCGCAACAATCGCAGAATGGGTGGGTGGTTCAGCTGGACTCGGTCTTTACATGCTGCGGTCGAAGAATGCTTTGGCGACGGATCAGGTATTTGCAGCTATCGTCGTGACCTCAGTCATCAGTATTGGTCTCTATACATTGGTCTATGCCCTGGAGCGCGCCGTGCTCCCGTGGTACCACACCACCCAGCGTGAAGAACATTGGGAGGGCGCGGGTATTTATTGACCGCGCAGAAATATGGTCCGGTTTGTTTACCTTTAACAGGATATAAACGATGAGAATCTGGAATTTGACATCTCTAACAATCGTTCTCGCCCTCGTCCTTGCAGGTTGTGCAGGACAGAGTGAGACCCCCACCCTGCAGGATGTGACGTTAATGCTGGATTGGGTTCCGAACACAAATCACACGGGCATTTATGTCGCTCAGGCTAACGGCTACTTCGAAGACGCGGGGTTGAACGTCACGATCATTGAGCCCGGTGAAGTCTATGCGGAACATGCCGTCGCTGCAGAGGCTGCCGACTTCGGCGTCAGCTTCCAGGAGCAGGTTACGCTCGCCCGCGCCGATGAAGTGCCGATCGTGTCCATCGCCGCGATTATCCAGCATAACTCCTCCGGCTTCGCTTCACGCGCCGAGCTCGGTGCCCACTCTCCCCGCGATTGGGAAGGGCTGCGGTATGGCTCGTTCGGCAGCCCATTTGAACCGCCAACGCTACAAGTGCTCATGAACTGCGACGGGGGCAAATTTGAAGCGCTAGAGATCGTCGACACAGGTTTTTCGGATCCTTTAGCGCTGCTCGACCAGGCCGTGACCGATCTGGCCTGGATTTTCTACGGCTGGCAGGGCATCCAGGCTGAGTACGAAGGCATTGATCTGCAGATCGTGATGATGGAGGATTGGTTCGATTGCATCCCGGATTACTACACGCCGGTCCTCATCGCCAATGAAAAAACGATACAGGAGCGCCCGCAAGTAGTGCGCGCCTTCCTCGAGGCGATTGAGCGCGGTTATCGTTTTGCAATCGACAACCCCGAAGAGGCCGCAGACATCCTGCTTGAGGCCGTCCCCGAGCTGAACGAGGACCTCGTTCACAGAAGCCAATCCTGGCTTTCTCCCCGTTATCAAGCTGACGCCTCTCGTTGGGGAGAGCAGGACATCCAGGTCTGGCAGGCATATTCAGCGTGGATGGTTGAGCATGGGATCCTTACCGAATCCATTCAAGCCGAAGACGCCTTCACCAACAAATTCCTTCCAGGGAGCCAGTGATCCGGTGCGAAAGTTAAGCGTCGAAGTCCAGGGGGTTAGCAAGACCTTCCGTACGGATGGTCAATCGGTTAGGTCTCTCGATGATATTGCGCTGCGCATCGAGGAGGGCGAGTTCCTCACCCTGATCGGCCCTTCGGGGTGCGGGAAGAGTACGCTTTTTAACTTGATTGTGGGGTTGTTAGAACCCGACGAGGGGGATATTTATCTCGAAGGGGAACTCTGCCGCGAGCGAATCGGCCGCGTAAGCTACATGCCTCAGCGCGATCTTCTGCTCCCCTGGCGGAACATACTTGACAACGTGATCATCCCCCTTGAACTCGCCGGGGTGCCGCGGGAAGAAGCGCGCGCCCGTGCCCAGTCTATGCTGCCTCTCTTCGGGCTGGAGGATTTCGCCAACAGCTACCCCAGCGCTCTCTCGGGCGGTATGCGCCAGCGAGCCGCACTGCAGCGCACGATGCTCGCTGAGAAAAAGATCCTGCTCTTAGACGAACCTTTCGGAGCCCTGGATGCGCTCACCCGCCGTGAGCTTCAGGGCTGGCTGCTCGAGGTTTGGCGTCGTTTCGGTCAAACCGTCATTTTTATCACACATGATGTTGAGGAAGCCATTTACCTTGGCGATCGCGTGGCTGTGATGAGCCCTCGCCCGGGTCGGATTGTAAAAATAGTCGATGTCCCTTTGCCCCGCCCGCGCCGGCAAGCTATGATCACCGAACCGATCTTCTCCTCGCTCCTCGCCGAGCTTCTCGAAGCGCTCGGGGTAACGATCTAACCCTGTTCGTGGGGCGCACAAAAATAAAGGCTGAATGATGGGCATCACCATAACGGTTCACAAACTGAATGAGCAGGGCGTTGAAGTCTTCCACTATCGCGGCATACTTATTGAGGAACAGGGAACCAGTCTCACGCTCGAAGCACGCTTCGAGCGTTCTGATATTCAATTCTTTGAGTTAACTTTTCGGGAGGGCGATCGCTTTCTCGAGACCTACTATACAGATCGCTGGTTTAATATCTTCGAGATCTACGACGTCGATGATGACCACCTCAAAGGCTGGTACTGCAACATCACCCGCCCGGCTCGAATCGAGCAAGGGCACATCTATGCGGAAGACCTGGCGCTCGATTTGCTTGTTTACCAAGATGGGCGCGTTCGAGTATTGGATGAAGATGAGTTCGAGGAGATGGATCTCAACGAGTCTGATCGCAAGAACGCCCTATCTGCGCTCGAGGAGCTCAAGCTATGGGTCAAGGCGCGCAAAGGGCCATTCTCCAGACTCGCGGCAGAGAATCGCCCAACGATGTAACCTACCTTAATACACCCGCATTGGATATTCTGTTAAAGAGAAGCGCTTTGAGGTTCAGAGCGCTTTTTGGGCATTCGCTCGACGCCACAGAAGCCAGACGACATACGCCGTCACCACAATCAAAATCGAGGCGATGAGCACCGGCACCACGAAGGCCAGGATGGAGATGACCAGCGCGGTCACATCCTCGGCAATGCTGACGGGCACATTGCCGATGCCTCCCGTCGTAGCGGTGACCGCCGGGCGAACTACAGCGGATTTAGCCGCATGCACGCTGCCGGCGATGAACAGCCCGGCAATAACGCTCAAGATAGGGCTGACATCTGTGATCACATTGGCACTCACGGCAAAAGCGAAGGCGCCGGCTACAGGTCTAACGAAGGTCTGAATGGCATCATTGACATGGTTCACCGCCGGTATCTTATCTGCAAAGAACTCAACCACGCTGAGAACCACCAGAATGCCTATCACCCACCAACTGCTGAGTGCATCCCAGGGGGGGGTGAGCGTTATTAAATCTGTAAAGCGGGCGACCAGCGCCATAATCAATAGGGGTATGTACGCGTTCAGACCGGCGCTTGCGGCCAGTCCAAATGCAGCGAAAACACCGCTCAATGGGTCCATTGTCTTCTCCTCTACAAGTGGAACCCGCCCCAGGTTCCGGTCAAAGTATAACGCAACAGGTCGATCAACCCAATCTGAAGCAAGGCGAGCATCAATCCTGCTGCGAGCGGGACGATCAGATCGCGCCATGTACTTGCCTTCTGTGTTCGACGCAGAAGAGGGATCGTGATCAACGTGTACGCCAGCGTAAGAAGCAGCAGAACCCCGAGGCTGCTCAATAGAGCCAAAGGATAAAGCAGAAGTGGGTTCTCGCTCAACACCGCCAGGTCAACAACACCGACAAGTGTGAGCAGTACGAGCAGTTCGCGCGCCGAGCGCAATATCCGCTCTGATTTCCAGTCTTTCCACGCATACTGGCTGAATACGGGGTAGACAAGCGTGACGAGCGTAATTCCAACCAGGCTGCCGGTGATTAAACGCAGAGTGTTGTGAGGTGAATAGAGCTGCATTGCCGAGGGAAGCATCGATAAAAAAGAATTGGCCCCGTCCACAACCCAGGTCAACCCCAGCCCGATGACTGCTGCTAGCACCCTTCTTCTCGGATAGAGGCTAGCTTTCGTACGCCGAAGCGCGTAATACGCAAAAGCGATCAATGCCCCCAGAAACATCCCTGTGCAGCGCGCACAGAGCGGAAGCGGTCGTATACCCAGATGGAAAGAGCGCAAGTCGATCCGGTGGCACACCGCATAACCGATGGCGTCTGCCTTTCCCAGGATGCCATCCGGTGTGTAGTACAACCACAACCCTACCACGAGCGCCGTTAGGACGAACACAATCGCGTTCGCCAGGCGCCTGTACCGGAAGCTCTTGGTAGGTGTTTCACTTTCGCTGGTCACGCGGTGATTATAATCGAGCGCGGGTTGGATTGAGTGTCCCGCGGGACCTCGCTCCGGTGAATACATCTTCTTGACGGACAAAAACAGGGACGGTTATAATCACTGCACGTTCCTCGGTAGCTCAATCGGCAGAGCAACCGGCTGTTAACCGGTAGGTTAGTGGTTCGAGTCCACTCCGAGGAGCCTTT
>CBDTTY010000122.1:0-6141 GCA_965363875.1 uncultured Anaerolineales bacterium
GCCGATTCTGATGAAGACGCTCCCGAGGAGATTGAAGAGGGGTAACTCACCGCTGGCGGATCCAGAATGTTACTATCTGAAATTTACCGGGCGTGTACTTGAGCGCCCGGTTTTGATATAGATGGAGATATGGTCCCATTTCAGCTACCACAATCTAAACTTTGGTAGAATAGGATATACATGGGGGGAATTGCACTGTAAGGTGCGGAGGAGTTCAAGTGGCTGACAAGATGGAACGCTTCACGCAACGGGCACGACGAGTATTAAGTTTGGCCCATGAAGAAGCGGAGAGATTGCACCATAACTACATAGGTACCGAACATCTCCTCATGGGCTTAATGCGCGAGGAAGGTGGTGTTGCTGGACGGGTTTTGCGCGAACTGGGCCTGGAAACCGACCGGGTGAAGGAGATGGTGGAGCGACTAACAGGTGTCGGCCGCCATACATCAGGCAAGATCGAACTGGCTCCAGCTACTGAACAGGTGCTGCAGGTAGCGATCGAAGAAGCGCGACGGATGGGACACCACTATATTGGCACTGAGCACCTGCTCCTCGGGATGGTCCGTCAAGGAGATGGGGTTGGTATCGAGGTGTTGCGGCGGCTTGGAATCACGCCAGAGCAAATCCGACGCCAAACTCGTCGAATACTTCAAGAGAGTTCATCAAGACGGTCCGCACAGAGGGAGCGATCGAAAAAGACAGAAACAGAACCTAAGACTCCCCTTGTGGATCAGCTGGCAACAAACCTGACCGAGTTGGCTGAAGAGTCTAAACTCGATCCTGTAATTGGCCGCGACATGGAAATTGAGCGGGTAATACAAATCCTTGCTCGCAGAACCAAAAACAATCCGGCTCTGATTGGCGAACCGGGTGTCGGCAAGACAGCGATTGTAGAGGGTTTGGCGCAGCGGATAGTTGCTGGTGAGATTCCCGGTCCGCTGCTCGGCAAACGCGTCTTACAACTCGACGTCGGCTCTCTTGTTGCGGGGACGATGTACCGCGGTCAGTTCGAAGAGCGCCTTAAGCGCGTTATTGATGAGTTGAAATCTTCCGAGGCGATTCTCTTCATCGATGAGGTACATATGCTCGTCGGCGCAGGTTCTGCAGGATCATCCGTCGATGCCGCTAATATTCTCAAACCAGCGCTCTCCCGCGGCGAATTGCAGGTGATTGGGGCGACTACTCTGGATGAGTATCGGAAACATATTGAGAATGATGCTGCTTTGGAGCGACGCTTCCAGCCGGTGATGGTGGAAGAACCGACGATCGAGGAGACGATCAGTATATTGCGTGGCGTTCGCAAACCTTACGAAGACCATCACAAGCTTATCATCACCGATGAGGCGCTAGAATCTGCTGCCCATCTCTCCGCTCGTTACGTATCCGACCGTTTCCTCCCCGATAAAGCTATCGATTTGATCGATGAATCCGCTTCACGTGTGAGGATGTATAAAAGCCCAGAGGCAGTCTCGCTGCGAGAGATCATAAAGAACCTGCGCGAGACGCGCGAGGCACATGCCCTTGCAGTGGAAGAGGCGCGTCAAGAAGATGCGCAAGAGTTGGTCGAACATGAAGCGGGACTTGAAGAGGAGCTGGCATTACTCCGAACCGCTTGGGACCGCAGCGAGAGCGGACCGCGCGTGACGAAGGAAGATATTGCCGAAGTTGTCTCAATGTGGACGGGCGTTCCTGTAATGCAGATCGCGGAGGCTGAATCCGAGCGATTGCTTCAAATGGAGGAAGCGCTCCATGAGCGCATCATCGGGCAGGATGAGGCGATCAGTGCAATCTCAAAAGCAGTACGCCGATCTCGAGCTGGCTTAAAGGATCCCAAGCGACCGATTGGATCTTTCGTTTTCTTGGGACCAACTGGCGTGGGTAAAACCGAGTTGACCAAAGCGTTGGCGGAATTTATGTTCGGCACCGAAGATGCGCTTATCCAGATCGACATGTCGGAGTTGATGGAACGCCACTCGGTGAGCCGACTCGTCGGCGCGCCGCCAGGTTATATTGGCTACGATGATGCCGGGCAATTAACCGAGGCTATACGGCGACGACCTTACTCCATCGTTGTTTTTGATGAGGTGGAGAAAGCGCACCAAGAGGCGCATAATATGCTCTTGCAGATTATGGAAGAGGGCCAACTCTCTGATGCCCGCGGTCGGAAGGTTGACTTCCGCAACGCCATCATCGTCATGACCTCAAACGTGGGTGCGGATTTGATCAAGCGTCAAACACAATTAGGCTTCGATCTGCCAAAGGACGAAGAGGCCGAGGAGCGTCTCGCGTATGACGAGATGCACAAGAAACTGACCGAGGCAATGAAGAAGGTGTTCCGGCCGGAATTTCTTAACAGGGTCGACTCTATTGTGGTCTTCCATGCCCTGAACAGAGAGCAAATCTCGCAAATCGTAGACCTCGAGCTGGCGAAAGTATCGAAGCGGTTGGACGAGCATGAAATCAAGCTTCTTGTTTCAGATGAGGCAAGGGCAAAGCTCGCTGAACTTGGGTATGACCCGGAAATGGGTGCGAGGCCGTTACGACGGGTGATCCAAAATAAAGTAGAGGACCAGCTTTCAGATGAATTGCTGTTAGGGAAATTTGCCGCCGGTGATGAAATCGTCGTGGATGTCGAGGAAGAGGAGATTGTTCTTCGCCTCGCTGCCGAGGAGCCGGAGGATGAGCCTCAAACAGCAGTGGCTGCGGGGTGAGCAGAACTCCCTGAGAATGACCCAAGGGCCCGACACGAAGTCGGGCCTTTTGTTTCCTGGGCGCGAGCTAACTGTATAATCTTGATGAGGTGGATGAGTGGCAAAATCTCGAACGCAATATATCTGTCAGGAATGTGGGCGGACGGCGCCGAAAGCTTTGGGGCGCTGCCCGCAGTGCGGCGCTTGGAGCAGCATGGTTGAAGAAATTGTGGCGCCGCCCCGGCAAAGAAAACGCAGCCCCGGGTTGCAGAGTACGAGTACGCCGAAGCGCTTGTCTGAAATAGCAGGTGATCCAGAGGAAAGGATTCCTCTGGGGATTGAGGAGTTCGCTAGAGTTCTCGGCGGTGGGATTGTCCCCGGATCGGTGGTTTTGATCGGCGGTGATCCCGGTATTGGGAAATCGACATTGCTGCTGCAAATGGCACTCGCAATGTCTGAGCGCGAACGTGTTCTCTATGTCTCCGGTGAGGAATCCGAGCGCCAGATAAAGACGAGAGCCCATCGACTTGCTCAGTCTGAAACGCTATCCCAGGAGTTGTTCGTCCTGGCCGAGACTGATCTGCAGTTAATTGCGCAGCACACCGAGCAGGTGGCTCCGAGCGCATTGGTAATTGACTCGATTCAGACGATGCACTTCTCCGAACTTGAATCTAGCGCCGGTTCAATAACCCAGGTTCGGGAGTGCGCGGCCCAACTTCAACGCCTGGCAAAGTCTTCCGGGATTGCCGTTTTCCTTGTTGGGCACGTGACCAAGGAGGGAGCAATCGCTGGTCCGCGCGTGATGGAACACATCGTCGATACCGTGCTTTATCTGGAGGGTGATCCCTACCATGCCTATCGCATCCTGCGCTCGGTGAAGAATCGCTTCGGTCCGACCACCGAAGTCGGTGTTTTTGAAATGCAGCAACACGGGTTGGTTGAAGTACCAAATCCTTCTGAGGCATTTCTCGCCGAGCGTGTTGTGAACGCCCCTGGCTCGGCCGTAGCGGTGACGATGGAGGGCACGCGCCCTCTTCTGGTCGAGATTCAAGGCCTCACCAGCAAGACATCGTTTGGACACCCCCGCCGTACAGCTAATGGCATCGACATTCAACGTTTGCTCCTCACCGTCGCCGTACTCTCAAGGAGGGTTGGTGTTCGCCTTGATGACCAGGATGTATTTATCAATGTTGTGGGCGGAATGCACATCAGTGAGCCGGCTGCCGATCTGGCAGCTGCAATCGCGATTGCATCCTCGTTGGCAGATAAACCAATTCCTGCGGATGTCGCCCTCATCGGTGAGGTTGGTCTCACGGGTGAGTTGAGGGCGGTAGCGCAGATCCCTGCACGCCTGCATGAGGCGGCAAAACTTGGTTTCAAGCGGGTTGTGATTCCCAGGCAGGTGCGCGGAGAACCTCCTGCGCCTACAGGGTTGGAGATCATAGCCGCGCGTTCTGTGAGGGAAGCATCCGCGCTGTTATTGGTGTGAAAATCAACGGGGACGAACCTGTAACGCGCCTATTACTACCCCGAATTGGCACAAGGGATACTCATATTTACCCCTCATAATCAAATTTCAATAGGCGAACCCGCAGTTATCAGGTTTGTTCCATTGTCTCGCGGTGCGTCAACCCTTATTAAGTCTTTAAGGTTAGGTGAAGCTTAGCAAATGGATGTATGTAGAGCATTTTATATGCGCAGATGTGGGGGTCTGATTGGTGAAGACGCATGTATCTACGGATGCGGAAAGGGCTTGCGACTTACTGGATTTGCGAAGGGAAAATCGGAACAGAATCTTTCTTTAACATTACGCGACCTTAAAACTTTTAAAGTTTTTAGGTTCAGGGGGGCTTAGCTATTGTAGGTGCGACCGCGATTTGCTAGAATCAAGTAGCTGTGGGAGAGAGATATTTCAACGAAGAAGGAGGAGCGCCCACGGTCCTCTAAATATCGCAGTGGATTGATAGGTCGTTTCCTCAATGACCGCAGACCAACCTGCGATTTACCACCTGGGTGAAAACCCATACAATGGAAAATGGCAAACGCCCGACACTGGAAATGTGTGAAAACGATTCGGGCTTCTTGGAGGCGTGAATGAACGCGGAGCGACACTGGCAGGCAGCGCTCGGTCAACTGCAGATGGAAATGCCGCGCGCAGCTTATGACACCTGGGTTCGTGACGCGGAGTTTATCGCCTATGAAGACGGAAATTTCATCATCGGCGTACAAAATGCCTACGCCCGTGATTGGCTTGAAGATCGTCTGCTATCCACCGCAAAGCGCGTTCTAACCGGAATCCTCAGCCGAACAGTTGGGGTGAAATTCATCGTCTGGCAAGGGGACCCATCCCTTGACGATCCACTCGAACCGGCATTAGAAACCCCTGAGCTTTGTGACGATCGCGACCGGCTCGCGTCCTCGATAAACAATCGATATACTTTCGAGACATTTGTCGTCGGGAAAGGCAACCGGCTGGCGCACGCTGCCGCGCAGGCTGTCGCCGAGAGTCCGGCGAAAGCCTATAATCCGTTGTTTCTCTACGGTGGGGTTGGGCTCGGGAAAACACATCTGCTGCACGCAATAGGGCATGAGTGCCTCGACGCGGGATTACAGGTCCGCTATGTTTCCTCAGAGGAGTTCACAAACGATCTAGTCGATGCCATTCGCTCGAGAAACACAGCGGTTTTTCGCGAACGCTACCGCAGAGTTGATGTGCTTCTGATTGATGATATTCAGTTCATCGCCGGTAAGGAAGCGACCCAGGAAGAGTTCTTCCACACCTTTAACACTCTCCATGGACAGGAAAAACAAGTCGTAATTTCTTCAGACCGATCGCCGAAGGCGTTCGTGACGCTTGAAGAGCGGTTGCGCTCACGCTTCGAATGGGGTTTGACGGCGGATATCCATGCGCCAGATTATGAGACAAGATTGGCAATTCTTCGATCGCGGGCGGAACGATTGGGGCGGGAAGCCCCCGACGAAATATTGAGCGAGATCGCCGAGCGTGTGCAGAGCAACATTCGAGAACTCGAGGGCGCCCTCACACGAGTTCTCGCCTACGCCGACCTTCGCTGCGAAATATTAACCCCTAACCTCGTTGATGCGGCATTGGCAGACATGCTCGTTCACACAAGCAGCGTGACATCTGAGCAGATCATCTCCGTGGTTGCAGACCAGTTTGGGATAGAGGAGGGTCGGCTTCTCAGCCGTGAACGCTCGAGAGAGGTGGCCTTCCCGCGGCAGATTGCAATGTATCTGATCCGCGAGGAAACAAGCAGTTCCTTGCCGAAGATTGGTGAGGCTCTCGGCGGACGTGATCATACAACTGTTATGTATGGTTGTGGGAAAATTGCCGACCAGCTTGAGATCGACGATGCCTTGCGCCGGCAGGTTGTGGCTCTGCGAGACCGTATCTATTCCCATTAGCGCTGCGGATTACCAGCACTCCCCC
>CBDTTY010000123.1:0-6122 GCA_965363875.1 uncultured Anaerolineales bacterium
TTTTACACTTTCACTCGGCCAACTCGAACACCACATCCGCTGGCATCCCCGGTTTTAATTTCCCGAGCGGCGTCTCGACCAGCAATTCCACAGCATACACTGTCGTCCGGCGATCTTCCTCTGTTTGAACATTGCGCGGTGTGAATTCTGCTCGATCGGCGATGCGGACCACAACCGCGTCAAATGTCTCATCAGGGAATGAGTCTACGGAAACCTGTGCTTTATCACCGAGCTGAATCTCCCCGTAACGATCCTCGGGCACATATACGGTAATATGCAGTTCGTCCAAATCACCTATGGTGAGCGCCGCTAACCCGGGCGCAAGCACTTCCCCACGCTCTACACTCCGTGTCAGGACCACTCCGGACTCAGGCGCCCGGATCGTCATTTTCTCAAGTTGGATCTCGACTAACGCGAGCATCGCCTTCGCCTGATTGACGGCGTGTTCAGCGGACTGGATTAGACTCATTGTCTGCGCGAGGGCAGCCTCACCCTGAGCGACCCCAGTTTCAGCCTGGACCAGCGCTAGCTGCGCGGCCTGAACTCGAAGATCGTACTCGCCCTGGAGAAGACTCTGATGGTACTCCTGCGCGATCTGAAAATGTTCCTGGGCAACCGTCAGATTTGAGCGCGCTTCGAGCAGGTCTTCCGCTTCGTCTTTCGTAAGCAAATCATCAAATGCATCTTGTGCGTCATTAAGATCGTCTATCGCCTGGTCATGGATTTCGCGAATTCTGTTGCGAATATCTTGCCCCTCATCTCCGGTTGCCAAACGCTTCCAGAGCTCATCTGCAATTTGGAATGCTGCTCTAGCCTCTACCAGCCCATCCTCAGCCTCCAGCAGCGCTTTCCCACCGACATCCTCAAGCAATTCTTGGAGCTGGCTGCGCTCCTTTGCTAGATTCTGCTCCGCATTTTCCATTACCAATTGGGCAGCGGTAATCTCCTCCCCTTTTTCGAAATACCACTCCGGCAAGTCAAACAATTCAGGCTGCGTTCCTGACCATCCGCCCACCCTCTCCGTCCAGTATTCAGCGCGCGCGCGTGCAAGCTCCAACTCTACCTGGATCATTGCCATCTCAACTTGCGCATGCGCTGCCTCGAGGATGGCTGAGGCTGAAGCCTCCCCCGCCTGAGCCGATTCGAGTGCAGCTTGAGCCGACTCTACCGCTGCTGCTGCCTGATCACGCTGCACCAGAAGCATGGAATCATCCAAGATCAGAAGCACTTCATTTTCATCGACCGAGTCCCCCTCCTCGACGTGGATAGACATCACCCTGCCGCCCAGCTCGGAGGCGATGGTAATTTCCCGTGCCTCCACGAGGCCGGATGCAGATAACTGATTTTCGCTTTCACTATTAAGCGCATCGCAGGCACCAACGGCCAACACCATGAAGACCGTGAGTGTAAGCGCCAATCTTTTTCTCAATATTCTCATCTCTACCTCCGGACATCTATATAGGCGAGCGCCTGCCCATCTCGCTGGCGCTCAATCGCGCATACAGGCGATGAATACATCCTCCAGGGATGGCTCGATAACCGCCATCCGTCCCGATTCAATTTCTGACCGCTTAAGCTCCAAGGCGAGCGCATCCTGCAGCGATTCGACTCCCTCGGCGATGACATGCACGAGCGATCCATAAAGCTCCACAGATTCGAGAGGCAGCCGCCCCTCAATTTTTGCAGCGCGCAAGACCTTCACCGCCCTAGCGCTGTTAGAGGACACGATCTCAAGCACCTGGCCGTGCATACCTTGATTTCGCATTTCGTCTGGTGAGCCGCTGGCGATGATCTTTCCCCTTTGTAGAAGGGCTAATCGATGACAGTGTTCGGCTTCATCCATATAATGAGTCGTGACGAAGACCGTCACACCATCGGCGACAAGCTGATAAAGCAGTTCCCAGAAATCCCGTCTTGAGAGCGGATCTACACCGGCCGTGGGCTCATCAAGGAAAAGCACCTCCGGTTCGTGCAGAATGGCCGCGCCTAACGCTAAGCGCTGGCGCCACCCGCCGGACAGCTCATGCGTGCGCACATTTTCCCGACCCTCGAGTCCGGCCATTTGCAGTGCCCGGTCGATCCGCTGTTTCAAACCCTCGTTGCTCAGACCATAAGCCGTACCGTAGAAACGAAGGTTTTGCAGGACCGTCAGGTCGTTATACAGACTGAAGCGCTGCGACATGTAGCCTACGCGGCCGCGAATCGCCTCGGGTTGTTCAAGTACGGGCACGCCCAGGACCTCAACATTTCCGCTCGTGGGTGTGAGTAGTCCGAGCATCATACGTATCGTCGTCGTTTTACCGGATCCATTGGGTCCTAGAAAGCCGAATATCTCGCCCGGATGGACAGCGAAGCTGACATCGTCGACGGCGGTGAACTCACCGAAGCGTTTGACTAAGTTCTCGGCAACAATCGTTGATCTTTCAGCTGTCATGTTGTCTGTTCTCACCTAACTTAACGAGCGGCGGACAAAGCGCATCGAAAAACCGCCGATGAATAACCCCAGAACGGTCAAGGCCAGCACATGCGGCCAGAGGACTTCCATGCCCGTCCCTTTCAATAAAATCCCGCGCACGATCTCCAGAAAGTGGTGAGCCGGAATGAAATTTGCCACCCACTGTATCACCTGCGGCATCGATTCGACCGGCGCCGCGTAGCCCGTAAACATAAAATCAGCCATGCCCACCATCAGGACCAACAGAAAAGCCTGGTGCTGCGTCTTGGCCATCACTGAGATCATCAAACCCTTACTTAATTCGACCAAAATATACACAAGTGCCAATACAAGCAATAAAGCGAGTGAGCCGCGCACAGGGACGCCAAACGCCCAATGTGTGAGTCCGAGCATAAGGATGAAATCGATAAAGCCCACCAAAACCACGGGGATGGATTTGCCAATGACGAGCTCGAGGGTTGAGAAAGGCATGACGAGCAAGTGTTCCAGCGTGCCGAGTTCTCGTTCTCTAGTAAAGGAAAGCGCGGCAAAAAGAAGCACGGTGAATTCCAACATCAACCCCAGCTCAGCCGGTATGGTGTATAGCGCTTCACTTAACGATTCGTTGAACCACACACGTAGGCTGGGGATGAACCCCTCGAATTCCTCCGTTTGTAACCCGAGTCGCTGGACGAGTATCTGATCCCCCATATCGCGCGTGACCCCCTCGATGGCTCGTAAAGCGGCCATCGCCGGGATGCTCTCCGCGCCGTTCAATAAAACCGCCACGGTTGGACGTCCTGTGGGTGAACTCAATTCGCTCGAGAAGTCCGGGGGGATGATTACTGCCGCGTTGATCTCGCCCAGCCTGAGCGCGTCTTCAATAACGGCGACGTCGTACACCTCCGCTTCCATGTTGAAGGTCGCGGTGTTCTCCAGGCTGACGACGAACGAACGACTGGCAGCGCTGCGATCGTGGTCTAAAACCATAAGGGGCAGATTGGTGATTGGTCGGGAAGTTGCCCATCCGACAAGCAGGAGCTCAAGCGCTCCGCCAAAGAGCATAAAGACCGGCAGCCACCAGTCGGAGCGCAGATGGATGAACTCCTTAAGCGATAAGGACCATATCTTCCGCCACGTAGCCATCACGGTTACCCCAACCTCTTTCGGAAGAATAATCCGGCGATGGCCAGAAAGATGACTCCTAGCCCGGCCAACATCACACCGTAAGGCCAGAGCACATCCAAGCCCACGCCTGCCAGGAAGACGCCCCGGGTGATGATTGCGTAGTGCGTCCCCGGCAGCGCCAGCGCCTCCAACCGCATCACCTCAGGCATCGAGGCGATCGGAAAAAAGATCCCCGTCATGAAGAATCCGGGAAAGAAGATTAAGAGGAAAGAGAGAGCTAAAGCCGCGGGCTGGGTTTTCATAAACACGCCGATGATGAGCCCCATGCCCAAGATCGCGAACAAAAAGACCGCTGAGAGCAGGAAGAAAACGATAAAGTTTCCGTTGAAGGGTATCCTGAATAAGAGCATCGCCAGAAGCGGTATGAGGATCACATTCACCAACCCCACAAGCACGTACGGGATCATCTTCCCGAGCAGCAGTTCAGCGCGACTAATCGGTGTGGCCATCAACTGCTCAAGCGTGCCATGCTCACGCTCATGGGCGAGAGTCAGTGCGACAGATAGGGCCGGGAATCCCAGCACCATCGATATCAACCCCGGGATCATGTCGACACGGGGCTTTAAGCTGGGGTTGTACCAGGCACGAACACGCAGGTCGATAGGCTGTGATATCCCCTGAGTTACCCCCAATGCGCCCATTTGAGCCGAGAGCGCCTTGTTCAGGAATTCCTCCGCGCGCCACCCGACGTGGTCCACTGCGAAGGCGCCGCTCTGTGGTTCAGTGCCGTCTATGATGATCTGCAGCGGCATGCCGCGCAGGGAGCGAATATCACGCGCAAAACCAGGTGCCAGAACCAGGGCTACCTTGATCTCACCACGCATCAGAAGCGCCTCAATTTCCTCCATCGAGCTCACTTGAGCATAGAGATCGATATCATCACCCGCCGTGATTTGCTGAACGAACTCGCGAGAAGTCGAACTGCGGTCATAATCCAGCACAGCGATGGGAACGTGTTGAATGTCGACCGTTAACGCATAGGCCATCAGCAACAGCATCGCTGTGGGGGCAAGCAGGACCAACACAAAGGTCGAGCGGTCACGCAGGATGTGCTGGATCTCCTTACGGACAACTGCGAAAACATGCCTGGGAGACATCTTATGGTTTCTCCGGGGCGTCGGCATGCGCCGCCAACCCGCGGATTAAGGAGATGAAGGCTTCTTCCATTCGCGGGGGAGCCGGGCGGATTTCTTTGATACCGACCCCGTTTCCCTTCAGAGCTAGCTCAATTTCTGGAATTCTCTTCTCTGCTGAGTCAACCAGTAAATGGATCGATTCTCCATAGGATTGCGTTTCGAGGATGCCGGGCAGCTCCCCCAACACGACTCGCGCGGCCTGCCAATCGTCAGGCCTGACGTGGACGACTTCCCCATCTAATTGACCTCTAATCGCTTCCGGGTTGTCGCACACCACCATGCGTCCTTCATACATTAAACCAACCTGTGAGCAGCGGTCGGCTTCATCCATGTAGGGTGTGCTGATGATCACGGTCGTCCTATTGTCATAAAGTTCCGCGAGGATGTCCCAGAACTCACGCCGCGAGATCGGATCGACACCAGTTGTCGGCTCATCAAGAATTAGGATCTCGGGCTCGTGGATCAGCGTACACGCCAACGCCAGCTTTTTCTGCATACCACCCGAGAGGTGGTCCGCCCTGCGATTCCTAAAAGGGGATAGCGCTGCGAATTCCAACAAGTGCTCACTGCGCAGTGTAAAGTCATCCTCAGAAACGTCGAAAAGCTCGGAGAAAAACCGCAGGTTCTCAAGGACGGTGAGCTCGCTGTACAGGCTGAACTCCTGGGCCATGTAGCCGATATGGCGCTTGATCTCCTCCTGCTGCGTGGCCAGGTCGAACCCTGCCAGGCTCCCGCTTCCCGAGGTGATCTTGAGCAGACCCGTTAGAAGACGCAGTGTCGTCGTTTTCCCTGCGCCATCGGGTCCCACGAGACCAAAAAGCTCCCCTCGCCGGATCGATAGATCCAGCGAATCAACCGCTAGCGTATCGCCAAACTCGCGGGTCAAGCCCTGAGTCTCGATGATGATCTGCTCGTTTGAGTTCACCGTTGGTATCAATTCTTCGCTTTTCGAATCACCCATAAGGTAGCCAGCGCGACCAATGGGGGCTCAGTCGCAATGCCGATGTACTTCAAGGTATCGCTGAAACCCATAGCGGGAATCACATACCAGTCGAGCAAGCCGGTCACAACCGCAGCGATCACCGCGGCGATATAATCCCCGCGCACGCCTATCGGGCGGTTATCCTTCCAGATCACACCGGCGAGCGCGCCGATGAGCAAACCCACCACGACCATTGCCGCCACCAGAATCAAGATTTCCATTTCAACGCCTCCCTATTAAGGTAAATAAGAATAATCCTTGCTGCTTGATAAGCACACTTCAGTTCGAGTCGAATAATAACCTCATACTTTTTGTCCTGCAGGAACAGCCCGTAAGCGGATAACCGGAACGTATCGCCCAAGCTCTCGGTAGTCCGCTTCAG
>CBDTTY010000124.1:0-6033 GCA_965363875.1 uncultured Anaerolineales bacterium
CCGATCACGATCGCATCTAGCTCATCATCCTCGGCGAGATCCATGGCGTGCGTGAGCATGTCAAAGATATCTTGATCAAGCGCATTCGCAGTGCTGTGGAACTCGACCAGGCCCACTCGATCGCCCATGTCAATCAGCGAAGCGGAGGCGTTGCGTTTCAGAATCGCGCCCTTTTTCGCTTTCAAGCCGGCGATGGGTAGGATTCTCTTATCCTTCTTGAGCGGCTTATACTTCTTCTCTTTCAAGTCGTAGTAGCTGACCGCTTCCCCTTTCTTATATTTATAGAAGGATTTGGTCCCATCCTTAACCATCTTCTTGACCCAAGACCCGACTTCGATCTTCAGGTTATTCATTCGGTCAAGGGTTTCCTTTACGCCCAGCGCATCCCAGATCTCGAAAGGTCCAATTTCGGTGGCGAATCCCCACTTCATCGCCATATCAATATCGACAAAGCGGTCGGCGATCTCCGGCACACGGCGGGAGGCATACCCAAGAGCGAATGCCGTCGTCTCCCAGATATAGCGGGCTAATCGACGTGTCTCCTCGGATGCATCCTCATCATCGACCTGGGATAGGATCCAGCGGTAACGCTCACCCAGATCTTCGTGCTTTTTACCTTTGCTGAAGAATTCGAAACGCGGATTCTGCGGAGCTTTATGCTCCATGGTTTCTGGGTCCAGAATCCAGAATTCCTTCGTTCCGTCTTCCATATCAACCCGCTTATAGAAACCCGCTTTAGTTTTATTGCCCAGCCATTTGCGTTCGATCATCCCCTCCAGCATTTTGACCGAGGCTTCGTGCTGCAGGACATCGCGAGTTTCGTCATCAGGGATCAATTCGTACAGGTTCGATCCCACGTGAGCTGCAATGTCATTCCCGATGAGGTCACGCAGGCGATAAATCGCCGTCTTTGGCCGCCCCACAAGGACGCCCATGATGGTGTCGATCTCCTCGATGCTGTATCCGTGGTCCAGAGCGTAGGCAACCTCATAGGCGCTGGTGATGGAGAACATCCTGTTGGCGATGAAGTTTGGCGTATCCTTACAAATCACCACGCCTTTCCCGAGCGTTTCCTCACTGAAGTGAACTACGTAATCAAGCACTTCTGGCAGCGTTCCTCCATGTGGAATCACTTCGAGCAGTTTCAGCCAGCGCGGAGGGTTAAAAAAGTGCATCCCCAGGAAATGCCCCTGGAAACCTTTGCTGCGCCCTTCCGCCAGTGCTTGAATTGGCAAGCCGGAGGTATTGGTGGCGATGATAGTATGCTCGGCGCGGATGGCATCAATTCGCTCGAAGAGATCTCGTTTGATATCGAGATTCTCGATGATGACTTCAACGATTAGATCGACATCTGCCAGCTGGTCGAAGTCGTCATCGAGGTTCCCAAGAGAAATAAGCTGCTTGGAAGCCTCGCTCAGAACGGCAGGTGGGCGGCTCTTTGTAACCGCCTTCCAGCCCGCCTCGATGATCCGGTTGCGGACGGATGCATCCTCTAAGGTTTTTCCCTCTTCTTCTTCGGCGGCAGTGAGTTTAAAGGGCACGATGTCGAGCAGGAGCGTCGGGATTCCCAAGCCTGCGAACAGAGCGGCGATCCCGCCTCCCATCGTTCCCGATCCAATTACGGCTGCTTTTCGAATGTGGTATTTCATAGGCTCCCCTCCTAATGCGTGAGTTAGGAATTACTAACTCACATTAAGAGCTAAATTCATCAACGGCTTGAACGACACCGGGTGTTGACCAGTTTCCAAATCGATCAACTCAACTCGTGTCGTGAGTATTCCAAGATCCGCCGAGCGACAATCAAGCGGTTTATCTGTCCTGTCCCCTCATAGAGATCGTTGATTTTCGCATCTCTAAACCACTTTTCCAACAGATATTCGCGTGAATAACCAAGTGGTCCCATCAACTCGACAGCACGCTGGGTGATCTTGACGACCACATCCCCGGCTTTCACTTTGCACATTGAGGCTTCGATCGTGTTGGATTTACGCTCATCCGCCAACCACATCGCCTTTACGGTTAGCAACCATGTCGATCGCAGCATTACTTCCATATCCACGATCTCACGCTCGATGTTCGTCATTTTGCTGCGAGGAAGACCATAACGGATCTCCACACCCTGTTCCTGGAGCATCTCTTTCAATAACTCGACGGTGGCACGCGCGATCCCAAGCGCTGAGGCGGCTACAAGCGGTCGTGTAGCGTCGAATGTAGCCATGGCGCCCTTGAAACCCTTCTTGGTCTTCTTCTTTTTAACCACTTCAGGGCTTCCAAGTATATTGTCAAAGGGGATGCGGCAATCCTGAAGTAAGATCGACACGGTATCGCTGGAGCGGATTCCAAGCTTGTGCTCCATTTTTGTAACTGAGCAGCCGGGTGTTCCGGCTTCAACGACGAAGGGGCGCACTCCCGCACGACCCGCTTCGGGATCTATCGTCGCCCACATCACAACGAACCCATCAGAGTCTACGAGCGCCTTATTCCCCGCGGTGACGAAGATTTTCTCTCCATTCAGGACCCATTCCTCGCCATCGCGAACCGCCGTCATGCGAACTTCAGCGGGCATCGCCGATCCTGCATGCGGCTCCGTGAGCGCCATTGCATCGAAGACAGGCTTTTCCCCGCGGTAGCGTGTGAGGAATCGCTCCTTCTGCTCGGGTGTCCCCGTCGCGTTTACAGCAGCCCCTCCCAATCCGCCACCGGGTGTACAAAGCCACATCCCTACATCCCCCCAGGAGAGTATCTCGGACGTGAAAGCCAGGCGCTGGAAGCTGATGCTTGGTCCTTCTTTCTTTTTCTTCTTCTCAGAATCGGTCAGGGTCCCACCCCCACCCATCGCTTTCTGTGAGCTGTGCATGAACTCAATATAATCCCAGGGGATCTCGTGCTCATGCTCATCAAAGTGGCGTGAAACAGGCCGCATCATGTTTTCGGCTATGGTTTCCATAATGACAACGGACTGCTCGATCTTCTCTGGTATTTTGAAGCTAATCATGGGCTTTTCTCCCTAACATCTCTCGAATCTTCTAAACCATCGCCATCCCGGCGAAGGTTGAAATGCCACGCCCGTTGCGCATCCACAGTTCCACAGGATGTTCGCGGATATAGCCATGGCCTCCCAGCACCTGCACCGCCCTATCTGTTACAGACATTGCTGCGTCAGAGGCGCCCGTTAGCGCCAGGTAAGCGGCCTTCGCTGCATCTTGTTCGTTATCCAGCATCCAGGCGGCTTCCCATGCCAGCAAGCGGTTCGATTCAACCTCGATCGCCATCTCAGCCAGCATGAAAGCGATCGACTGCCTCTGGGCAATGGGTTTACCCCAGACTTCGCGCTCCTTCGCATAGGGCAATGCATAGTCAAGCGCGGCCTTGCTCAAGCCAATCGCCATCGCGGCGATGGTGAATTGAGCGCTGGCGATGACGGACGCGGGATCAAATCCATCGTCCCCACCCAAACGAGCATCGGTCGGAATTTTGACGTCTTCCAGAGTTAGGCTGAATGTCGGCAGTGCTTGTATGCCAAGAAGTTTATCCCTCTCGCCGACGGTCAATCCCTCCGCGTCCGGTGGAACGATAAACGCCTGCGTCTTCCCGTCCAGTGCGGCAAATACAAGGAATGATTCAGCCTGGTCGGCGAAGGGTACATATGCTTTTTCGCCGGTGAGCGAATATCCACTTTTGGTCTTCTTTGCAATCGTGCTCATCTCACCAAGATGGAAATCGAAACGGGATTCGGTGAGGGCGGCCACATACGGCTTCCACTCGGCTTCAATGACCGGTGGGATCAATTCTTCCTTCTGCGCCTCCGTCCCGCCATACAGGATGGGCATAACGTAGGTAGAAGGCGCCATCACCGCCAGCGCGATCGCCAGATCGCCACATGCCATCGCCTCTGCGGCAAGCACTCCTGTAACTGCAGAATGTTCACCAAAGCCGCCGTATTGCTCGGGAACGCTGGCCTGGAGGACGCCCATCTCCCAGCCCTTCTCGATGAGTGCGCGTGGAATCTCGCCGGATTCCTCTGCATCGCGAGCTGCTTCACGCAAATCGTTTGCCGCGTACCGCTCGACGGCATCGATGAGCATACGCTGCTCTTCAGATGGTTCAAATGAATACATAGGTCACTCCTTTAGAAAGGAGACGCATCATCCTTTCCATGTCTCGTCTCTTTATTCCTACTCTTGAACTTCGCTATTAATCAAGCGGCTAACCACTCACTCCCTTCATAGCAGGCATTACGCTTTCTTCGATGTGCCTGCGAATATATACTCGAGGCGTATTCCTCCCAGCCTCGAAATCTTCAAGGTTTGTCAATTCAACAAAGCCACGCGAATAGAGGTATTCGAAGTGTGCTGCGGTCTCCTCAACAGCCAGAATTTGGTGATATGCCTCTGTCTCCGCGAAGAGTTCCTGGGACACTTCGTAAATTGTCGCCGGGGTCTCCAGGAGATCCAAAATCTGCTTCAGTCGCTCGCGGTGGACATCAATAATTTCATCGATCCTGGCCGCGGGATCCTCGATTGGACCTTCATGTCCGCCCAGCGCCAGCCGGACTTGTTTTGTAAGGGGAGCAACTTTCTGGAGCGAGGCCAGATAATGCTCAAGCCCGGTATTCAAGCTGAGGCTCTCCGGCGCCATATGGGGCGAGGTTTGCTCTAATATGTGATCGGCCGAGAGCAAGATATCACCGACGCGGGCAACGACTTGCCCGGAGCAATGCCCGGGAACATGGACAAACTCCAAACCATTCAGTCGCATTCCAATGGCTTCAAAGGAAAAATCCACTTCGATTGAGGAAAACAACTGCTTATGCAATAGATAAAGCGTTACTAACTCTTCTGTCTTAGACTCAGAGACACCGGATTCAAGCAGGAAGGCGCGGAAGCGAGGTTCGATTACTTCCAACCGCTCCTCATAGTTCGTCAGCACACGCCGGTCGAGCTCGTGGATACCAATCGGTGCCCTCGTCCGCTCGCGGACATAATGCAAGCCACCGTAATGGTCAATATGAGCGTGAGAGATGAGGATGTGAGTGATACGATCCCACCCCGCAGCCTCCTTGAATTCCACGTTAATCCGCTCGAGGCTAGCTTCGAGCTGCTCGTTAGAGTTTCCAAATCCGGACCCCACATCGAAGAGCACAACGAGATCTTTCGTAATCAAAAGATGCGCGTACCCGTGCATTCCCGGGAAGATGTCCAGCGGGATACGGTAAATACGGTCGCCCCCCGAGTTCTCGAAACGAGAGAGCTCACGGTCCTTCATGATGTCGAATCCCGTCCATTCCACAGACCTCTTAGGAAGATGTCCCCAAATTGGTTTGCGATTTCCTGGGCAGTCAATCTACCGCCCGGTTGATACCAGGTAATCATCCAGTTTAATACCCCCAGTATTGCGAAGGTGGTAATTGCCTCATCCGTATTACGGAAGTCTCCAGATTTAGTGCCTTCTTCAAGAATCTCGCGCCAGACAGATTCCAATCGGTCACGGCGAGCGATATGCGCAGCCTGGAGATCATCCTCAAGGCTTCGATGCTCCTGCAGCAGCACAGCGGCAAGGTCGATGTCCTCGGTTAGACGTCCGACGTATGCTTGCATCGCTTTACGGACTTTTTCTTCTGGCTTGATTTCAGATTTCGCAACCGCTTCGATATCCTTAATGAGAAGATCGAGGGCGCGGTCGAGGATGTCGACGAGGATTTCTTGCTTTCCGGAAATGTGATGGTAGAGGCTTGCCTTCTGGAGATGAACGGCATCGGCAATATCCTGCATCGACGTGCCGTGATACCCTTTCTGGCGAAAGATTTGCGCAGCCGCCTGAATGATATCCGAGCGTTGCATCGATGCTTTCCCTACCGACCGTTCGGTAGTTCTATCCTAGCATACCCGCGGTGCCGGAGTCAAGCAAAAAGCAGGCGGACTTGAGTGAATTCTTTTATTGGGATAAAATCAAGAGAGTAAAGCCCCTGTAGCTCAGTGGATAGAGCGCTGCCCTCCGGAGGCAGATGCCGGCGTTCGAGTCGCCGCAGGGGTA
>CBDTTY010000125.1:0-5937 GCA_965363875.1 uncultured Anaerolineales bacterium
GTGTTGTCCAACGAAGCCATCGCCTTCAGGGGGTATTGGCTGCTCTCTGAAGCGGGTGAACCGGCATCAATCAAGGTGAAGTGGTCGTGGTAGTCGAACAAGGCAGGATCCTTGATGGTTTCGTCGCTCCACGCACCCCACATGAATTCGCCGTCATTGCCGATGAGCGAATAAAGGAAGGCGATCTGGATGCGATCGACATGCCCGGGGTCGCGACGGATCCAGGCTTCGTCGGGTCCGATCCCGTACCCGCTATCGAACACGCAATCCTCATAGCCGTCTCGAGAAGCGTGCGGACCATCCGGAATCATCGCTGTGGGGCCGCCGACATCGCCGTTGGCATCGCGGCAGGCACGCACGCCGTCTGTGGTCCACTCGCTGTCGGGCGAGGCTTCGGCGAGGACCAACCAATCGCCATGGCCGTCGATGTCCAGGTCGACCTCCACGCCGTAGGCAGCTTCTGACCCGGTCGGAGGCGGTCCTTCAAGGAAGATCGTGATGTACACCCAGGGTGGTCCCATGCTGAGTTCCGCACGAGTGATATCCAGATATTCCTGGTAATCCATTACCTGGGTAGTGAAGGGTCGCTCGAGAAGGTTGATAGCAAAAGTATCGGCATTGGCTCTTCGCTCTGAGGCGAGAGATGCGCTCGAACGATCGGTCATAAAGCTTTTTACTGAGCCAGGGTTCGAAGGCTGGATCTGGTGCGCAACAGTTGGTGTAGGCAGCGTCTCTTCGGTTGCCTCCGCAGGGGGCTGGGTCGCCTCAGCCGGGCTCGCTGCATCAGGCGCCTTCGTCGCCTCTCCTGATGGCAGGTTGGCCTCGACGATCGTTGCCAGCGCTTCCATCGTCTGTGTGGCTGCGGGACCGGCGCCACCAGGCAGGCTGCAGGCTAAAGCCGATATCAACAACACGACGATTGGAAGGAGTGTGCGTAACGAGCGTTTATGATTCATGGTTTACCTCTCCTTGAAAGAATGAACTCGAATTGCTCTCTATATCTATAACGGAGTAATCCAGTTTATGTGACAATGAATTTTGGAGTCAAGTGTGTCGCTCCGATCGCCTAACCACAGTGATCTTATAGGAATAACAGAGTTGATACCAGTTGGCGCAGTTCCTATGTCTAATCATCGACATCCCAGGGTGAGTTCTCAGAACCAGCGCCGTGCAGAGCAGCGCGGATTTCACCCTGCAGCGAGGGGATTGTGTCAGCCATTGCAGCCAATAGGCCAAAGCAGCCGGTGAGCATCATGTCGCCATAAGGAGCGGCGAGATAATGTTTCAGACGAGATGCCAACATCATCGATCGCCGTGGCCCGGTGACGATCACATCGAAATCCTCACCCTCGAGAGGGAGCGGCTCGGGGAGGATCGTAAGCGCCCCGTGACCGTGATCGTTGAAAACATCATCGCTTTTTAAAGACCCGGCGGCGAATGACTCGAGCTGGGTGTCCAGACGGGCGTGGTCGAGCAAACCGGTGTGATGCTCAAAGACGCCTTCAATACCGCTGGGACCGAGGCGGAAAGCCAATGTGTGTGCGTTGCCGATGTTTACGATAAGAGAGCGAGTTTGCATCGCAGCAATAGGGTCGAGTGAGGCGCCGAGCACGGCCGCGGGGGCAGTGTCCATCAGCACCAACGGGCAATCTAGGTCTGCTGCAGATGTTGATACAGCACGCATACGGGTAAGTGTTTCGGGCACTTGTTCTGCAGGATAAGCGAAGGCGCTTAAGCGATTCTCCTCTAGAATGCGCCGCTCAAGATAGTCGAAACGGAATTTACGGTCCGAGATATTGGGGGGAGCAGCCCCGTGATCGAAGACCGCCACACCAACCCCAGCCAACTCGAGCTTGACGCCGAAGGCGCTGAAAGCCTGCCGTATGGCCTCGAGATCGAAGTCCTGGAGTGTGATGCGCCGAACGTTGTCTAGGGAAAGCGCCTCGTCCTCGCTGAGGAGCTTCACACCCATCTCGTGTTCAACCCATTCAATGTCGTCGTTGAAAGTCTGCGCCGCCTCTGGTGTGGCGAATACTCGATGACCTTGCTCTAGATGGGTCGCTGCCGCCCAATGTGAGGGTCCGCCTCCCATCGTCACACCGGTGAGAAGGATGTCTTCACCAAGGCGAGTCGCTTCTTGTATTTTCTCTCTCACCATCATCGTTGGCGAGGGCATGACCAGCTTGAAACCGTTCTCGAGATTTAATCCTTCCCGGAAGAGGAAGAGATCCTGCGTGCCAGTGCCAATATCAACTGTTAGAACATGCTTCATCGTCATTCCGTAGATGTCAATCTGTATGAATATCTGACGTGAAAATCGCCCGGTTGAAGTTATTCGCCTGGGTGTGGCTGCCAATCCGGCTGCAGATCGCGTCCGGGGTTCTGGGTCAGATTTGTCTGACCCGAGCCGGTGTTCGTCATGATATAGATTTCAGGATTCTGGTCGCGGGTGGACGTGAAAACAATCCACTGATCGTTGGGTGAGAATCTCGGTTCCTTGTTTCCCAGCGAGCTCGTGAGAGAGATGGGGTCAAGGCCGGGATTCTGTGCATAAGCGATATAGATCTCCTGCTTGCCGTATTTCACGAGCCAGGTGAAGGCGATGAATTGACCATGTGATGACCAGGATAGATGATCGGCGCCAATTATTTTGTCCTGGAGATCAAACCATGAAGGTTCGCCGCCCTCTGCCGGTCTCAACATGATGCGACCAGGGGCCCGGTTAATGGAAGCGATGACGGCGAGCGTCTGTCCGTTGGGAGACCACGCGGGGGCGTATTCGACAGCATATCCCGCGGTTACATTCCGCGGCGTTTCAGTGATTGAGCAATTCTCAGGCGCTGGGTTACACTCAACGCTCGTGACGAACACCTGTTTCAATGAATTAACGCGCGTGCTTGTGAAGGCGATTTGACTGCCGTCGGGGGACCAGGCGGGATCGAAATCATCGCCGATGTTCTCGGTAAGATTAGCCGGTTCCCCGGAACGATCGACGTTGATTACGAAGAGGTCGAGCCCAAGATCATTGCCATACGTATCACTACCGCCCGGTGCTGTATAGATTATCTTCGTTCCATCGAATGACCATCTGGGTTGGCCCTTGTTGCCAGGACCGTAAGTTAACTGTCGCGGGTCGCTCCCGTCCGCATTCATCGTCCAGATTTGTAAGGTGCGTCCGTCCTCTCGGTCGCTAATGAAGGCGATCCTGCCGCCGCCGCCAATGACGATGGTCGTAGCTGTCGGCGTTGGCGTTTGGGTTGGCGTGGACGAAGGTTCAGGGACGGGCGTGGTCGTGTTGGGAATAGGAGTCGGTGTAGTTGTGTTCTCTGACTGAGCGACAACGGCCACGGTGGTCTCGGTTGGCTGGGTGCTACTTCCGGCGAAGGGGAAAACACCGCTGATAGCGAGTGCTGCTCCACCGCCGAGAACGAGCAGAGCGAGAACTCCGATACTGATCCAAAGGCCAACCCTTCGGGATTTAGGTGGAACGGGAGGTTTGAGCGGGGCGCGAATGGTTTGCAGCTGCATGCGACCCGCCAGCGCCATGCAGAAACTGGCCATATCCGGGAAGCGTTCCTCCTGCTTCAAAGCCATCGCCCTTTCTAGTGCGGCCTCTACATGTTCAGGCACGGCGGGATTAACTTCGCGGACTGGTTTAAGGATTTCTTTGCCAAGCATGCGTTGGATGCTGTCCGCCGGACGTTGATTAGTTAAAAAAGAATAAAGCGTTGCCGCCAGGGAGTACTGATCACTGCGCGCATCTGTGCGTTGTCCGCCGTATTGTTCAGGAGGTGAGAAACCGGGTGTTAGCCCACGTGCACCGGTTGTGGTCTGTGATTGGTCGAAGACCTTGGCGATACCGAAATCGACAAGGATGACGTTCCCGCCAGGCTGCAATTTGAGATTAGCCGGTTTTATATCGCGATGGATCACAGGAGGCTTGCGGGTGTGGAGGTAACTCAGTGCGCCACAGATGGATTCCGCCCAGGTCAACACCTCAGCGGGGGTTGGTGGTTGTTTCGCCACCTGTGTGTGTAGATCGACTCCTTTGACGAAGTCCATCACCAGATATTGGCGTTCATCAAGGATGAAGTGGTCCGTTACTCGAGGGAGGTTGGTATGGCGCAGCGTGGCCAGCAGGCGCGCCTCACGCCGGAACTGTCGCTCTGATTCCGGGCTTGGATTGAGGTTTTCTTTGACGGCGACTTTGAGATCTAGCGTCAGGTCATGGGCAAGAAAAACAGCGCCCATGCCACCTTTGCCGAGCTGTCCTTCGATGCGGTAGCGGTCACGGAGTATGTCACCAGGTTGGAGCGGCATGTTGCAAATTGTATGTCAGCCGGAGTGGTAGGGCAACAGCAAGGCCGCTTGCCACGATTCGCACAACGATGGCTCATGGCAACAACGCAGATGGGCTACAATTGCAGAAGTAGGTGGGATGGTCAGCATTGGTGGATTCCACAATTGCAGGCGTTCGCGTAAGGATTCATGCAAACACGCCTTTCCCGGTGAGGAGGATTGGATGAGTGCAGGTACAGTCTCAGCACAATGGGATGTCTACCGCGACGGCTGGTCGCGAGCTGAGGGCGAAACCATCGGGGAGGAGTTGGTAACGATCAGCGTCAACGCGGAGGAATGGGTGACGCTCATGTGCACACCGTGTCAGCAAGATCTCCTGGCGATAGGTTTCCTGGTCAGCGAAGGTTTGATCGACAGCATGGATGACGTCGATCATGTCCATGTCAGCGAGGATGGCTGCTGCGTGGACGTGTGGCTCCAGGATCCGGTGGAGTTGCCCAAGATGGGCATCATCACCAGCGGGTGTGGCGGGGGCGTGACCTTCGAGGAGCCCGAGGCGGACATCGAGCCTCTAACAAGTGAGCTACAAATCTCCCCTGAGCGTTTATTCGCCCTCTTTCGCCAATTGCACATTCCCGACGGCCTACATGCCCGAGCGCGAGGTGTGCATGCTTCCGGTCTGACCGATGGCGAGAAAATCATCGCTCTGGCGGAGGATGTCGGTCGTCACAACACGCTGGATAAGCTGCGGGGTTCATGTTTGCTGCAGGGCATCGCAACCGAGGGGCTGGCACTTCTGGCGACAGGTCGGATTTCGTCCGAAATGTTACGCAAGGGGGCAAAGATGGGCTGCCCGATCATCGCCTCTCGCAACTCGCCGACGTCGTTGTCTATTGCCATGGCGCGTGCATGGGGCATTACGCTGATCGGTTACGTCCGTCAGGGAACGATGAGGGTTTACACTCGGCCTGATCGTCTCGGGTACGAATCGGGTAAACCCGCCGACGCGGCCAGTTAACGCGCGCGGCGTCATTTCCACCAACGCTAACTTTTGAAGTGAAAGCTCTGTGCGCGCATCGCTCAGCGGGCGCGGGGATTCTCCAGGCGGATGGCGGAGATCTTGTATTCGGGTATCTTGGCGATCGGGTCCAGGGTGTGATCCTGGGTAAGGCGGTTAGCAGGCGCTTCACGCCAGTGGAACGCCAGGAAAACCGTGCCCGGGGGAACCTCTTCCGAGATCTTCGTCTTCGTGCGGACCGTCCCTCGCCGGCTGTGGATGATTACGGCAAAGCCGTCCTTGAGGCCGATGGCCTCAGCGTCCTGGGGGTTGATTTCGGCGTACCCTCTTGGTTCACGCCAGTGGAGTGGCGCGCTGCGGCGGGTCATGGTTCCCGAGTGATAGTGATATAGGACTCGTCCGGTGGTGAGTGTGAGGGGGTATTCCTCGTCTGTCAGCTCTGCAGGGTCTCGAGCTTCGATGGCGTGGAATTTACCTTGACCCCTCGCGAATGAACCCACATGAAGGATGGGCGTGCCCGGATGTGTTTCGCTCGGACAGGGCCACTGTAATCCTGAGGGCTCAAGGCGGGCATAGCTCATGCCGCCATAGATCGGGGTTACGAGCGTCAGTTCATCGAA